>DASTMJ010000160.1:0-2015 GCA_035714205.1 Flavisolibacter sp. | reverse complement strand
TCATCTTTTACGTTTTCTTCATTGTTGCAGGAAATAACAATTGATAGAAGCAATACTGGCAATACAAAGTGTTTCATGGTAAGCCGGTTTTAAAGAGAAGTCCTGTTAAGTTAAGCAGAACTACAGGATCTTCAATGTATTGATTATGTTGAAGATTTTTCCGGTTGCAATCCAGTGTTTTCTTTAAAGCCCCATATATAAATAATGTTGAACGGCCCCAACAGCTTTAAGGTTTCTATTGTGCATGAATATCCGTATTCAAACAAAATAAAATCCATGGAGCAATAGAAAAATCCCACAACGGTCTTATATTGATACAATTTGTTCTCTTGCAGAGTTTGCAGCCGGGTTTGAATGGAGCAGCGAACAGGATTATGGGAGCATTGGTACCGACGGTTTATAAAGCTAAAAAGATTATTTGTTTACCTGATCCAGACTGTGGCATTGTATTTATACACTTACTGGAAAAAACCAGATATGCAAACAAGAGAAAAGATCAGTTTAATGGATAAGGTTCTGAGGGAACTGGATGATGTGATCAACAGCCAGACCTCAGTATTAAAAAAGATTACACAGATAGAAGCTGATAATATCAACCTGGGGGATGATTCCCTTGCCGACGGTTTGCCTGATATTCATGAGCATGTTGATGCTGCCCTGACAGCCAGCACCGAATTGCAGGCTAAGTTCAAAGAAGTACACGATGAGTTTGTAGAAAAAAACCCTATATCAGACGAAACTGTATAGTGTTATTTTTCTTCCGCCACCAAGATCTTTAAAAAATAAAGGCTGGAGAATATACGTCCGGGAAATTATCTTTAGTGCAAAAGATGCAATGAAGCCGGGTTTTCAATCACTAACTCCTGGCAGATGTAAATAGTCAACGGCGATATGAAGCAAATTCTAACAACCTTTCTTTTGATAACCTGTTTAGCTGCACCCTGCCAGGAGACCAAATACATATATTCTGTTTCGGACACTTCCCAAACTTCCGCTTACAGCTATTACCTGGTGAATGCTAAAGGTGATACATTAAAAAAACTCCCTAAAGACAAGTATTTTATTATTATGAACGACAGGGCGGAAAAGTTTTTTGTAGCTGGTATAAAAGGTTACAAAAGCTGGCAGGCCATAGACAAGGATGAAAACATTCTATTCCAGGTTTACAATATAAGCTACGGTGAGCCAACACCTGACTATTTACGAAATGGATATATCCGGATTGTTGACAGCACTGGGAAAATTGGTTTTGCAGACCGGATGGGAAATATTGTAATACAACCGCAGTTTGCATTTGCCACATCGTTTGATAGTAAACATGCAATTATAGCAATGGATTGTAAATTCATATTCAATGAACATGAGCACGAAGGAGACTGCGTTCACCCGAGTCTTGAATGCAGGCAATGGGGTTTTATAGATCGAAAAGGCAAACTAAAAATGCCGGGCAACTTTACATTTGATGAAATCTCCAGGAAGATCAACTGGAAGCCAGAAGAAGAATAGCGCCGGGCTAACGCCGTTGGGCAGTCGCTCCACAACAAATTCCAGCTTAATGAGGTTTCCCTGGCATTTATGTTTTGCCGCATCAATAACCGGAGTAGTTTTAACACAGGCAAACATTGACCGGGCCGGTTGAAGCATTAAAATCACTGTAGGACCGATCTGAAGCAGGTGAATACCAAGTTTTGAATAGTGGGTAGATGCGTCTATTATTGTAGTGTGCGCATGCCACCTATTTCGTTAAAATAAAACTGCCTGGATGATTGGAATCATTGTTCAACTTTTCATTTCCTGGCTTCTTGCCTGGTTTTTTGAAAAAAGAAATTTATCTGTTTTAGGATTTCGTCCAACAAGGCAACGCTTAGCTGATTTTATACTGTTTTTCTTTATCACCGCGGCTTTTTGCGCCAGTGGCTTTGTCATGAAGATGTACTTTGGAAACCAACAGTGGTTTTTAAATCCCAATCTTTCGTTCGATCTTATTGTAGCAGGGACCTGGTGGAATATAAAAT
>DASTMJ010000159.1:0-12471 GCA_035714205.1 Flavisolibacter sp. | reverse complement strand
GTAACCGATTTTGCAAATGGAATAGAGTTTCTTCTTTCGGCTGTTATTTATGTAAACGCAGACGGGGTTCTTAACGACAATAAATACGAATACACGCAAAACGGTTACCCGTTTTTTAGGGAATTATACACTATTATTTATTCATATGAAAAGGAAAGGCCAAGGAAATATAAACCCGATCTTACAGCCTTTCAAACCGGGCCTGAAGATTAGATGAACGATTCATTTGCAGAGTAGGAAAACTCTGCCAGAAAACTTAACTTCAATATATGCCACTGAACCGGTATAACAGTAAAGAAGCACAGGTGTCTTTGATCATCCTGCTGCCCTACACTGTTGTTATCAATTTTATGTTGTTTGGCAACTGTATCTTTTCGTCTTCTCCTCTTTTTTTTGAAAGTTTTTTGTATAACGGGGCCTATATGGTGCTGATGTATTTTCTTTTTAATTCAGTAGCTGTTTTTATACGTAACCGGTTTGTGGCGGATAGTGACCTTTTCAAACGAATCGGTATTATGCTTCCCGTTTTTTACCTTATGAACATTGGTGTTATTGGCGGGTTACTTTTTATGCATAAGGACATGCGCCTGGTAAATTGCGCAACACAACCGCAAATGTTTTGGTGGACGGTTTTATATGGCTGCATCATCAGTACTGTAATCGTTTTTGCCAATGAAGGAATGACCAACTGGCGAAAATGGAAAGGTTCCCTGGCAGAAACAGATAAGCTTAGAAATGCTTACCAGAGAAGCAGGTTGTTAGGACTAAAAGGCCAGATCAATCCACATTTTTTATTTAATTGTTTTAACTCGCTTTCCGGGCTTATACATGATGATGAGGACCATGCTGAAAAATTTCTGGAAGAAATGACCCGTGTGCACCGTTACCTGCTACGTAGCGACGATGAGCTGCTGGTACCGGTTTCTGATGAACTCAGGTTTGCGCAATCTTATTTGTATCTTACCAAAACCCGGTTTGGCCAGGCTATTGATACATCTGTAAAAATTGATGCTGCACCTGAAAAATTTATTCCTCCTTTGAGCATGCAGGTCATCCTGGAAAATATCATCTATACCAATGCGCTGAATAAATCAAACCCGTTATTTATAGAAATAACGGCACAGAATAAAAATGAAATTTTGATACGGCATTCCTTACATGAAAAAACAATTTCTGTAAGCTTTGAAGAGGACGCAGGGCTTGATAACCTGGTAAATAAATACAGGTTGCTGAATGCCCCACCCGTTGTGATTAAAGAATATCCTGGTGAAAGAATGATCATATTACCCATGTTGCAAAAAACGGTACTGGTATGAAGCTTTCTAAACCTCCCAAAGTATATTTAATAGGTTTCTGGCTTTCCATGCCATTTATTACGCTGGCCTTGGGTTATATCATGTATGATGAGCTTTTCTTCTCGCACTGGAAATATGCTGCTGTAACCTACCCGCTCATATATTGCATTGGTTTTTTCTCCTGGCGTTTACACGTAGAATACGATGCTTTGCTTAGAAGAAAATTTCCCGCCCTGGAACAAACAAAAAAAAGGGTGTTGTACAAGCTTGGTATCAACCTCCTGATTATGACGCCTTCGGTTTTATTGATCTTTTTCCTTTTTCACCGTCTGCATATACTGGGCTATCGAATTCAGCCGAACGATCTGAAATACGGCTACCTGGTTGGCCTATCCATTAACGTTATTTTCGAAACATTGTGGGAGGTGATCTACCTGGTTGATAAATACAAAGACTCGGCGCATGAAAAAGAATTGCTGGAACGTATGCAACTGATGCAGGAATTTGAAAACCTGAAACAAAAAGTGAATCCCCATTTTTTATTCAATTGTTTCAACACACTATTGGCGCTGATACACGAGGATAAAAAACAAGCTGAAATTTTTCTTGATGAATTGAGTAAAGTGTACCGCTACCTTTTACGCACCAATGAAAACGGAATGAGCAGCCTGCAGCAGGAAATTGGTTTCATTCGCTCCTATGCCAGCCTTTTAAAAACACGTCATGGCGAAGGTTTTCAGTTAAATCTTGAAGTTGATGCTGCTTTACATTGTTACGAGCTGCCTGCATTAAGTTTGCAAATGCTGGTAGAAAATGCAGTAAAACATAATGTGATCAGCAAACAAAAACCCGTTGTAGTAACTATTGCCTCAACGCCTGATGCCATGTTGATTATTGAAAATACGCTGGCCAAAAGAATGCATAAATCCGAATCAACGGGCATCGGTTTATCTAACATACGCGATAAATACAAACTACTCCACCGAAGTGATTTTATAGTAGAAGAAACTAATGATAAATTCATTGTGAGGCTTCCCCTGCTTTCAACAAAAAATGAACAGGTAAAACAACTGGCTGCTGCAGACTAAACGCATTTACCGTTGACTCACTCCTTCAGCCTTCCTACGTTAACCAAATCCAAAAATGAGGCTGATTTCAGTTAACGCTGCAGATTTTAAAACTCAAAGCCCTACATTTATGCTCAAATTTTTTTGACACATGAGAACTGTACTCCTGTTATTCTTTTTTTTACCTCTTGTATTAAGTGCCCAAAAGAAAAAAATTACACTGGAAGACCTTTATAAAAAAGGCACATTCCGTGGCGAGATGGTCCAGGGTTTTGCCCGTGAAGATTTCAGTAATCTTTTTGAGGCTGACAAAGTAGTAGATGCTAACGGGAAAAAAATTGAAACGAAGGATTATACTGTAAGCGCCGACAAAAAACGGATCCTCTTTTTTAACGGCCGTGAGCCAATATACCGCCGTTCTTCAAAAGCAACTGTATTTGTGTACGATGTAGCCACCAAAACTGCAGTTCCGCTGAATGAAGGAAAAATTTTACATCCTACCTTTTCACCTGACGGCACCAAAATAGCGTACGTATTCGATAACAATTTATACATCTATGATATTGTGGCTGCCAAGAGCATCGCGGTAACAACAGATGGCAAATGGAACCAGGTTATTAACGGTAATTGCGACTGGGTATATGAAGAAGAGTTCAGCTTTTCCAAAGCATTTGAATGGAGCCCTAACGGTAACTACATTGCCTATTATAAATTTGATGAAAGCAATGTAAAAGAATACCAGTTCACTGTTTTTGATGATGCCTATAACAAACAGTATTCTTATAAATATCCAAAGCCGGGAGAAGAAAATTCAAAGGTTACCATTCATATCTACAATGTTGCATCCGCACAGGACGTGAAAGCCCAATACCTGCAGGGTGACATATACATTCCCCGGATTAAATGGACGCAGACGGATGATAAGCTGGTGATCTTCTGGATGAACCGCCTGCAAAATGAATTAAGGTTATTGATGACGGATGCTGCCACCGGCGCCTTACAAACCATGTATGAAGAAACCAATAAATATTACGTTGATATTACGGACGACTGGTGGTTTTTGAAAGATGGGCAGAATTTTATTTTCACCAGTGAAATGAGAGGTTTCAACCAGTTGTATTGTTATAGCCTGGATGGAAAGAAAAAAGTACAGATCAGCAAGATGAAGTATGATATAGCAGATGTAAATGGTGTTGATGAAAAAAACAGGTTGGTTTATTATACGCTGGCTTACCCAACACCTATGGACCGTAACTTATTTGTTTCTGATTTTGAAGGTAAAAATACCCATCAGCTTACAAAAGGAACCGGCTGGCATCGTATAGAACTGAATAAGGATTTTACCCAGTTCAATGATTATTATTCCAACATCACTACACCGCAGGTAGTGACCTTATTTGATATTAAAAAAGATAAAAAAAGCATTACTGCCGTTCAAAACAAAGTGGTGAATGATGGAGGCAAATTAAAAGCTACGCTGGCACAATTTGATTTGGGCACTCCCTCATTTATGCGCATTCCTAATTCGAAAGGTGATACGTTAAACGGGTGGATGTTAAAGCCCGCCGATTTTGATGCCAATAAAAAATATCCTGTACTGTTTTGCAATTATGGCGGACCCGGTTCACAACAGGTTGCCAACAGGTTTGGTGCTGCCAGTATGTGGCACCAGATGCTGGCACAAAATGGTTTTATTGTAGTGAGTGTTGACAATACGGGTACTGGTTACCGTGGTGAAGAATTTAAAAAGAAAACCTATCTCCGTTTGGGTCAACTGGAAATTGAAGACCAGATTGATGCGGCCAAATATTTAGGCAACCTGCCTTATATCGATAAAGATCGTATTGGTCATTACGGGCACAGCTTTGGTGGCTTTATGAGTTCCCTGGCCATAACAAAAGGCGCTGATGTTTTTAAAGCTGCTGTTGCAGGTGCACCGGTAACTTCCTGGAAGTATTACGACAACATTTACACCGAACGTTTTATGCGGACACCGCAGGAAAATCCTAAAGGTTACGAAGAAACAGCACCTGTAAATTATACAGATCTGATCAAAGGCAAATACCTTATTATTCACGGAACGGCGGATGATAATGTGCATTTTCAGAATAGCACACAAATGATCACAGCATTGGTAAAAAGCAATATCGATTTTGAAAGTGCCTATTATCCCAATAAGAATCATGGCATTTCCGGTATGAACGATAATACAAGCTACCATGTATGGAGCAAGATCACCAAATGGTTATATGAGAACCTGAGGGACAACCCGGCACCGGTTGGTAACAGCGGCGGTCCCTCCAAAAAAGCATTTTAATTTTCACCGATAAGAAAGAGGCCAACCGGCCTCTTTCTTATTTACCATAATTGGCAAACCACTATATAAGACCACCTTTCAGTACTTTTAATAACCCAAATACAAGACCATGAACAAAACCGTTTTTATGCTGGAAGATGACACGGACGACCGGTACATTACCCGGGAAACCCTGGAAGAACTAAACATCACCGTACCGGTTCAATTCTTTAACAGCAGCAACGCTCTTTTTGAAACGTTAGCTGCAGGTGAAATACCTTCTCTCATACTGCTTGATTATAATGCTGTTCCTGAAAACGGAATCCAGGTCTTAAAACAATTGAAAGCAAAACCTGGTTATGCATCGATCCCTGTTGTTATTTTAAGCGATTCGGATCAACCATTTTTCAGGGACGAATGTTACAGGTTTGGTGCCAGTTCCTATATCAAAAAACCATCAAGCTTTGAAGGCACACATCAAAAGATCGGGACCTTTTTTAAATACTGGATGGAAGTAGCTGAAGTACAAATGTCCTCCTGATCTTTCGGTACTTATACGGTTCGATCACAAAGTCAACAATTCTGCTTCCTCATTTGTATCTTCATTACCATCATGAAAAAAATTGCAGTTGCCATAACAGGAGCCAGTGGATCGATGTATGCAAAATTATTTTTAGAGAAGTTATCTCTTCTAAAAAATCAGCTGGCAGAACTTTCCATTGTAATGACTGATAATGCGAGACTGGTATGGCAAACAGAATTGGAAGACGAATCGTACAACGGTTTTGATGCCCGCTATTTTTCTACTAAAGACTTTAAAGCACCCTTTGCATCCGGTTCCGCCAAATACGATGCCCTCGTCATTATTCCATGCTCTATGGGCACACTTGGCAGGATTGCCGGCGGCATTTCCAATGACCTGATCAGCCGCGCTGCCGATGTAATGCTGAAAGAACGAAAAAAACTTATTTGCGTTATTCGGGACACACCTTACAACCTTGTTCACATTCGCAACATGGAAACAGTAACACTGGCCGGCGGTATTGTCTGTCCGGCATCCCCTTCTTTTTACAGCAATCCAAAAACTATTGAAGAAGCTGTGCTTACGGTTGTTGACCGTGTAGTTGATCTTGCAGGTTTGCAGGCAGAATCATACAGGTGGGGAAACAAATAACTGTCTTTCAATCAATATCATTTAAAACAAAACCCGGCAGTCTCTAATCGGTTAATTTTCCACCGGCCGCAACCCAGTCAATAATTTTTTGCCTGTCGGCCTGCGATAAAGCCGCATTTGGTGGAGGGGGCATCTGGCTGGCAGTGCCTGCCTGGTCAACCGCCCTGACTTTAATTCGTGCTGCCTGGTTTACTATGGTGCAGTTATCACCAAAGTTGATACCGTTTTGCGGGCTGGAACCGGCATGGCATCCACTTAAAGCACAATTAGCAGCCAATACATTTTTTACAGCTGTAAATAAACTCCCTGGTGTGCCTGAACAGGCGCCTGGATTTGGATTTGGTCCGGGGCCGCCGCTACTATCAGGACTGCTGCTTTTACTACAGGAGTAAATTGTAATAAACAAGAATGACGTAAAAAGCAGGTAACCAAACTTGCGCATAAATTTTTAAAGTATATACGCAAGAAAACTTCAAAGGTTGCCAATGTGTACGTCGCAAAAAAAAGCGGAACAATCGTTCCGCTTTTACTATTGGCAGTTATTTATTAAGCTTTTCCAAATTGTTTGCGTATCAAATTCAAAGCACTTCCTGCTTTAAACCATTCTATTTGTTGTTCATTATAGGTATGGTTCAGTTTTATCTTTTCCATCTTTCCATCGGAATGATGTAATACCGCGGTCAATTGTTTACCGGGTGCAAAATCAGTTAGCCCGGTAATGTCAATGATATCATCTTCAAGGATCTTTTCATAATCTTCCTTAGTGGCAAAAGTCAGCGCCAGCATACCCTGTTTTTTCAGGTTGGTTTCATGTATACGGGCAAAGCTTTTAACAATGATAGCCCTTACACCCAAGTGACGCGGTTCCATGGCTGCATGTTCCCTTGAAGAACCTTCGCCATAGTTCTCATCTCCTACCACAACCGAACCAATACCTACAGCTTTGTAGGCTCTTTGCGTTGCAGGCACCGGGCCGTATTCATTTGTCAACTGGTTCTTTACACTATCGGTCTGGTTGTTGAAATAGTTAACAGCACCGATCAGCATGTTGTTTGAAATATTATCCAGGTGACCGCGGTATTTTAACCAGGGGCCAGCCATGGAAATATGATCTGTTGTACACTTACCTTTTGCTTTGATCAATAATTTTAAACCGGTAAGATCATTTCCATCCCATGCGGGGAAAGGACTTAATAATTGTAAACGCTGTGAAGCGGGGCTCACCACCACTTCTACCTGGGTACCTTTTGCAGCAGGTGCCTGGTATCCGGGATCGTCAACTGAAAAACCCTGGGGAGGCAGTTCATAACCTACAGGCTCGTCCAACATTACCTCTTCGCCTTTCTCGTTCACCAGTTTATCTTTTAACGGGTTAAACGATAAGCGGCCTGCAATAGCATAAGCGGTTACAATTTCAGGAGATGCAACAAAAGCATGTGTAGATGCCAATCCATCATTACGCTTTGCAAAATTGCGGTTGAAAGATGTTACGATCGTATTTTTCCTGTTAGGATCATCAATATGTCGGGCCCATTGACCGATACAAGGTCCGCAGGCGTTGGCGAGAATAACCCCGCCAATCTCATCAAACGTATCAAGGTAACCATCTTTTTCAATGGTAAATCTAACCAGTTCAGATCCGGGAGTTACGGTGAACTCGCTACTTGTTTTCAATCCCTTTCTTTTCGCCTGTGCAGCTATTGAAGCAGAACGGCTGATATCTTCATAGGACGAGTTGGTGCACGAACCGATTAGTGCCACTTCAATAGTATCGGGCCAGCCATTGGCAGCCACCGCTTCAGCCATTTTTGAAATGGGTGTGGCCAGGTCTGGTGTGAAAGGTCCATTCACATGGGGTTCCAACTCGCTAAGGTTGATCTCAATAAGCTGGTCGTAGTATTTACCGGGAGTGGCATAAACCTCCGGATCGGGACGTAAATATTCCTTAACCGTATCGGCCAGGTCTGCTACTGCAGCCCGTTCGGTGGCTCTGAGGTAACCGCCCATTTTATCATCATAGGCAAAAAGCGAGCAGGTAGCACCAATTTCGGCGCCCATATTACAAATGGTAGCCTTACCGGTACAGCTCAGGCTATCAGCGCCTTCGCCAAAATATTCAACAATGGCACCGGTACCACCTTTTACGGTTAATATACCGGCAACCTTTAAAATAATGTCTTTTGCACTGGTCCAGCCGTTCATTTTACCAGTTAGCTTCACCCCAATCAGTTTTGGCATTTTTAATTCCCATGGCAAGCCTGCCATAACATCCACGGCATCGGCGCCACCCACACCAATGGCAATCATACCCAAACCACCGGCATTAGGTGTATGTGAATCGGTTCCTATCATCATTCCACCCGGGAAGGCATAGTTTTCCAACACTACCTGGTGAATGATACCGGCACCCGGTTTCCAGAAACCAATACCATATTTGTTAGATATGGAAGAAAGGAAATCGTATACTTCCCTGTTTGTATCTATTGCTGTGTTCAGATCTTCTGTTGCTCCCAGTTTGGCCTGGATCAGGTGATCGCAGTGTACGGTTGAAGGAACGGCTACCGTTTCCCTGCCGCAGGTATCAAACTGTAAAAGGGCCATTTGTGCCGTGGCATCCTGCATTGCTACACGGTCCGGGGCAAAATCAACATAATCCTTTCCCCTTTCATATGTTTTTTTGGCAGGAGTAAATATGTGAGAGTAAAGGATCTTTTCGGCTAATGTCATAGGGCGGTTCAACAGGTTGCGGGCTGTTTGAACCTTTGCTGGTAGTTCGTTGTATACTTTCTTAATCAAATCCAGGTCAAAAAGCATAGGTAAAAAATTTTAAGGCAAATACAGGCATTGCATTTGCAGCCTGTTTAAAAGTGGTGCGAAGTTACCTAAAAACGTGTTAGAAATTGATTAGTGCAGAGCTGGTTTTTGACAAAAACATATAATTTAGCTTTTATGAAGCGATTCAAAGATTTCATTGAGTGGCAGGCATTTGGAGTTTGTACTGCCATTGGCGACAGATTGGGAATTGCCACATCCCGTATCCGTACCTGGTTTATGTATACCTCTTTTCTTACTCTTGGTTCCCCCATTATTATTTATGCCATCCTGGCTTTCTGGATGAATATGAAAAGATATATGCTGGCAGCAAGAAGGAATCCATTGCGTTATTTATAAGCCGGCTTTTGGTATTTCTGTCTTCTTCACCCTACTCAATATCTACCCTGCCAGGGGATATCTTTTGTGGATAGCGTTTTATAGTTTAGCAACTGATTATTGTTTTTTCTGATATGCCGCCAACTTTGGTAGCTGGCATCGGCGCTTTCTGTAACTTATCAGAAAACTGACATACCCCTTTTATAAAGATTCCATGAACCAGGCTAAATCCGGCTCTATCATTTCCGCCCTTATTCTACCTTTGTAAAAAGCTCTTATGCCGGTAGCCAGGGTAACTTTACTGGGCTTATTGGTTTCTTGTTTTATAATGATGAACGCCTGTTCCCAGACAAGTGCCAACCATTCTTCAACAGGCTTTTATGTGGGAAGCACTCCCTGCGACTCATTAATCAGATCCATATTAAAAATACCGGCTGACCAGACCTGCGATTTTATAAAATGGGAACTGCATTTATCCCACCCTGACAACTTTCACCTTCAAGCCGTATACGGAGCTTCAAAACCCAATACCAATGGATTTATAAATGGTACTAATATTACTGTAACCGGAAATTATACCACCCGCCCTGATACAACTATAAACAGTTCCGCTACCCTGTATCAGTTGCATTCTGAGAAATTTCTATCTCCCCTGCTGTTAATTGAATTGGATAGCAGCATAATGCATTTTTCTGATGCAAATAAGAATCTTTTGGTAGGAAACGGCGGATGGGGGTATGTTTTAAACAGGAGCAATGAATGAACCAGAAAACTCCACACCATGAAACCATTTTTACTATTGCTTGTAGCCTTTGTTTGTTTACAAACCGGGCATAGCCTGGCACAGGTAAAAACAACCAGTGACCTTATTGGTGTATTTGATGGGCGAACTCCCTGCAAAGAATTTGCAAGGCTGCTTAATGAAAACCTGCCTGCCAACTGTATAAAAATCAAATGGCGGCTTACCCTTTACAAAGACAAAGGCTCCGATACTACAGGCAGGTATGAATTAATTGGTTTTGTTTATAAAAATGAAAATCCAAGAGTTGGTACATGGAGGATCACCAAAGGCAGCAAGGCCAATCGCAATGCCATTGTTTATGAGTTGAAGGTTGCCGGCGATGAACCTTTGTATTTATTAAAGCTCGATAACAACATCCTGTATTTTCTTGACCAGGATAAAAGACTATTTATCGGTAACAAAGATTTCAGTTATACACTAAACCGGATAAAAAAAAGGGTTTAACTTGTTATATCCATTACTCGTCCCCGCTGAAACTACTACTCCCACAATAACTATTGTACGTTACAAATATGAAACACAAACTATTTACCGGTGTTCTGCTAGCGGGCATTTGTATATCGGCTGCAGTTTCTGCACAAACCATTAAGGTAACCTTACTTGGCACAGGTGTACCACAACCAAGCATTGAACGTTTTGGTCCGGCTACCGTAGTGGAAGCCAACGGCCAGTATTTTTTGTTTGATTGCGGAAGAGGTGCCAGCCAACGTCTCTGGCAAAAAAAAATTCAGTTGGGAAAAGTGAATAAGCTTTTCCTCACGCATCTACATTCCGATCACGTGGTAGGCATCCCTGATTTCTGGTTGACGGGTTGGCTGCCAACGCCTTTTGGCAAAAGGACTGAACCACTCCAGGTGTGGGGACCTGCGGGTACCGTGGAAATGATGGATGCATTACAAAAGGCTTTTGCCTGGGATATATCTGTTAGAAGTGAAGAGGGTAATAAGGCTGATAGCGGTATCATGGTAAAGGCATCCGCAGTCAGTGAGGGAGTTGTTTATGATGAAGGTGGTGTACGCATTACTGCATTTATTGTGAATCATTCAGACGTGATTGATTCAGCATTGGGTTACCGTTTGGATTTTGCAGGACATTCTGTAGTGATATCAGGGGATACGCGGTACAGCGAGAACCTGGTCAAACATGCCAAAGACGTAGATGTACTGGTTCACGAAGTTGCTGTTGCACGGCCAGAACTGGTGCAACGATCGGCAGTGGCCAGGCAAATATTAGGCTACCATACTTCGCCGGAAGAAGCCGGAAAGATTTTTAGTTTGACAAAACCGCGGCTGGCTGTATACTCACATATTGTTTTGTTATCCCTGGACCCTACCCTGCCACCCCCGGGTGTTGATGACATCATTACAGGAACAAAAAAACATTTCAACGGCCAGTTTGAAGTAGGTGATGATCTAATGACCATTGAAATAGGCGACAAAGTGGAAGTAAAAAGATTTCAGAAGTGATTAAGTTTTGTTCCAGGTACTAAAAACCTTGCAGGTTTTAAAATTCTACTGTGCCGGTATTTGTTGGCGCACTTCTTTCTGCCACCTAATTTTCATGAATTGTTTTAGCTTCACCATCTTTATTTAAAGCCACCAATGAAAAAATATTTTCAGTTTGCTATCTTATCCATCACAGCCCTGGTTTGTAGTACCCGCATCAATGCTCAAATGCCCGATTCTGTAAAGAACTACATAGATACGGCTATACATATCCTGCAAACAAGATCATTATTTGGTAAGGACCTGGACTGGAAAAAAATCAGGGACACGGCCTACCTGAAAGCACAAAATGCTACAAGTTATAAAGAGGCATTCCCTGCTATCTCCTATGCCTTTCTCCAGTTGAACGATTACCATGGCATGGTTGCCAACCGTGATACTTTTGTACGTATACCGTCACCCATCGATTTTGAAAAATCATTAAGCGCCGGATTAAAGAAAGAAGCAGCAAAAGGGCCAAGGATCGTAACGGCCTGGCTGGATCAATCAGTTGCTTATTTAAGAGTTCCCACCATGATCGTTCACCGGCAGGAAGCGATGGATGAACTTGCCAATAAACTCCGTGATTCTTTATGTATGCTACTGGCAAAAAATCCGAAAAGCCTGGTCCTTGATTTACGGTTGAATAACGGTGGAAATGCGGCTCCTATGCAATCAGGCCTGGGACCTTTGTTTCATTTTTCTGTCCTGGGATATGGTGTGGATCGGGATAACCAGTTTTTGCCCCCTGTTCAAATGAAGGATGGTGTAGTGCTGGATGAAAAAGGTAATAAGATGGTAGCCGTTAAAAATACATGCACTGCTTCTAAAAATCTTCCCATCGCCGTTTTGATAGGGCTATCTACAGTTAGTTCAGCCGAGATAACGGCAGCTTTTTTAAAACCTCAGCCCAATGTGAAATTGTTTGGAGAAGCCACTCCCGGTTTTTGCGGTGCGACTGAAGGATTCTTATTTGGCAACCAGCAAGGCTATTTGTTATTCAGCGTGAACAGGATAGCGGATTCCAAAAAACATATTTACCAGGACCTGGTTGTTCGCCCGGATGTATATGTAAAAAGCGATGATAATTTTGATGACCTTACTGCTGACCCAACTGTAAAAGAAGCATTAAGCTGGTTGAACACACAAAAGAATAAATAGATCGCATCCTTATTTATCTGCCAGTTCAATCCAAACGGGTGC
>DASTMJ010000158.1:0-14296 GCA_035714205.1 Flavisolibacter sp. | reverse complement strand
AAAGTGGTGTAAGTGAGCAACAACAGGAAACAATGACGTTCCTTGGACAATCACTCATTTATGCACTACTGCTGATATTTTTGATACTGGTAATGCAGTTCAACTCTATGAGTAAGCCATTTATCGTGCTTACAGAGATCTTTTTTTCCATCATAGGTGTTTTAATTGGTTATGCTGTAACGGGCATGACTATAGCAACCATCATGCTTGGTGTTGGTGTTGTAGGTTTAGCGGGAATTGTGGTTAAGAATGGTATTTTATTAATTGAGTTTACCGATGAATTGCGGGGAAGAGGTTTGCGCACAAGAGAGGCAGCTATACAGGCAGGTAAAATTCGTATCATCCCAGTGTTATTGACAGCACTGGCTACTATGCTTGGACTGTTCCCGTTAGCCGTAGGATTGAATATTGACTTTGCTTCTTTGTTCAGCAACTTAAATCCGCATCTTTTCTTTGGTGGTGACAGCGTCGTTTTCTGGGGACCATTAAGCTGGACAATTATATTTGGACTTATCTTCGCTTTCTTCCTTACACTGGTAATGGTGCCAAGCATGTATTTGATTGCTGAACGTTTACGTAGACCGATGAGTAAATTTTACGGAACCAAATTCGTGGCCTTGTTAGGTTTTCTTGGTCCGTTCTTCTTTATATTTGTCGGCATCATGTACGCAGTCAGAAAATTCCAGGGTAAACCGGTATGGACCGGCCAGTTAAAACCAGCACCTCAACATAATTTATAATAGTTGGGCATTGGATCAGGCAGGAATATATTTTTAAGTATGGTAGCGGCCTTAGGGCCGCTTTTTTTATTCATTTGTCGGATAGCTAGGATATTGATTTTCATTCTGGGTAGTATTGCTATTGTCTTACCATGCCATTTCGGTGCTCCAATGGTATCCTAACTTCGATCTGTATGTTAAATACGAACTCTATTCATGAATTGAAACCGCAGATAAAATTGATGGTTTGAATTATTATCTGCATTATTTTGTTATCGTCCAATAAAAAAAGGACCTGTGATTTAACAGGCCCCTTTTTTGAAAAAATGCAGTTGAGTTAAAAAACTTTTTTGCTATCTACTTTGTTGCCATCGGCATCTACTTCTACAATGTCATAACCCAGTTTTTTTACATCATCCAATATGCGTTGTTTATCACCTACCAGTAAAATATTCATCTTATCGGGGTTTAAATATTTTTTGGCATAGGCATGCATTTGTTCTTTGGTCATGTTCTTCAGAATTTTGGCCTGCGTTTCTACAAAATTGGCGGGTAAATTATAGTCGAGTATCTGGCGAATGAACCTTGCTTTTTGAATACCTGTTTCATATCGTAAGGCATCACTTTGACCGATGGCACTTTTCATAAAAGCAACTTCATCATCTGTGGGACCGCTGGCAACATATTCTTTAATCTCTTTCATTACTTCCACCAATGCACTGTCAGTGGCATCGGCTTTTATGCCAGAACTAAATGTGTATTCCCCGGACTGCAGATCTCCACTAAAGCTTCCTCTTGCTCCATAGGTCCAGCCCTTATCTTCACGCAGGTTTAAATTCAACCTGCTATTGAAACCCGTACCTAATGGAAAATTGGCCAGGTAGGTTTTATAATATTCACCTGTAGCATCATATTTTAATCCTGTTGCATAACCAACTCTGAATTCGGTTTGTGCACCTTTAGGAATATCTACAAGAAATACCTTTGTTTTATCAACTGCAGCGCCAACATCAGGTTTTTGCAGGTTGATCTTTTTCCTGGGTAATTTGTTTAAAAAAGCGAGTTTAGGCAAAGCTTCCTGCTCTTTAATATCACCAACAATTACAACTTTGGCATCAACAGAAGTGAGGTAGTTTTTATAATAATTCTCAATATCCTGGAACGTAATATTTTTGATGGTTTCTTCTGTGCCATCATCACTTACACCTAAGATATGTTTGGGCCCGTAGTTTAATTTGGCAAATACATCGCTTGCAATAAAAGACGGTTGTGCTTTAGCTTGTTTAAAAGCCTGGATAGCCTGTTTTTGAATCCGGTCAAATGCTTCCTGTGTAAATTTTGGATTGAACAAACGTTCTTCCAGGAGTGCAAGAGCCTTATCAAAATTCTTCTTCAGGGCCTGCACTGTATAGGTAACACCATCTACACTGCTGGTAACAGAAATGGAACTACCCAATTTTTGTAACTCCACGGCCATTTCTTCAGCCGTATAATTTTTGGTATCCTCCTGCATCATCTCTGTGTAAAAAGAAGCCAAACCCGCTTTGGACAGATCAGTAGCAGAAGCAAGATGGCCGCCAGGCATGGTTAAGGAGAATGTAACAGTAGGTATTTCTGTATTTTCTGTCCCGATTAACTTAGCGCCGTTTGGTAATTCTTTCTTCCAGAATTTTGGAACTTTAACAACAGGGTTGTCGCCGTTTCCAGGTATTTTACTACGATCAAAATTATCCTTCGCTTTATTGTATTTTAATCCCGCATACCCATAATCCGGTGCTGCATATTTTGTTGAGTCAATGTTGTAATTATCCGGAGCGGCAACCAATGCTTCCTGTCCTTTAGGTGTTACACTTAAAACAACTGCATGCTTATTCTTGATGTATTTGTTATAAGCAGCCATTACATCTTCTTTCGTTAAATCCGCATACATTTTTAACAGGTCGGCCATTTTATTGGCATTCCCTGTAAATGTTTGAAATGCGGCCAGCTGCGACACTTTACCCTGAACACTTTGCAGGCCGTTAATGAGCTGCGCTTCCTGTCCGCCCTTAAATTTGGCAACATCTTCATCTGTCACCCCTCTTGTTTCGAAGCTTTTTAACGCTCCACGAAACAATTGTTCCATCTCGGCCAAACCCTTGCCTTGTGAAGGAGTAATCCGGATGAAAAACTCACCAGCCAACTCAGATAACTGGCTAAAGGCTGATGCCTGGAAGGCTTTTTGGTCTTTAACCAGCTGTTGGTATAAAACAGAGTTTCTTCCCTGGCCTAATACCTGTGCAAGACATTGTAAGGCTGCCATGTCTTTGTGGTAATTGGGGACGGTTGGGTAAACGATGGTAAGTAAAGGCTGGCGGGCATAATTATCAGTATAGGAAACATACCTTGTATTGTCTAACCGAACTCCCGGGTACGTATCAGGTTTTACTTCCGGTCCTTTAGGTATGGAACCAAAATATTTTTCAACCATTTTTACTACTTCCGCGGTTTTTACATCTCCACCAACCGTTAAAACAGCGTTGTTGGGCCCGTACCAGCGCAAGAAAAAATTCTTAAGATCATTTACATCGCTGCGGTTCAGGTCTTCCAGGTAGCCAATGGTTAACCAGGAATAGGGGTGTCCATATGGATATAAATTGCGGCTAGTGGCTTCGCCAACTAAACCATATGGACGGTTATCGTAATTCTGCCCTCTTTCATTTTTTACGGTGGCTCGCTGAATTTCAAATTTTTGTTGTGTAACCGCATCCAGTAAAAAACCCATACGGTCGGCCTCCAGCCACAAAGCTTTTTCAAGCTGGTTGCTGGGTACTGTTTCGTAATAATTCGTTCGGTCGCGGTTGGTGCTGCCGTTAAGCGTACCGCCTGCTTCGCTTACCAGTTTAAAATGCTGTTCATCGGCTACGTTATCACTTCCCTGGAACATCATGTGTTCGAAAAAATGCGCGAAACCCGATTTGCCAATTTGTTCCCTGGCCGATCCCACATGATAGGTTACATCCACATGAACTACCGGGTCACTATGGTCTTCGTGAACAATTAGTGTTAAACCATTGGACAGTACATATTTTTCATAAGGAATCACAATGTCGCTGCCGGTCTTTGTAATTTTTTCTACCAGTTTTGTTTGTGCAAGTGTTGCAATAGTAGTTGCAAACAAAAACGTAAGCAGTAACAGTAGTTTTTGCTTCATAATGTGTGTTTTTAAAAAGTAAATGACAATTTAAAGAAAACCGCTTTCACCGGCATTACCATTTATAAAAATCTTAGGTGTAGATGCGGTTTTGAAGAGTTTTGATGTGTTACCTTAGAAAAAAAATTAAACAAGTTATGAATGGGTATGGCCAGAAGGCTCATGAAATTGATTACCGCATTTTTGGTGAAGAAATGCAATGCGTGGAAATAGAACTGGATCCTGAAGAAACCGCCATTGCAGAAAGTGGCGCCTTTATGATGATGGATGACGGAATTCAAATGCAAACCATTTTTGGCGATGGAACAGGCCAGCAAAAAGGTTTTTTTGGAAAACTGATGTCTGCTGGCAAAAGAGTGCTTACGGGTGAAAGCCTGTTTATGACAACCTACACCAATATGGGTCATGGAAAGAAAAAAGTTTTTTTTGCTTCTCCTTATCCCGGTAAAGTTATTCCGCTTGACCTGTTACGGTTGGGTGGTAAAATGATCTGCCAGAAAGATGCTTTCCTGTGCGCCGCAAAAGGTGTTTCCGTTGGTATAGAATTCCAGCGCAAGTTGGGTACGGGTCTTTTTGGGGGTGAAGGATTTATTATGCAAAAACTGGAGGGTGACGGGCTAGCTTTTGTTCATGCTGGCGGACATATTATTGAAAGGGAATTGCAACCTGGCGAGGTTCTAAAAATTGATACCGGTTGTATTGTTGCTTTTACACCCAGTTGTGATTATGATATACAATTTGTAGGTGGAATTAAAAACTCCATTTTTGGCGGCGAAGGCCTGTTCTTTGCTTCGCTCCGCGGACCAGGTCGTGTATGGATCCAAACATTACCCGTAAGCCGGTTGGCCAGCCGCATTTTACAATACGGAACCGTGAGCCGTAAAGAAGAAGGCGGTTTGCTGGGTGGTATTGGTAATGTGCTGGATGGAGACGGCTGGTAAATTGTACATTTTCAAGTTTTTAAAAGCCTTACAAATTTGTGAGGCTTTTTTGTGCCGGGCATCATAACTTCTGGCATCTGTTGTTGTGTCACTCACTTGTACGGCTGGTAATTTTACGCATCATTTCACGTAAAGATGATATAGTTGTTGAATAAGAATTAGTTTTTCTTTGCTGCCTTCAAATCAAAACCAACATGTCAATCTTCTTTCCTCCTTTTTTTGAAAGCAATGAATATTTTATTGATGAAAAAGTACAGTTCCTAAAATTTCATAACGAGTACAAAGTCTTTGATAAAATGGGCCTTCAGGTAGGAGCGGTGCGTCAGCATGTTCCCGGCTGGCATAAGGTCTTCAGGTTATTTCTGAATAAATCCTTATTTCCTTTTACCCTTCATGTAACGGATGTAAATGAAAAATTGCTGGCAAGTATTCACCGCGGTTGGACGTTCTGGTTATCTAAAATAGAGATAAGAAATGCCAACGGCGATGTATCTGGTTATATCAAACAAAAATTCCGTTTCCTGAAACCCCGTTTCCAGATATTTGATGCGAGCCAAAACCAGATCGCCGAAATTAATGGTGACTGGAAAGCCTGGAACTTTCATATTACCGATTCCAGCGGTAATGAAATTGGTATCATCAATAAAAAATGGAGCGGCGTTGCCAAGGAAGTTTTTACATCGGCCGATAAATATCATGTAAGTATAGCTGAGCAATACGCTGAGGATACTAATAAAATCAACATTGTACTTACAGCCATCACAATTGATATGGTGCTGAAAGAAAGTAAATAAAAGATCATTAATTGACTTTTGCCGATTAAAATACCTTGTTTGACTAAGCAGGCTGCGACTAATTTCTACTGTGATGAATTTTGCCGCATAAAGCCAATCTTGTGTTTAACCTTTTTGATCCCCAGAGTTTACGGTCTACCATTAAAGTTGTTGCAGTTTTGATTATGCTTTTTGTTTTGGTGAATGTTTTTGCTTAGTCAATTCTCCAAAAATAGTATAGATCTATTGCAAATTTTACCGTCATTGTCCCGGTTCATAATCGTATGGAAGCTGGTCTGCCAGGTTCTTCCAGCTCCAGTAACCCTGGTTGATCCAGCTGCGCTGGTCAAAGAAATATCCATTATGTTTTATCAGGATGGCATCCTGCAGGTTCACATAGGAGATCTGGTTTTTTACGTCAAGTGGTAACTGGTATTGCTTCAGGTATTCCTGTTCCGGAGCTTTTTTGATATAGGTGATGCTGGCTGTTGTGGGAAACCACAATTCAGCTTGAACAGCAGTGTCGTTATAAAAATAATATGAAGTATCGTAGGGGTTAGCTAATCGTGTAAAGTTGATCTTGCTTTTTGGGGAAAGTAAGTCAACGGTAAATCCGCTTTTTTGCAAAGAACTGTCAAAGTACGATCTCAAAAAATGAAGCCTTGAACCATAGTACACTTTTTCACGGTTGGCCTGCCAGGCAAGTTGCTGGTCGTATGTGCCATCCATTGAAGTGTATAAACAATTACCGCGGTAGGAGTTAATGCTGGATTTATAATTGTGCACAAACGAATCCAGTTCATATCGCAGGTTGTATCCCAATGCATTGTTTTGAATTTGTAAAGGCTCTGTAGCTAATACTTTTAACCGGTCGGTACGTTTGTAATAATAAAATTTCAGTACCTCGGGGTTTTTAAGTGAACAACTGTCTGCAAAGGGTGTAGTGCCTATAAAATGATCGATAAAAAAGCTCCCATATTTTTCCCATCCATCCAATACCTCGTTACTGCTGCGGATGATCACTTCACTCATGCTGTTATCTGCTTTTTGAAGCGAAAGATTGAACTCGCGGTCAGAAACAGCTTCGAAATTGATAGTACGGCTCACATATCCTGTAAACGATATGATGAGTTCATAACCACCTTTATCAAGGTAAAGTTTGTACCTGCCTTCTTTGTCGGTAATGGTTCCTTTGGTTGTGTTTTGCGCAAATACAGAAGCACCTTCCAGCGGCAGACCTGTTTCTGCATCGGTAATAGTTCCTGTAACAGTGCTTTGTGAAAAAACAAAGGTGAATGACAATAAGGAAAAGGATAATAAAAGGAGTTGCGGTACTTTCATAGTGCCCACAAAATAGAAAATTTATGGGGTTATTTCACCCCCTTGTAAGGCCTGCATATATTTTTCACATGATTTTTTAATTACTGTTTCCAGCGGAGTAAAGCCAAAAGAGGGAAGTGCCTGCAGTAGGGCTCTGTTGTCAAACGAAGTTTTACTATGGGCTACTTTAGCAGTTTCCCTTGTAAGCAATGCTTTTTTTCCTGTAAGCATCCATTTTATATGTTCCATTCGCCATGCTATTTCACCCATGAAAGGCGTTGCTTCTTTGTGCGGCTGTTTTTTGCCAAAATTATCAGCTATGCAATCAAATAATTTTTTAAACGGCCAGTTTTCACTGTTAACAATAAAACGTTTTTGATCAATAGAGGATTCAAGCAATTGTACAGCAGCTTCGGCTACATCTTCTACCCCTACAAAACCATTAATGCCTTGTGTATACCATGGAAACTGTTTGTATGCATTTTTAAAAATAGCGCAGCTCGACTGGTGCCAGTCGCCATAACCCAAAATAGTACTTGGGTTAATGATAGCACCCTGCAGTCCTTCTGCAAAACCTCTCCATACATGCATTTCTGCATGGTGTTTTGAAATTGCATAATGCGTATTGTTGCTGTTCTCTTCCCATTTTTTTTCCTCTGTAACTGTCTGGGCTTTTGTTGTTCTTCCCAATGCCGCGATGGAGCTTATATGTATAAACCTGCCGATTTTATTCTCCAGCGCCAGGTTTACCATGTTGGCTGTACCTTCAACATTCACCTGGTACATCTCCCTGCGGTTGTGTTTTGAAAAAGAAACAATAGCAGCCGAGTGAATGATACCGGAGATATTTTTCATTGCTTCATCAAGAGACACTACATCCAATACATCACCTTCCACCCATTCAATCCCGGCAAAAATTTCTTTCTGAATATAAAAGGGAAGTTTTGCCGAACGGCGAAGGGCACGAACGGGGATACCTTTTTCAACAAGATTTTTGATGATGTAAGCTCCCAGGAAGCCTGTACCGCCTGTTACAAGGATCATTTATTACGTAAAGATTGAGGTTTAAATCTGACTCGTGCAATATTACAGCTTAATCAATAGGTATAATAGCCTTTGCCGGTTTTCCGGCCCAGTGCTCCATTCTCCACTTTTTCTTTTTGAATGGGTGAAGGTTTTAGTCGTACCGGATTTTTTAATTGTTCATAAACCGAACAACTCACAGAATAATTTACATCATTGCCAATGAGGTCCATCAACCTGAAAGGGCCCATTTTAAAGCCCTTATCCTCCAGCAACCGGTCAATGGTTTCAAAACCAGCAACATCCTGCTCAACCAAACGTAACGATTCAAGATAATACGGTCGTGCCACGCGGTTTACAATAAAACCCGGTGAATCTTTACAAACAACGGGAATTTTTCCAAAGGTTCTTGATAACTTAACCAATATGTTGATGACCTCTGCGGATGTTTGTTCTCCTTTTACTACTTCAACCAACTTCATAAGCGGTGCAGGATTAAAAAAGTGAAGACCCGCAAACCTTTCGGGATTGATTATATTTTGAGCTAATTCTGTAATGGATAAAGAAGAAGTATTGGATGCAAAAATGGCTGTAGCAGGGTTGATGGCCGAAAGTTGATTGAATAAGGCAATCTTTAATTCAGGTTTTTCAATGATGGCTTCAATCACCACATCGGCAATACAATGCTCAATGGCAGACGTAAATTGAATGTTTTTTAAGATTTCATCCTTTTTTTCTGCAGCAATTTTTTGCTTCTCAACCAGTTTTTGAAGATCCGTTCTTAATTTATCTTCTGCTTTTTCAAGCACTGTGGTATTTACATCAAATAAAATGGTAGTAAAACCTGAGGCAGCAGCTACCTGCGCAATGCCGCTCCCCATAGTGCCCGCTCCACAAATACAAATTGTATGCATCCTTAAAAATTAATCAGTAAAATTATGGTACAATAATTTCTAACTTTATAAAGAACAAAGAAATTAAGATGAAAAAGAAAAATGTTCTTCTTGTGGCTATTGGAGCAATAGCAGCAACGGCAGCTGCATTGTTCTTTATAAAAAAAAGAAGTGAGGAGGCCACGGAGAAGCCGCCAAAAAAAGCACCACAACTGGATATTGAAAATCCTGGCGATCAATCGGAGTTTATTTCTTCACCCAGTGATTCAGAATTGGGTTGATGTAATACGAATCCGCTTCCCGGCTGACCTTTTGAAAAACCTATCATCTACAACAAAATCTTTTGTATGCCATTTACTGCCGGGGATCATTTATTTCAGAAAAAAGGCACAACATCGGTTTCTTTCCTTTTAGCCCTATTGTTATTTTTCTTGCCTTTTGTACAAGTGACATGCAATGACAAGCCTTTTGTTCAAAATACCGGCATAGGTCTTGCCTTTGGAACTGATTATAAAATGGTAGATGATGAAAGTTCCGTTCAAAGTAATAAAGAAGATGCCCCGTTTAACCTGGATGTCAAAAGAGAGAAAGGTAAGATGTATGTAATGGCACTCGTAGCCCTTATTGCAGGTGCTACCGGGTTGTTTGTTTCTTTAACGGATAAACCATTCCGCTCTGTAACAAGTATAGTCTCCGGTATTTTGGCAGCTATTTGCTTATTAATAGTAATGCTCCAAATAAAGAGTGACATAAAAACGGAAGGAAATTTTCCCGCCACAGGAAGTTTTCAGGCGGTTAAGGTTTCGGTGGTTTTTACCCTTTGGTTTTATTTATCTGTTATATTCTTCCTGTTAGCGGCATTTTTTGGGTACCAGCATTACAAGTTAATAGCATCGATAGATAAGAACGATGACTCGCTTACAGGTAACACAAAAAAGCATTATGAACTGGGACAGGAAAGCTGGTAATCCAAAGTTTAACTCTCCTAAACAGCACTGTCAAATTGCTTAAGGAAACGTATATCATTTTCACTGAACAAACGAATATCATTTACATCATATAACAAAAGCGCCGGTCTTTCAATGCCCATTCCGAATGCATAACCGGTGTATTTGTTGCTGTCAATACCACAATTATCCAAAACCTTTGGATGTACCATTCCACAACCCAAAATTTCTACCCAGCCGGTATGTTTACAAATGCGGCAACCTTTTCCACCGCAGATAAAACAACTTACATCCATTTCAGCACTGGGTTCGGTAAACGGAAAGTAGGAAGGGCGAAAACGCACTTTTGTATCCTTGCCAAACATTTCCTGCACAAAAAAGTAAAGGGTATGTTTCAGATCGGCAAAGCTCACATTCTCATCAATATATAATCCTTCTATTTGGTGGAAAAAACAATGCGACCTTGCGCTGATGGTTTCATTGCGGTAAACACGACCCGGGCAAATGATACGGATTGGCAATTTACCTTTTTGCATTTCACGTATCTGCACATTGCTGGTATGTGTCCGTAAAAGCCAATCGGGGTTTTGATGAATATAAAATGTATCCTGCATATCGCGGGCAGGATGGTTTTCCGGAAGATTCAAAGCTGTAAAGTTGTGCCAGTCGTCTTCTATTTCCGGGCCATCGGCAACGGAAAAACCCAACCTCTGAAAAATACTGATCATGCGGTTGCGCACTAGTGTAATGGGATGTCGGGAGCCAACCTGGACTGCATCACCAGGGAGCGTAAGATCTATTTCTGATGCTGAATCTTTGGGCTGCACAACTGCTGTTCCTTTGGCAGTTTCAAATTTGGCTTCTGCAAATTGTTTAAACTCATTTAATACCTGTCCGAATTCTTTCTTCCTTTCACTGGGTACATTGCGCATTTCTCCAAAAAGATTTTTTACCAATCCTTTTGTGCCCAGGTATTTAATACGAAATTCTTCCAGCTGATGTGGATTTGAGATTTCGTACCCCTCAATTTCTTTACGAAACCCTTCAATTTGCTGTAGCAATTCTTCCATGGCGGCAAAAATAACCCCCGGAACGCAGCTTATCAAAAAAGGTGAAATAAGAGAATATTGTTCACGATTTACAACTCTGTAGCGTTAAAAGTATCTCCCTGGTTTGGGTCGCCTGTGTCAAATCCTTTTTTAAACCAATACATGCGCTGGGCCGATGTACCATGAGTAAATGATTCAGGTACCACGTAACCCTGTGCCTCTTTTTGCAGGCGGTCATCACCAATGGCATTCGCAGCATTCATGGCTTCTTCCACATCGCCGCTCTCCAGGTAACCTTTTCCCTGAATATAATGAGCCCAAACACCGGCGTAAAAATCAGCCTGTAGCTCCAGCCGTACAGAATACTGGTTATATTCTTCCTGGCTAACCCTGCCCCGCATATTTTGCACTTTAGCAGAGGTGCCTAACAAATTTTGAATATGATGACCCACTTCGTGAGATATGACATAGGCCATAGCAAAGTCTCCAGGGGCGCCAAAACGGTTCTTCAGATCATTGTAAAAAGAAAGGTCAATATAAACACCATTATCTGCGGGGCAATAAAATGGACCTGTGGCTGATGAAGCACTTCCACAACCCGATTGTGTACCCCCGTTAAACAGTACTAAGGTTGGGTGTTGGTACTGGTTCCCGGACTTGGAGAATAACTCACCCCAAATATCCTCAGTATCTGCCATTACCGTTTTTACAAACCCGGCCAGTTGATCTTGCGCAGCTTTTTGCTCGGCTGTCATAGGTTCCGCCTGGTTAGGCATCGGTATTTGTGGCATGTTTCCGTCGCCACCTAATAAAAAGTTTAAAACCAGGGCTATAACGCCTAAAATACCCCCGCCAACCGCTACTTGTCCACCCGAAACACCACGACGGTCATCTACATTGGAACTTTGTCTTCTACCTTGCCAAAGCATATTATTGATTTTAGGATGAAGGGAATAAAAAAACGTGCCCGAAAATTTCATCCGTGCTGTATTCCCTGGGTTTATCTGTTTCTAAATTACGCTACTTCCCTGATTTTTTGTTTATCCCGTTCATTCGATGAATTCCCTTTTATTTTGTGATCCAATTTGTTTTTATGCGGACAGCCTGTTACCTGGTTTTAGTTTTTTGTTGTTTATCCTGTTCAACTACCAGAAACCTCAGCGGCGACGATCAAGAAATTGAGGTAAATTTTTTATTGATCAATGATGTATATGAGATTGCCCCGCTGGCAGGGGGAAAAGAAGGTGGGGTGGCCAGAGTTGCTTCTTTAAAAAAACAATACCTGCAAAAAAACAGGAATACTTTTTTAGTACTGGCCGGTGACTTTTTAAGTCCCTCAGTTTATAACAGCTTACAATATAATGGCAAAGCTATAAGGGGTAAACAAATGATAGAATCTTTGAACGCTGCCGGGCTTGACCTGGCCACTTTTGGGAACCATGAATTTGACATCCGCGAATCGGAATTGCTGGAACGTATCAATGAATCAAAATTTGGTTGGACTTCTGCCAACACCTTTCATAGATCAAACGATTCCATCCTGCCTTTTAAAAAAAATGGAGTATCAATACCTTCTACAACGGTTTTAAATGTTACAGATGATGATGGAACCCACGCTAAAATAGGTATGTTTTCTGTTACGCTTCCCTTTAATAAAGCTGATTATGTAACTTATACCGATGCAATAACTACCGCAAAAGAAGTGTACAACCAGCTGAAAGATTCAGTTGACGCCGTTGTTGCGCTTACCCACCAGGCTATTGAAAAAGATAAAGAGCTAGCCGGGCAAATACCAGGGATTGCTATTATTTTGGGTGGGCATGAACACGATATGCGTTTTGAAAAAGTTGGCGATGTGGTTGTGGCAAAAGCTCATGCCAATGCAAAATCTGTATATGCGGTTAAAATAAACATCAATAAAAAGAAAAAGAAGGTTAAGGCAGATCCAAAATTGGTATATATAGATGAAACACTTCCACTGGACAGTGCTACCAATGCCGTTGTTGAAAAATGGACAAACATTGCCGAAAAGAATTATAATTCCCTGGGATTTGATGCTAAAAAAATACTATTAACCAATGGAGTACCACTGGATGGCCGCGAAGCCGTAATTAGAAGCCAGCAGACCGAACTTACTAAACTGATTGTAAAAGGAATTCAATTTGCGGCCCCGCAAGCAGATGTGGCCTTAATGAATTCCGGTTCAATAAGGGTTGATGATGTGTTGCAGATGCCCGTTACAGAATATGATATTTTAAGAACGCTTCCTTTTGGTGGCAGCATTCGCGAAGCAGAAATGAAAGGAAGCCTGTTGATCAAAACCCTGGACCAAGGCGAAAAAAACCGGGGTAACGGCGGTTTTTTGCAGTATAATGAAAACCTCGTTCACAAAGATGGCATATGGAATTTAAATGGACAGCCGCTTGAAAAAGATAAAGTTTACAGGGTGGCGATCTCCGAATTCTTATTTACAGGGAAAGAGGCAAACCTTGACTTTTTGAACCCTGGAAATCCCGCAATCATAAAAGTATATGAACAGGCTAAAAGCCAGGATGATGCACGGTTCGACATCCGGCTGGGTGTGATCAGGTACCTGGAGTCTGTATTAAAGCCCTGAAAAAAGAAAAGCCCCGGTCTCTTTCGAGCAAGGGAGCTTCCTTATAGATTTGGATAATTAGTTGTAAATATTTCGTTTAAAAAATCATGCCACGCAACTACCCTGGGTAACCGGGAATGTTTAAGCCAAGAATAATATCCCTATTGGCAAGTTGCCTGCCGTTATTGGTTGTTACTTTCAAAATTCCATTACCACCCCTGTTCCCAAAATTATTTCCAGTTTTTTGCAGGATGGTATCATCAGCAAAATGATAGTCATCTATAAAATATTCATTCATTCCCGGTTCTTTTACGGTAATATGAATATGTTCAGGATTATTTCTGCCAGGATATGCACCAGGCCTCAAGGTATAAAATTTATATTCACCCCTTTCGTTGGTCTTCACCCAACCTCTGATATACCCATGTCGTTCACCCCATCCTGTTTCATTGCCGCGTTTTGGATATATTCCTTCCTGGTTGGTGTGATAAACATATAAAACCACCCCTTCGGCCGGGGTTTTACCATCCCTCTCGTAAACAATCCCGCTCACTTCAAGTTTAGGTCCTTCATCACCAAAGTCAGGTAGGGTATCTACGTCGTTAAGTTGATCAAAAGGAACCGGGGATTCATGTATCGCTTCACAACCTTCGCAAGGTCCACCAACATGTTTGGCAATTGAAGTTTCTTTTTTTTGCGAGGTAGATTGGGCACAACCTGTAACAGCATTTAGAACTATTACCAGGAATAGAATCAGGTAATTCATGACCAAAAGTTTACTAACACAAAGCTTGTATAATTCAAACACTATCGGGGTATTGATTACACCAATAAAGAAATAC
>DASTMJ010000157.1:0-3237 GCA_035714205.1 Flavisolibacter sp. | reverse complement strand
GATAGGATTTGCTGCCTATGTTACGGATAACCAGGAACGTGACCCTCTGTATGTACAGGATTGGGAAGAAGAAAGACAAGCTGTTCCAGGACAGGGATTTTATAAAAGTTTTAAAAATACCGGTTATGATTATTTTGATGCCCGTGGTTACATAACATTTAATGTAGCCAGGTTTATTGATGTTGCATTTGGTTATGACAAAAATTTTATTGGCAATGGTTACCGATCATTGTTCCTGAGCGATTTTTCGAACAGCACCTTATTTTTCAAATTAAATACCCGCATCTGGAAGTTTAATTACCAAAACCTGTTTATGGAACTGCAGAATGCAGAACGTTTTGGTGCAGATATTCTTATTCCAAAAAAATATGCGGCCATGCACCATCTTGACCTGGCCATAACTAAATGGCTGAACGTGGGTTTATTTGAGGGAGTGGTTTTTGGCCGCAAAGATCATTTCGAATTCGGATACCTGAATCCGGTAATTTTTTACCGCTCCGTTGAACAACAAAATGGAAGTTTTGATAATGCAGTTGCCGGCTTGGATTTTAAAGCCAACGTGGCTAAAAAATTCCAGTTCTATGGTCAATTGTTGCTGGATGAATTTAAATTATCTGAGATCAAATCGAATAAAGGTTGGTGGGCTAACAAGTTTGGCTACCAGCTTGGTGCTAAATACATAGATGCCTTTACTATCAAAAACCTGGATCTGCAGTTGGAAACCAACAGGGTACGTCCGTTCACCTATTCGCACCGCGACTCAGTAGCTAACTATACCCATTATAACCAACCATTGGCACATCCGTTGGGAGCCAGTTTCCAGGAAGTGATTGGCATGGCACGTTATCAGCCAGCACCCAAATGGATGGTACAGGCAAAAGCCATTTATTATATGCAGGGAAAAGATACCGGCTCTGTGAATTTTGGAAACAATATATTTCTACCCAATACTCCTCCCTATCGTGCCAGCGAGTATGGTTTTAAAATAGGCTCGGGTGTAAAAAATAAAGTTGCTTATGCATCTATACTGCTCTCCTATGAATTAAGACCTAATTTATTTATTGAGACCAATGCGGTTTATCGTAAACAAACGGCATTAGGTACTTCAGCCAATACATTTGTTCTTTTTGCCGGCATCCGGTGGAACATGCACAGGAGGGAATTTGATTTTTAATTAAATCGCTCAGAAATTTTTGTTACGGTCGGCACCGCAGCCATCAACACCGGTTGCGTCGCACTCTTGTACACAAATAATTCTATTGAGCTGTAAGGTGGGCAGAGCTAGAATAACAGGTGTTTGAGCTTTTCAATGTTATTAACAATGATCTTCCCACTTTTAATATCTATCAGTTTTTCGGCTTTAAAATCACTCAAGGTCCTGATCAGCGATTCTGTTGCCGTACCTACATATTGTGCAATATCTTCCCTTGAAATTTCAATAGGATTGGTTTGTTCTTTCAGGTTGAATTTTTCAACAATATCTACAAGAGCCCTGGCCACCCGTTTACGTAAAGAACTATACGCAAGATTTAAAAGACGTTCTTCTTTCTCCTTTACGTTCTGGGTTATGATATGAATGAATTTTGAAGCAATACTGATATCGCTATACACCATTTGTAAAAAATCTTCTTTTGGTATTTGCATGATCTCAGCATCTTCCAGTATGCTGGCGCTGTCATCATAGTTTATGTCTTCGATCAAGGCTGTATAGCCAATAAAATCACCATCGCTATACAGGTTGGTTATATATTCTTTTCCATCTTCATGGGCTTTAAACCCTTTTACTTTTCCTTTTAATAAGTAATATAAAAAACGGGGACGTTTACCTTCCTGATAAAGCATTTGTTTTTTATCGTAGCTCTCCACATCATACTGCTCCGATAGCTTTTGAACAAGACCGGTGCTTTTTACATCTTTTAAAAACTGGGTAAGTCCCTGCGGGGAGGAGCTATATTTCTGATCAAGTATCTCGGATTTTTTTAAACGGATCTCTACGGCATTCAATAATTCAATATCCTCAAAAGGTTTAGTTATATAATCATCCGCTCCCATTTCCATGCCTTTTCTAAAATCACTTCTTTCTGTTTTAGCCGTAAGAAAAATAAATGGAATATTCTGTGTATCGGCATTTTTACGTAAGAGGTGTAATACGCCATATCCGTCCAGTTCCGGCATCATAATATCACAAACTATAACCGAAGGTTTTTCTTTTATTGCTACTTCCACACCCTTTTTGCCGTTTTCGGCAGTAAACGTTTTGTAGCCAGCCAATTCTAAAATTTCAGCCGTATTTTCTCTTATATCAGTATTGTCATCTATAACAAGGATGCGCTTCTCCATATACTATAATTGTTTTACAGGTATCGTAAATGTAATGATTGTGCCTTTACCCAGCTTACTTTTCAGGCTGACGTCTCCTCCCAGCAAATCTAAATATCGTTTTACAATATGCAATCCAAGGCCCGTGCCCTGTATATTGGTGGCATTTTTACCGCGGAAGAAAGATGAAAACAAATGATCCTGGTCTTCATCCGAAATTCCTATTCCCTCATCTTTTACTGAAATGGTGGTTACATTGTCTTGTACCTGGCTGTTGATGTAGACTTTTTTATCGGTGTCGGAGAACTTAATGGCATTGGTAATGAGGTTGATCAAAATATTCTTAATGAGTTTTTTGTCGCTTTCAACAACAACACTACCCAGATGGTTGTAAACCACCTGCTGCCCGTTTTTTAAAAGTCCTCTCATTTCCTCTATTGTATCCTGGATTACTTCCTGCAGATTAAATTCATGAAATACGGTCCCGATTTTTCCTTCATCCAGTTTTCCAAGTGAAAGAAAATCTTCGAGAAGATCATTCAGGTGTTTGACTGAACCTTTGATCTTTTCAATATGACGGTTACGTTTATCCTGGTCTTCTGTTGTTGTATATTTTGATAAAAGCGAAGCTGATGAAAGAACTGTACTTAGTGGAGTTCTGAATTCATGCGAAGCCATAGCAACAAACCTGCTTTTTATTTCATTCAGTTGCCTTTCTTTATCCAGGGCCTGGCTTAACTCTTCCTGGGATTGTTCAAGTCTTTGTAAAGCTTCTTTTAAAATAACCGTACGTTCTTCAACCTTAGCTTCCAGTTCGGCATTCAGGCGGCGCATTTCGTCGGTTACCCGTTCAAGCTGCTTCTGCTGGTTAACTATACTTTTTTCAATTTCTTTACGATGGGTTATATCAACAATAAA
>DASTMJ010000156.1:0-2279 GCA_035714205.1 Flavisolibacter sp. | reverse complement strand
GGAAAATTTCACCATCGAATAGTCCTGTGAATGCAAGACCTTATATGCAAAACTGTTTAGAGGATTAGGACTTTGTGGAACCGGGTCAATATTATAATCAAGGAACTTATCAATCATGATGATGGTTCCATTGGTGATATCTTTTGGCCAGTCGTCAATATGCTCTAAAAGCGTTTTGATGATATTCTGTACACCAATGATCCGTTTCAGATCCTGGTGTGGTTCCATAAAAAAACGCCGCAGCCATTCTTTACCGCCAACGGTTTTGGTAAAGTTGAGCCTGTGAAAAATGGAGAATTCTTCTTCCGGGTGAAATATGGAAATATCGTTAAAGGTTATTTTGTCTATCTGCATGTGCCACTGAACATTGAAGATTTCCTATTGAATATTTACTCCAATATTCAATATAACTTATTTACCTGTTAAATAAAAGGCGGTCTCCCTTAACAGATTCATTCCACACACCATTTCCATAAACTAAATTTCCGTTTACGAATGTGTGGGTAATAGCTGACTCAAAAGTTTTTCCCTCAAATGGACTCCACCCGCACTTTGAAAGAATATTTTCCCTGGTTACAGTTGTAGTTTCGTTCAAATCAACAATGACCAGGTCTGCAAAATATCCCTCCCGTATATAACCTCTCTCCTGAACCTGGAAACATTCAGCCACAGCATGACTCATTTTATAAGCAATTTTTTCAAGGGTTATTTTGCCTGCCTTGAAATAATCTAGCATCAGTAACAATGAATGCTGTACCAATGGAATGCCGGCATGTGCTTTTTCATAGGGTTCATTTTTTTCGTCCCATGTGTGCGGAGCATGATCAGTAGCTATAATATCAAGACGGTCGTCAAGCAAAGCAGCCCATAAAGCCTCCCGGTTATGCGGTGCTTTAATGGCCGGGTTGCATTTGATCAGATTTCCATATTGCGCATAATCATTGCTTGTAAAATGCAGGTGATGCACACAAACTTCAGCTGTAATACGTTTGTCTTGCAATGGAAGCATGTTTGTAAAAAGCTGCAGTTCTTTTTCAGTGCTTATGTGTAAAATATGTAACCGGGTACCATGTTTTTTAGCCAGTTGAACGGCTTTAAAAGAAGATTCAAAACATTCTTCATCATTGCGGATTACCGGGTGATCGGATGGTTCCAGCACTTTTTTCTGCAGCTTTAATTTTTCCAGGTTTTCCCGGATCATGGTTTCTTCCTCGCAATGGGTGGCAATCAAAACCTCACTTTCCCTGAAAATCTTATCAATGGTCAGGTAATTATCTACCAGTAAATTACCGGTTGAGGAGCCCATAAATATTTTGATACCACATATTTCCTTTTTACGATCGTTTGTCCTGAGCACTTCATCGGCATTGTTGTTAGAAGTACCCATGAAAAATGAATAATTTGCCAGCGAGGTTCGTGAAGCTATGGCATATTTTTCTTCCAGTAACTGTTGTGTAAGGGCCGCCGGAACTGTATTTGGCATTTCCATAAATGAAGTGGTACCACCTGCCACTGCAGCTTTTGCTTCGGTGTAAATATTGGCTTTATGGGTAAGGCCCGGTTCCCTGAAATGCACCTGGTCGTCAATAACACCGGGCAACAGGTATTTTCCTTCTCCATTTATTTCCATGTAATTAATATCCGTTGATGTAATAGCGGCATCAATCTTTTCAATTCTTTTGCCGGCTAACAGCACATCGGCCACCCTTATGGTTCCTTCGTTCACTATATTGATATTTCGAATCAGGTATTTTTGCATAATTTGAAAAACTTAAACCGTCTGCATGCAATTTAAACAAACCCTTGTAAGACTATTCTTTTTATTGATTCCTTTTGCAGCTTCTTCACAAACTACCTACCTGCCGCAGGGGGCTAAAGAAACTATTTTAATAGAACGACTGGAAATAAAAGCAGGTACCGATTCCATACTTAATTTTTCTAAAGCAAGACCTTTTAGCCGCAGGCAGTACATACCTCATATTAACCAACTTGATTCCATCGTCTCCTTATCAAAAGTGGATCAATACAATTTATTTACAGCTAATTTAAGTAACCTGGAATGGGCTACGGGCAGCCGTGAAGATTATGCCAGCAAAAAACCAATCTGGAAACATTTTTATAAAACACCGGCCACACTTTACGAAGTAAATACAAAAGATTTCTTTTTAGCCGTGAACCCCGTGTTCCAATATTATGTAGGAAAAGAAAAAGATAACGACCAGCATATTTTCTTAAATACAAGAGGTGTTAGCCTCCGGGGACGCATTGCGGACAAGATA
>DASTMJ010000155.1:0-20907 GCA_035714205.1 Flavisolibacter sp. | reverse complement strand
TCTGCATTTATCAATTCAACAAAATCCTCGGAGCCCCGCAAGCCCAACTCTTCACCCGCAAAAGCACAAAAAATAAGGGTTCGTTCATTATTACGATTTCTTGCATAATAATCCGCCAGCAACAATAAGGCAGCAGTGCCGGAAGCGTTATCATTAGCTCCGTTCTGAATATCACCACCATAAACACCAAGGTGATCGTAATGTGCCGAAAGAATAATTATTTCATTGGGTTTGGATCGTCCAGGCAAAACTCCAATAACATTCAACAAAATATTGGTTGGACTGTAATAACGATTTGAATCTTCTTCATGTCTTTCTTTGGACCCGAAATAATGATAATAGTTTTTGTAACCGGGGAATGATTGAAGTCCATTTGCTTTGAAATGATCTGCAATGAACATGGCAACTTTATGAAGTTGGGGTGTGTAGTTGCCCCTACCTCTTAAACTGTCGGCAGCAAGATAGCCAACTATTTTTTCGGCTTCTTTCTGACTGATGCTATCTGCAGGAAACTGGGCATGAATAAAGCTGCCGGTCGCTAAAATAACTGCAATGCAAGCAAGGCGTTTCATTAATTCAATGAATCGGTCTTAACTCTGGACGGTGTGTCCTTTCCTGCAACAATAGTTTTGCTGCTTTCCGCTATTGCAAGAATGATCTCAGCCATATTATGTAGATCCAGCGTTTCAACTTCATCACTTACTTTATGGTAATTAGGTTCGGTATCCATTTTGGATGTTGAAATAGTATGCGCCGGAACTCCCAGCCTGGCCAGTGTAGCATTATCAGAACGGTAAAAGAGATTTTGATCTGTATAGGGATCAGGATAAAATTTAAATGATGTTCCTTTTAAATTCTGTTGCAATATTTCGCCCATACTGGATTTATCGAACCCTGTTATATAAGCTGAGTTTTTACCCCATTTACTTTCTGTTCCAATCATTTCAATATTGAACATGGCCATTACCAGTGCAGGATCGTATTGTTTTGAAAAATACTGTGAACCATAACCCCCTATTTCTTCAGCCGTAAAAGCTGCAAAAATGATGGTGCGTTCATTATTACTGAGCTTTTTAAAATGCCTTGCCAGCATAATTACAGCTGTAGTGCCAGCTGCATCATCATTAGCGCCATTATAAATACTATCACCTTCAACCGCCTTACCAACTCCAATATGATCGTAGTGCGCAGAAAAAATTACGTATTCGTTCTTTTTACTTTTTCCAGGCAATACACCTACAACATTGGCAAACTTTTGCTCCTGAAAACTGTGCTCAAATTTAAATTTGAATTCTTTTGGCTGGAAATTGCCAAGAACAAAAATTGTATTGGTCCCATTTTGAGAATTACCTGATTTGAAAGACTGTCTTTGCAAACCCCTTAGTCTTGGAAACGTGTTTGAAAAACTGGTATCAACAAAAACAACTGCATTTTTCTTTTCAGCTATTATTTTATTGATAGCAGATCTGAATTCCTCACCGGCTTTTATAATGCGTACCGCATACCCAGATTTTTCATCAACTTTCAATTCGGCCTGGCTGGTTATTGCAATTATATTTTTGGCATCAATTTCAGAATCATTGATTTCACCTTTTGCAGAAACCAGTTGAGGACGCACCATCGAAAATTGCTGCAAATAACCTGTTTCGTTTGCAGGCTCCAACCCGGCTTGCTTAAACTCGTTCGCTATAAAATCGGCGGCCTTTTCAATTTCGGGAGAACCGGCTCTTCTTCCTTTCATTTCATCCGATGCCAATATTTTTTCTATTCGTTCAACGTCATTTACATTAATAACTTTTGTTGCAGTTGACGCAACTTTAGTACCCATTTGCGCAGATACGGTAATACTGATGCCAATTGCAAAAGCAAACAAGATTTTTTTCATTATGAAATAATTTGAAGGACTTATAAACTCATCATTTCTTTAAACTTCACGGTCTGGCGACGGCTAACCTCTATCTTCTCACCGCCTTTTAATTCAAGTAACAAACCTCCATTAAAATAGGGCTCGATTTTGTCAATCATTCTTAGGTTGACAATATGTTTGCGGTTGGCACGGAAAAAAACTTTTTCATCCAGTCTTTCTTCCAATGCATTTAATGATTTTAAGATCAGGGGTTTGTTAGGGCCAAAGAAAACCTTTGCATAATTACCAACGCTTTCAAATAACCGAACATCACCTAATTTTACAAACCAGCAACGTTCGCCATCTTTAACAAAAACCTGGTCAACCTCACTTAAAATACTATTGTTTTCTGTTGGTTGATGTACTTTTTCTAATGAACCGATGGCACCAGTTTTCTTCAGCTTTTCAATAGCATCAGCCAGCCGGCGTGGTTCTACGGGTTTCAGCAGGTAATCCAGGGCATTTACTTCAAAAGCTTTCAATGCATATTCATCGTAGGCTGTTGTAAAAATTACCTGGGGCGCATGATCCAGTTCCGACAGTAAATCAAACCCTGTTTTTCCGGGCATTTGAATATCAAGAAAAATCAGGTCGGGGTTCAGGTTTTCTATCTTTTGCAGGCCTTCTTCTGCGTTGGAAGCTTCGTCAACAATTTCAATTTCGGGAAACTCCTGTAGCAGTTTACGTAATTCTGTGCGGGCAAGGCGCTCGTCATCTATTAATATTGCTCTCATGAATGGAAGTTTGATGTTTGAAGTTCGGTATCAATATTATTAAGTATCCTTGATTCTTTTGAGTTAACAAAAACTTATGCTGGAATGAGGACTTTTGCTTCAACCAATTCAGGATTAACCTGTGCAATCTGGAACTGTGCTTTGTCACCATACAATAAGCCAAGCCGGTCCTGCGTACTTGAAATCCCAAATCCACCCCGTGAGCTGGCTCCATTTAAGTGACCGGTATTTTGTACAGCCAATTCATGGTAATTCTCCCTAAAATCTGAAATAATTTTTACAACCCCTCCTTTTACCTGTTTGCTTATGCCATGCTTAATGGCGTTTTCAACCAATGTTTGCAGCATCATGGGCGGTACTTGCTGGCCCAATGTGTCTTCATCAATTTCGTATTCAACTTTCAGACGGTCCTCGAAGCGCATATTTTCCAAAGCAAGGTAATCTTTTACAATTTTTAATTCTTCTTCTAATGAAACGGTTTCGCCTTTTTCGGCCTGCAAACTACTGCGTAGAATATTGCTTAATTCGGTAATGGCCCTTCGTGCCCGTGCCGGGTTTTCATCAATCAATGCCCTGATGCTGTTTAATGCATTGAAAATAAAATGTGGATTTATATGGGCTTTGATGGTTTTTAGTTCCAGCGATTTTACCAATGCTTCAAGTTGTAGTGTATCCAGTTGTTGCTTCCGGCTTTTGGCAACATAGTGATACATAAAATAAATGCTGTTCCATATGAAAAGCAGCACAAAAGAAGAAGAAAGATTGTAGAAAAAATGAACATGAAAGGGTGCCGGCTTGCCCGTTGGATAAAAATTATAATAAGCCTCGAATGGAGTTTGAACAAGTGAAAAGAAAGAGGCAAACGTCAGAGTCAGGATCAGCAAAAGAATGATCTGCTGGTTAATAGGACGCAGCAATAAAGAGTTTTTGCGGATAACCTGGCGCATGTAGTGCGAACTGATAATGCCTATTTCAAGGAAAAACAATAAACGGCAAAGCATGGAAGCTTTAAACTGCCCGAAAATGAACGCAAAAAATACATTGATCAATCCAAAAAGGCCCCATCCCACTATCTGGAAGGTCCAGTATCTATTCAGCTTTAACGGCATATGGCAAATGTAAGATGCTCCTTTTGATAAGGATTTTCGTAAATATACCAGTGGAAGATAAGTTTTACAAATGGAATAATCTACGGTATTGGCAAAAGCAAATCCTGTTTTATTAATACAAATCAAGTATAAAAGCGTTTGCCGGGCACAAGTGACATGGACCTATCCAACAACCAAAACCCTGCTTCTTTGTTAAGTTTCAAACGAATACACCAATTGCCAAAAAAGTAAATATTTTTACAGCTTTAATACATCCTAATGCATATATCTGCCGGGCCATTATTGCAACATATCAATTCACCCGAAGATCTGAAAAAAATCTCCAGGGAACAGCTGCACCAGGTTTGCGATGAATTACGCCAATTTATCATTGATGTAGTTAGCGTTCACGGTGGTCATTTTGCTGCCAGTTTGGGTGTTGTGGAGCTAAGTGTTGCCTTGCATTATGTTTATAATACTCCGTATGACCAATTGGTCTGGGATGTAGGCCACCAGGCATACGGACATAAAATTTTAACGGGCAGACGGGATAGTTTTATCTCCAATCGCAAATACAAGGGACTGAGTGGTTTTCCCAAAAGAAGCGAAAGTGAATACGATACTTTTGGAGTAGGCCATTCTTCTACTTCCATTTCTGCAGCCTTAGGGATGGCCATGGCCGCCAAATACAACGGCGAAAGCGATCGCAAATCCGTTGCGGTTATAGGTGATGGATCTATGACAGCCGGAATGGCTTTTGAAGCTATGAATCATGCTGGTGTAACTGATGCCGATATGCTCATTATACTTAATGACAACTGCATGAGTATTGATCCGAATGTAGGTGCTTTAAAAGAGTATTTAACTGATATAACAACCTCACATACCTATAATAAATTAAGGGATGATGTTTGGAACCTGCTTGGTAAACTGCCAGTGGGCAAACGTTTTACGCGGGATATGGCCAGTAAACTGGAAGCCAGTATAAAAGGAATGGTTACCAAAAGCAGCAACCTCTTTGAGGCATTAAACCTCCGGTACTTCGGTCCTATCGACGGTCATAACATTACCAAGCTGGTTGACACTTTAAAAGACCTGAGAAATATTCCCGGTCCCAAATTGTTGCATATTATTACAGTTAAAGGCAAAGGTTATGCGCTGGCAGAAAAAGACCAGACCAAATGGCATGCCCCTGGCTTGTTTGATAAGATCACGGGTGAGATCTATAAAAAGAAATTTGATCTGCCCCAGCCCCCTAAATACCAGGATGTTTTTGGCCACAGTATTATTGAACTGGCAGAACAAAACAAAAAGATTTTTGGTATTACACCAGCCATGCCCAGCGGTTCTTCATTAAAATACATGATGGAGAAAATGCCTGACCGGGCTATTGATGTAGGTATCTGCGAACAACATGCTGTTACATTGAGTGCCGGCATGGCCACGCAAGGCTTAAAAGTGTATTGTAACATTTATTCTTCTTTTATGCAAAGGGCATACGACCAGGTAGTGCACGATGTAGCCATCCAAAAACTACCGGTCATCTTTTGCCTGGATCGCGGGGGGCTTGTAGGCGAGGATGGACCTACACACCACGGCGCTTACGATATTGCTTACTTCCGTTGTATTCCAAATATGGTCATTTCTGCTCCTATGAATGAGCAGGAATTACGCAACCTGATGTACACAGCACAACTGGATAGTACAAAACAGCCTTTTGTCATCCGTTATCCACGTGGCGAAGGTGTGATGCCCGAATGGAAAAAACCATTTGAAGAAATTCAAATTGGTAAGGGACGAAAATTAAGAGATGGAAAAGAAATAGCGATCTTGTCTTTTGGCCACCCAGGCAATTTTGCTTCTTCTGCAATTCGTGATTTAAGGAACGATGGCGTTACCCCATCTCATTATGATATGCGTTTTGCCAAACCATTGGATGAAGTTCTTTTGCATGAGGCCCTGCAAACACATCAGAAAATCATTACAGTTGAAGATGGAACTATTGTTGGAGGTTTTGGTAGTGCCGTGGCTGAATTTATGGCTGAACATGGCTACAAAAACGATCTGAAGATCTTAGGAATTCCGGACCGTATAGTAGAACATGGCACATTAAAAGAATTACATCATGAATGTGGTTATGACGCACAGGCCATTGCAGATGCGGTACGGGAGATGATGAATGAGAACGTGCCGGTTAGTATCATATCCTGAATAACTTCGCTTATGTAAGCTTTCATTTTGATTCTTTTTAGGAATTGAATAAGTGATTATTTTACCCTCTAATCATTTTATCCTTATATGAAGCGTATATTCTTTCTTTTTTCCATACTGCTTGTTTCTTTCAGCCTTTTTTCTCAGCAAACAAAAGAGAAGAAGGCAGGGTGGCATTTGCTGGACCAACAGCAAGATGGATATATGGGCATAAGCCTGGCGCAGGCATATGATCTTTTAAAAAATAAAAAAAGCAGAACCGTTATTGTGGCCGTAATTGACAGTGGTATTGATACAACCCAGGAAGATCTGAAACCCGTATTATGGATCAATACAAAAGAAATTAATGGCAATGGTATAGATGATGATAAAAACGGGTATACAGATGATATACATGGCTGGAATTTTTGTGGTAGTAAAGAAGGAGAAAACCTTTCCCGCAACTCCCATGAAATAGCTCGGGTGTATCATAACTGGAGAACAGAATTTGAAGGAAAAAAAGAAAAAAACATCCCGGCCGAAAAAAAATTCCTGTACAGTCAATGGATTAAAGCTGCATCCATCATTGAAAAAGACTTTGAGGAAGCCTCTAAACAATTACCGGATTACACCAATTTTCTAAACGCACTGGAAATTTCTTCAAAGACTATTTGCGAAGAATTATCAGTAAAGGAATTCGGACCCTTACATGCAAAAACTTTGTTGAATAGCAATAAAAACCCCGTTGCTAAATCAGCAGCCTTATGGGTGGATGTTTTTTCGCAGACCACAGATACATCCATAAAACATACCGTTGTTATAAAAGAAATAAGCGACTACAAAAACACTTTGAATAATAAAATAAAACGCAAAGAAGATAAACCCGAAGACACCAGAGGCTCGCTTACGAAAGATAATTATTTTGACATTAGCGACAGGTTTTACGGCAACAACAATCTTAAGGCTCACAGCGGAGATCATGGCACTTTGGTGGCGGGTGTAATTGGGGCTGTTAGAAATAACGGCATTGGTATCGATGGCATAGCTGATAATGTCCGCATTATGGCTATCCGGGCGGTGCCTGGCGGCGATGAACATGATAAGGATGTAGCTCTTGCCATAAGATATGCAGTTGATAATGGTGCAAGCATCATTAATATGAGTTTTGGAAAACCTGTTTCGCCTTTCAAACATTTGGTAGATGAAGCCACGAAATATGCAGCTTCAAAAGGTGTATTACTTGTACACGGTTCCGGGAATGATGGAAAAGATATTTCAAAAGATGTCTTTTATCCCAACCCAATATTTTTAGACGGGACCAAAGCAACTAATTATATTACGGTAGGTGCCAGTGGCGATGAAACAACCGGTGGCTACGCTGCTTCATTTTCCAACTACAGTAAATCCGGTGTGGATGTTTTTGCGCCAGGAATGTTTATCTATTCTACAGCTACTGATAACCGCTATAGTGGCGCTGATGGTACCAGCCTGGCCAGTCCCGTGGTGGCAGGTGTGGCAGCGCTGTTAAAATCATATTTCCCGCAATTGAAGCCTGAACAAATGGTACGAATACTAACTACTTCCGGCAAAACGATCCAGGGCCAGGTAAGTTTACCGGGTGAAGAAAATAAAAAAGTGTCTTTTTCAACCTTGTCTTCCAGTGGCAAAGTTGTGAATGCGTATGAAGCAGTAAAAATGGCTTTGGAAATGGAGAACGACAGCAAGAAGGCGTTTTAAAAAATTAGATTGTGAAATGTAGACTAGCAGCTATCATTCCGAATCCAGAACCTATAACCTTTCATTACAACAACCGCATGTGCTCTTCGTCGGTTAAACCTTCCTGTACTTCGTTGTATTCCACAATAAAATTGTTTTTCCCTTCACCAATTATAATGCGCAGGAATTTTCCCTGTACCAGTTCCAGCATGGATAGAAAAGTAAAAATAGCATGTACCCGGTTCTCCACTTTTTCAAATACTTTTTCAAATGAAAGAGTTCGCTCACTTTGTGCAATGGATATAAGGTCCGTTTTGGTTTGCTCTATGGAATAATTATAACGTACAACAGTATGCGTGGGTTTATTGAACCTGTCGTGGTAGCGTTGCATCACCCGTTCAAATGCCTTCATCAGCTTGAACATGGTGATGGTTTGCACTTCGGTTCCTTCGCTGGCTTCTTCACCAATGCCTGAAAGCTCTTTCTGGATGTTTCCCCTTTTGATCAGCAACATCCGCTCAGCTTCCATTTCCGCCATTTTTGCTGCAGCTTCCTTGTATTTTTTGTATTCTAAAATCTTATCTATCAGTTCCTGGCGGGGATCAATTTCATTGCCCTGCGCATCTATTTCTTTTCTTGGCAACAACATTTTTGCCTTGATGCGCATAAGGGTTGAAATAAATAAAATGAATTCACTTGACAACTCAATATTCAGTGTTTCCTCTGAATGTATGAAGTCAAGAAAATCATTAATGATCTTTGTGATTGGAATATTATAGATATCCAGTTCATCCCTTTCAATAAAAAAAAGAAGCAGGTCGAAAGGGCCTTCAAACTGGGCTAATTTTATCTGGTACGTACTCACAGTCTAGAAAATTTATAAAAGAAAAGTCCCGCATTAAACGGGACGTGGCAAAAATACAATATATATGGTAAACGGCAGACCTGGCTACTTTTTTAAGGAATCGCGGATCTCCATTAACAGTTTTTCCTGTAATGAGTATTCTGGTGGAGCCGGCGCTACTTCTTCTTTTTCCCGTTTCATTCTGTTAATTCCTTTTATAAGAATGAAAAGTACCAGGGCTACCAGGATAAACTTTATTACTGCAGCAAGAAAATTTCCATACTTAACAGCTCCCCAGGCTAACTGATCCAGGTCCTTAAGATTGGCTGCTTCCAAAGCCGGCGTTAAAAGTAAAGGTGTAATTACGTCATCTACCAGCGATGAAATTATGGCCCCAAATGCAGCACCAATAATGACAGCAATGGCAAGATCGATTACATTTCCCTTCAGGGCAAATTCCCTGAATTCTTTAATAAAACCCATGGTTTATTGTTTTTGGTTCTATTAAAGTTAATTATACTGAAGTGCTTATCTGACGCCTTCCTTCAATTGTGGATATTTCATATTTAACTTCTGTAATCTTTCCACTACAGTTTTGGTGATCAGGTATTCTTTATACCAGTTTTGGTCTGCCGGCACTATTGTCCATGGAACTGCGTTGCAATGCTCAAAAACATCCTCATACATTTTCATATACTGAGGCCATAGCTTAGCTTCTTCATGGTCCCTTTCACTGTATTTCCAATGTTTGGTCGGATCTTCCGTCCTGTCCTGAAAACGATCTTGTTGTTCTTTTTCTGAGATATGCAGGTAAAACTTAAAGATCTGCGTGGAATTGTGTTCTGCCAGTAATTCTTCAAAATCATTAATAGCCTTAAACCGTTTTTTTGCCGTTTCATCATCACACCAGCCATGAACCCGGGTTACCAGCACATCTTCATAATGACTTCGGTTAAAAATCTGGATCACTCCTTTTGTGGGAGTATTCTGGTGAATACGCCATAAAAAATCATGACCTAATTCTTCCTGGGTAGGCACTTTAAATGATTTTACCGAAACACCTTGAGGGTTCAGCTGACCAAATACATCATTAATGGCCCCGTCTTTTCCACTGGCATCCATCCCCTGTAATATTACCAGCACAGAATGCTTACCTTCTGCATACAACAGGTATTGCAATTCATCCAATTGCTTTAACAGCTTTTGAGTCTGTTCTTTTATTTCCTTTTTATCCAATTCTTTCGGAGCCTTTGTATCGATTTGTGTTAGGTACATAAAAAATAAAATTTCAAATGTGATTCTGCAGCACTTTTGCACACGGTATGTCGAAACACAAGATAGTTAACTGGCTGATTTTTCTTTTACTTTCTGTGATCTGGGGGAGTTCTTTTATTCTTATGAAAAAAAGTGCCGAGGTTTTAACGGGTTGGCAGATCGGATCGGTCAGGATCGTTTCTGCGGGTATTGTTTTTCTACCGCTTGCACTCGTTCATATTTTTAAGATACCAATAAAAAAAATTCCTGTTGTTCTGGCCTCAGGAGTTCTAGGCAACCTGTTTCCGGCTTTTCTTTTCGCGATTGCCATTGAAAAAAGGATCGACAGTTCCCTGGCAGGGATACTCAATTCTTTAACTCCTTTATGTGTGATCGTAATCGGAATATTATTTTTCAAAGCTAAAATGCACAACAGGAAAATTGCAGGGGTTTTGGTTGGTTTTATCGGCTTGCTGATCTTAAGCCTTTCAAAAGGGTCATTTGGTAATGATGATATTGGCTTTACAATGCTGATTTTACTTGCAACTATTATGTATGGTTTTAACGTAAATATTGTCAGCCATTACCTAAAAGAAGTAAATCCCGTGCATATGGCTACCGTTTCAATCAGCTTTATTGCCATACCGGCTGCCTTTGTTGCCTGGCATCACAATGTCATTTCCATTGCCAGGTATGATGCAGATGCTACTTGGCCTTTGATCGCTTCTTCTTTATTAGGAATTGTTGCAACAGCTATTGCCACAGCTTTATTTTATCTGTTGATCAGGAGGGCTGGTGGTTTATTTGCATCTCTGGTCACCTATGCCATTCCAATAATATCTATTTTTTGGGGTATTTGGGATCATGAAACCATAACAATAATACAGCTAAGTTGTCTCGCCCTGATCCTGTGTGGTGTGTACCTGGCAAATAAATAAGGGTTTATAACCTGCTGTTACAAACCCTTAAGGTTATTAGTGTTTACCATCAAACAACCATAATTTCTTTTTCTTTTGTAGCCAGGTGTTTGTCAACTATAGAAATGTATTTGTCAGTTACAACCTGGATATCAGCCTCGGCATCCTTGGCGGCATCTTCGCTTAACCCGTTTTTTTGCGCTTTTTTGATATTCTCAATCGCATCCCTGCGAATATTGCGGATGGCTACTTTTGAATGTTCACCTTCACCTTGACTTCTTTTTACGAGTTCGCGGCGGCGTTCTTCAGTTAAAGGGGGTAAGAACAAGCGAATGATATTTCCATCATTCTGCGGATTGATGCCAATATTTGAGTTGATAATGGCCCTTTCGATGGGCTGAAGCATATTTTTTTCCCAAGGTTGGATGGTTAGTGTACGGGCATCCATTACGCTAATATTACCCACCTGGTTAATTGGAGTTGGAGTACCGTAATAATCTACTACAATCCCATCCAGCATTTGGGGGTTGGCCTTACCTGCACGGATCTTTCCCAGTTCTACTTCCAAATGATTGATAGCCTTTTTCATGGAGTCTTCGGCTAGCTCAAGCGTTATCGATACGTCTTCTGCTGACATAGCATTAGTTTTTGTAGCGCAAATCTAATAAAGGAAAGATATTTAAAAAATTACGGGCTTATTGTTCAACTATTGCAGCCTCGGAATTCATTGAGACCACTTTTGTTGATGATTGTATAGTAGTTGTTTCGCCCCGTTGGTAACGTTTTGCAATTACCAGCTTTGGAGTTGATTTCCAAAAATTAATTACAACACCAATCATTAAAAACCAGCCGGTGATCATTGAACTTAATAAAACCGTAGAACCTACTTTCCTTCCAAAATAAGCCATGGCAATAAAAAACAGGTTTAAACCTACGCAGCTTAGTGTAACAGCGCTATGACTTAAACCCCTGTCTAAAAGTAAGTGGTGAATATGGTTGCGATCAGGAGAAAAAGGTGACCGGCCTTTATAAATACGCATGCTGAATACCCGAAGTGTATCCAATAAGGGAACAATAAGAATGGAAAAACCGATTGCCACAGAAGCCGTAATTGGAAACTGTCCGGCTGCAGAATCGGCTACGTTAATAAACTTAATTACCAAAAGAGCATTGGTTAATCCAAGAAGCAGTGAACCTGAATCCCCCATAAAAATTTTAGCCGGTGGGAAATTAAAAAAAAGAAAAGCAACCAGGCTGGCCATCATTGTAAACGATAGCATACTGTAACCTGGCATTCCTGCCAAATAAAAATACACCCCGAAAACTGCAGTTGTTAAAACCCCTAAAGAGCCTGCTAATCCATCTACTCCATCTATAAGGTTAAAAGCATTAATGGTGACAATAATAGTAATGTAAGAGAGTAGAATGCTTATAATTTCAGGAAGTTCGTAAATCCCTAAAAACCCGTGCATACTGTTAATTCGTACCCCGGCAAGGTGCACAAGAATAGCCGTTGCGGCCAACTGGCCCAAAAATTTTTTCTTTGCTGAAATTACCAATATATCATCTTTTAACCCAAGGAAAAATATAACGATAGCGGATGCAATGAAATATTGAAATTCGGGATTGGTGTTGGCGGGGATAGAGATTAGAATGGGAATAAGAAAGCCGATGAAGATACCTACGCCTCCCAGGGAAGCAATGGGTCTGGTATGTAATTTACGGGCATCGGGTACATCAAAAAGCTTTTTCTGGTCGGCTACTCTCATTATGGCCGGAATAGCCAAAAAGGTGATTGTAAACGAAACAAGACTTGTCAACAACACAGTCAGCATTCAGCAGGGTTTAAGGGTGTAAAAATAAATTTCATCTTCGGTTGGTGCAATTTAAAACAAAAAATCCTGGCAATATGGTAGGGCAAAGGTAATGAGTTGGAGCAAAACACTTTTTAAATAAAAAAAGATTGCACATTTGCAGCTCAAAACCAACGGATCAAACCGTAAGGTTCAACAATCAATATAAAATTTTTATGCCAAACCTTATTGACATAGCCTCCCAGGTACGAAGAGATATCGTAAGAATGGTACATGGTGTTAATAGCGGTCACCCGGGCGGTTCTTTGGGCTGTACCGATTTTATGACTGCCTTGTTTTTTAAAGTAATGAAACACACTCCTCAGCCATTTGATATGGATGCTAAGGAACAAGATGTGTTCATCTTATCTAACGGTCACATTTCCCCGGTTTATTATTCAGTACTTGCACGGTCGGGATACTTTGATGTTAAAGAATTGGCAACCTTCCGTAAAATAAATTCACGCCTGCAGGGTCACCCAACTACCCATGAGGGTTTACCTGGAGTTCGGGTAGCGACAGGTTCATTAGGACAAGGCATGAGTGTTGCTATTGGAGCAGCCCTGGCCAAAAAATTAAACAACGATCAGTCTATTGTTTATTCACTTCACGGTGACGGAGAGTTACAGGAAGGTCAGAACTGGGAAGCCATCATGTTTGCACCCAACCATAACGTTGATAATCTTATTTCAACAATTGACTGGAATGGTCAGCAAATCGACGGTCCAACATATAAAGTAAACGACCTGGGTGATATTCGGCAAAAATTTGAATCTTTTGGTTGGAGAACCCTGCATATGAATGGCAATGATATAGATGAGGTGGTTCATACCCTGGAGGAGGCCAAGTCTTTGACCGGGAAAGGAAAGCCTATCGCCATCATTATGCAAACCATAATGGGTAAAGGTGTCGATTTTATGGAAAACGATCACAACTGGCATGGCGTGGCACCAAATGATGAACAACTAAAAAATGCCCTGGGCCAGCTCCAAGAGACATTAGGAGATTACTGAATCTAAAAGGAATTCTAATTTCAACTATAGCTAAAAACCTGCTTTTTAAGCAGGTTTCTTTATTGAATTTTTGAACCTTATTAGATTCCGTTTTATTAATTAACTTATTCACTTCTCAACATAAACTGTTGCAGGGCAGCTTTGCGGGCCGGAATCCATGAGGCTATAAGTGCTATAACCAAAACGGTAAAACTTACTAATAGAAAATCGGAGTATACCATTTTTACCGGGAAATAGTCCACCATAAAGGTATTACCCTCCAGGGGTATAAGGTGGAACTTTGTTTGAGCAGTACCTATTAAAAAAGCAAGCAACATTCCTGCTCCGCCACCAATCAGGGCAAGCAAAAAACCGCTGTTTAAAAATATATTTTGGATAAAATAGCGATCGGCGCCAAGGGCATGCAAAACACTTATGTCCTGCTTTTTTTCCAGTACCAACATGGTAAGGGCACCAATCATATTGAACGCTGCCACTACCAGTATCAGGGAGAGTATGGCATAGATCATCCATTTTTCAACCTGCATTACCGAATACAAGCTTGCATTCTGTTCAAAACGGTTCTGAACAAGATATTCTTTTCCTAAAATTCTCTGTATTGCCTCCTGAATCTCGTCAGCATCAGCATCGGCAGCTATGGCCATTTCGGCACCGCCATATTTGTCAGCTTCCATTCCCAACATATTTTTTACAAAGCCAAGGTTGGTGATGGCATATTTATTATCAAAATCCTGCTGAATTAAAAAAGTTCCGGAGGTATTGATGGTATCAACACTTAAAGACCTGAATGGATCTGATAAACTTACTTCTCCTTTCCGGGGAAGATAAATGGCCAGGGGCACAAGGTTCCGGTCAGATTGTACACCAACAGCATTTTCTATTCCGGCCCCCAATACCAATAAAGCGTCTTCTTCTGTTCCTGTATTAAAATCTCCTTTTACAATATGCTCTTTTACGCTGGTTACAGAAGTAAAATACTGGTCAACTCCCTTTAAATTAATGATGGATTGATAATCGCCGTTTTTTAATAAGGCTTTTTCTTCCACAACGAGCGATATGTTACGAATACCCTTAACAGAACGTAATTTCTGAAGTTGTTCAGCTGTAAGGGTTATTTGTTTCCCGGAGGCTGCAGAAACTCTAATATCCGGATAAAACGAGGAGTATAATGATTTAACCAGACCTTCAAATCCATTAAAAACACTCAGTACCAAAATAAGCGATGCTGTGCCGATCATTATAGCAACAATGCTGATCCATGAAATTACATTGATGGCATTGGTAGTTTTTTTTGCTTTAAAATAACGCCAGGCAAAAAGGAAGTTCAAGGTTCGAATTTTAATGTTATGGTTCTTTTTGTTCACCGGGTTCATCCTGTGAGTTCGGTTCCTCTGATTTTATTTGTTTAAACAGCTCTTCCATCTTGAATACATGATCTAATGTATCATCAAGAAAATACTTTAATTCAGGTATTCTCCTCAATTGATGTTTTACCCTGGCTGCCAGTTCTTTTTTAATCTCCCAACCCCTGTCCTCAATCTTTTTCAAAGCAGATTTTGTATCTGAAGCATTAAATATGCTCAGGTACACCCTGGCCTCCAAAAGATCAGGAGTGATTTTTACCGATGAAATGGAAACCATCCCGCCATCAATAATGTTAAGCCCCAACCTTTGAAATATACCTGCCAGCTCTTCGTTGATCAATCCACCTATCTGCTTTTGTCGTTTATTTTCCTGCATATATATTATTTTACTTACAGTGATATGTATTGGTTCATACCCTGCGGTACGAACGTAGTTTTTTTATTCAAACTTTTCCTGAATAATTCTTCATTAATAGAAAAACCAGGCCGGGGTGTTTCTTTATGAAACAGGTGATAAACAATACCTCCGAACTTTAAAAACCTAAGTTCAACACCGGCATTGAGTAACCGAACGGCTATATCGTTATCCTCCCTTCCCCAGCCGCTGAATTCTTCATTATAACCATTCACCTTAAATAAGTCTTCCTTCCAAAAGGCCATATTGCAGCCTAAAACATAATTAACCTGGCCATGCCCTCTTTGAAATAAATAATAAAGCCGGGAAAGCATTCCAATGCGCCGTGCATTATATTTTTTACCTAGTGCGGACTGGTTAATGTTGGCATAAGTAAATTTTCCATCATTTAACAGCCGTTCTGTCATTTCTTTATTGATCAATGAACGGGCCCCGCTTACAAAGGTACCTGGCCTGGCTGCATCCAAATGGTCTTTTACAAATTGAGGATGTAAAATAAGATCTCCATCAATTTGCAACAGGTATGCGCCGCTTGCGGCCGCAAAGGCTTTATTGCGAATGCGGGCCAGTTGATAACCTTCATCGGGTTGCCAAATATGTTTTACAGGAATTGGAAACTGTTTAGAAAATTGGTCTACCACCTCCCTGGTCTCAGAACCTGATCCATCGTCTGCTATAATGATTTCACCGGGCATTATGGTTTGGTGCTTCACACTTTCCAGGCATAAACGGAGGGCAGCAGGCCAATTATAAGTTGCTATAATTAAACTGGATGTTATTTTCAACCGGTATAATTTGTTTTTACGAATTTGCAAATTTATCTAAAGCAGGCTTTTGCTCCTGAAATAGTATAAATTGCAGGCCATTTACAAGCGGCCATTTCCCATGAAAGTAATCAGGAGACTGTTAAAATACGCAACACCCTTACATCATTATATTCCTGAGTATATTATTTATACGGTCCTTGGTATCTTATTTGGCCTGATAAATTTTACGATGCTGATCCCGATCCTGAACATCATGTTCGGGGTTACCAAAACAGAGGTTGTTCAGCAACCGCCAGACTTTAGTTTATCCATTCAATATTTTACAAGCTTATTCAATTATCATTTTACAAATATTATAGCTACCAAAGGGCAGATGTACGCACTAGCCTTTGTTTGTGTTATCATTTTTTCTGCCACTGTATTTTCAAACCTGTTCAGGTACCTGGCCGTTAAAGTGCTGATCCGTTTGAGGCTGAATACCATGGAGCGGATTCGTAACGAACTGTATTCAAAGCTTACTCACCAGTCACTTTATTTTTACCATAACAGTAAAAAAGGAAATATTTTATCTACCATTACAAACGAAGTTCAGGAGATTGAAGCTTCACTGATCAATGCCCTGCAAAGCTGGCTGAAAGATCCTTTTATTGTGATTGTATATTTTATCGGTCTATTTTATATATCGCCCCAGCTTACATTATTCACCATTATTTTTTTACCGGTATCTGGATTATTAATTGCCTCCATAACCAACAAACTTAAAAAGATCAGCTATTTCAGTGTAGACTTGTTGGGAAAGATTTTAAGTCATACCGAAGAAACACTTTCCGGTATCAGGGTGATCCAAAGTTTTGCTGCTGAAAACTATTCTATCAATCGTTTTAAAAAAATAAACAGGGAGTTTTCAAAAACCAGCCGCAGTATGTTCAGCAGAAAAGAGCTGACCTCTCCCTTATCGGAATTGCTTGGAATTCTTGTAGTGGTCACCATTGTTATGTATGGTGGTTACCTTTTAACCACTAACCAATCTGAACTTACCGGCTCCCAATTTATAGCCTACCTGGCCCTGTATTCTCAAATCATTCAGCCGTTAAAAACGCTTTCCAACGCCAGCAGTAACGTACAGAGAGGAATTGTGGCAGGTGAAAAGATCTTTTCACTGATTGATGAACCCGTTCGCATCCAGGAAAAGAAAGATGCAGTACACAAGGATGTTTTTTCGGAAAAAATTGAACTGAAGAATGTAAGTTTCCGCTATCATAAACAATATGTTCTTAATAATATCAATCTCACCATACAAAAAGGCAAAACCATTGCCTTGGTGGGGGAAAGCGGTTCCGGCAAATCAACCCTGGCCGACCTTGTCTCACGGTTTTATGATCCTACTGAAGGTGAAATTTTAGTTGATGGTATCAAGCTGGAAGATATCAGGCTGAATGATTTGAGATCACTCATTTCATTTGTATCGCAGGAGGCTGTCTTATTCAACGATACTATTTTTAACAATATTGCTTTTGGAACTGAAAATGCCGATAAAGAAGAAGTGTATAAAGCTGCAGCCATTGCTAACGCACATTCATTCATAGAACTGTCAGACGAACAATACAACACGTTTATTGGTGACCGCGGTATGAAGCTAAGTGGCGGCCAACGACAAAGATTAACCATTGCAAGAGCGGTATTTAAAAATGCACCTATTTTGATCCTGGATGAAGCCACATCTGCCCTGGATACGGAAAGTGAAAGGCTGGTTCAGGATGCCATTAATAAAATGATGAAGAATCGCACGTCTATTGTTATTGCACACAGGCTTTCTACGATCAGGCATGCTGATGAAATTGTTGTTTTGCAGAAAGGTGAGATTGTTGAAAGAGGAACGCATGAAGAGCTATTGCACAGGCAAGGGTATTATTTCAGGCTTGTTCAAATGCAGGAAGTTAGATAAATGTTGTTCTCTTTTCTTTTCGAACCGAAAACCGGCTCGGGGCCGGCCTGGTTTTTTGGATCATCCTCTTAACACTTCCCTGCTGATCACCAGTTTTTGGATCTCACTTGTTCCCTCGCCTATGGTACAAAGCTTCGAATCCCTGTAATGTTTTTCAACCGGGAAATCTTTTGTATACCCATAACCACCAAATACCTGTACGGCATCGTTCGAAACTTTTACAGCTACTTCACTTGCATAATATTTTGCCATTGCAGCAACTTTTGTAACTGCCTCTCCTCTTTCTTTCAGATCGCAGGCTTCCAGCGTAAGCAATTCTGCAGCCTGTATTTCCGTAGCCATATCTGCCAGCTTGAATGAAATACCCTGGAAAGACGCAATAGGTTTATCAAACTGGTGCCGGTCCTGTGCATACTGCAAAGCCGCCTCATAGGCCCCTTTTGCAATACCCAGCGAGAGAGAAGCAATAGAGATTCTTCCTCCATCCAATACCTTCATTGCCTGCTTGAAACCATCACCCACTTCACCTAAACGATTTTTATCTGGCACTATGCAGTTTTCAAAGATCATCTCCGCCGTTTCGGAGGCACGCATGCCAAGTTTATTTTCCTTTTTACCTCCACTGAATCCAGGCGTTCCTCTTTCTATTACAAAAGCAGTGGCATTGTTTTTTGTTCTCGGTTCACCTGTTCTGCATATCACAACCGCCACATCACCACTTTTTCCGTGCGTGATCCAGTTTTTGGTGCCGTTAATGATCCAGTTGTCCCCGTCTTTTACAGCTGTACATTTCATATTGCCGGCATCGCTGCCAGTATTGGGTTCAGTTAATCCCCACGCACCTATCCATTCGGCCGTGGCCAGTTTGGGCAACCATCTTTGTTTTTGCTCGTCGTTTGCAAATAATAAAATATGCCCGGTGCATAATGAATTGTGGGCAGCAACGCTTAAACCAATAGAACCATCTACTTTGGCTATTTCTTCAATAATTGTTTTGTATTCAAAATAAGAAAGTCCGGCACCGCCATATTGTTCCGGTACCAATACCCCCATCATCCCTAACTGCCCTAATTGTTTAAAAATATGCACGGGAAATTCCTGGCTTTCATCCCATTCCATTACATGGGGCCTTATATTTTGTTGAGCAAAATCGCGGGCTGTTTGCCCAACCTGTTGTGTAATTTCAGAGGTTTCAAAGTTCATGTAGCAAGCGTTTTAAGCGGAGCAAATGTAGTTGAATCCATGTGAAGTTTACAAATGCACGGTTTTTCTGCTAACAAATCAGATGATCAATGGTTTAGATACGAAAATGAACGGTATTGCAATAAGACTGCAACATAGAATTACTACTGTAGAACGGAGCGTTGCAAGCAAAGATGCACAAGGGCCTAATTGCCGGCTTCATCAATCAGGTATTTAAAATTAAACCGTCGTAGGAAAGGTGAATGCCCTCGGGAAGGTTTTTCTCAATTTCATCGTGGCAGCCCAACTGGTGAGAGATGTGTGTAAAATAGGCTTTAGGAATTTGTAGTTCCCGCACCAGTTCTATGGCTTCATCCAGGGTATAATGGGAAATATGTCTTTCCTTTCTCAAAGCGTTTAACACAAGTATTTCGCTACCAATTATTTTCTCTTTTTCAACATCATCAATCCGGTTAGCATCGGTTATATAGGTGAACTTTCCAAAACGAAAACCAAATACCGGCATTTTTAAGTGCCAAACCATTATTGGAACAATTGGGATGTCGCCGATGACAAAAGGTTCCATACCTATCGAATTCAATTCAAGGTTGGGTACACCAGGATATTTTTTATCCGCAAAAGCATAGGCAAACTCCCGCATCAATCCATCAATGGTCATTTGGTTGGCATAGAGTTGCATGGGCTGCTCCTGGAAAAAATTAAAAGCCCGTACGTCATCCAACCCGGCCACGTGGTCTTTGTGAGGATGCGTGAACAAAACTGCGTCGAGGTGTTTTACGTGCTGCCGCAACATCTGGTACCTGAAATCCGGTGTGGTATCAACCACAATACTGGTATTGTGCGATTGTACAAAAATGCTGCTGCGCAGCCGTTTATCTTTTTTGTTGGAAGAGGTGCACACATGGCAATCGCAGGCAATCATAGGCACGCCACTGCTGGTGCCTGTACCAAGAAAAGTTATTTTAAGTTGAGGATAGAGCACTAGTATACAAATGTAGTTGACTGGCTAACATGTTAACCAGCTAAGATCAATTTTCATGTTGTCAGCTTTCTTCACTGCTATTGGAGGCATGATAGCGGCCCATGATATCATTGAACCATTTTTTGCTTTCCGGCGTTAAAATCTCAACATCAATTTTTAATTGGGGAATGAGATCGATCAGGGTATTGATGCGACCTTCCAATTGCAAAAACTTGTTCAGCACCACTACCTTCTTATCTTCCAAAATACAAAATCCGCTTTGGAAAGATCCTCTTTCATACCGCACAATATAACCGCTCTCCTCTATGATATTTCCTATTTTATCCAGTGTTGTTTGCGTATATTTCATCAGAAATTAAAAATGCAAAAGTAAAAAGTAAAAACGAGAGCCTGTTCCTGATTTTCTTTTCTTAAGGAACTGGCATGAATGAAAGGAACGATTCAAATTTAAAGTCAAAGAATCCATGGAAAATTCAGACATCGAATTATCAGGAAGAGTAACAGCTTTTTTTAGTTGGATCGAGTTTTTGGGCTTGCTGTTGCTGATCTTTTCACGCATTTTTTTCAGGAATTATGAATGGATTTCCCTTGCCGGACTTGTGCTTATTTGCTCCGGTTATTTTTATAAGGTGTATGCCGACTGGTGTCGGGGTCGCAAAACAGCAGTTCGGGCAAAATTGATCTTTTTGGTGCTGGCCCTGGCAGCTGCGCTGGTT
>DASTMJ010000154.1:0-22496 GCA_035714205.1 Flavisolibacter sp. | reverse complement strand
AATTAAAGAATTAGGAAACTACAAAGCAAAAGTTGATTTTGGTAACGGAAACGAAACTGAAGTTGAACTGGAAGTTGTAGGAGAATAATTTTTGAAATAATTCGCTTGAGATCCCCGCCTTTTGGCGGGGATTTTTTTATGGATGAATTCCACGGATAACTAAATTAAAAAAGCATCTCAATTGAGATGCTTTGTGTGTACCGGGGAGCAGACTTGAACTGCCGACCTCAGGGTTATGAATCCTGTGCTCTAACCAACTGAGCTACCTCGGCGCCTATACCCATTTAAGCGGTATTTAAGGGGCTGCAAAAATAAGTATTCAAAGGTTTACCATGAAATGATTTTTGAGTTTTAACAGGAAAGAATTGGTACAAATGACTAAAATTCAAAACGTACCCTGCCCCGTATTCCCCATTTGGCAATATCGGGGTGATCTCTATAGGTAAACCGTTTTACAACATCAACCCTCAATAATTTAAATATGTTGCTAATGCCAACACTTCCTTCGATATACGGTCCATCATTTAAACTGAATGTTGTCGGAATTCCGTTAACGGCAGGATATCGATAGAGGTCAGTATTTTTAGCCGGGTCATTTTCACTGCGAATGCCGCCATATAATACTTTAGCAGTTACAACTTCTCTCAAATCAAGATGACGGATTAATGGAAGACGGTTGAAAATAAAACCATTAAAATGGTGATCAATATTAATGCTCACATACCTGTCACTTACAAACTCCAGGAAGTTCATCAGGTTATAGGAAGCCAACTGGTATGCATAGGTTTGATTTGCCCTGTGAACAGTAAGTAATGGATAAGGCAAACGTCCAAAAATATAACCACCTTCCAATATCATATCGCTATTACCAAACTGCGACATATAAACCCGTTTGGATATGGAAAGATTAAGGTTGTGATAATTGTACTGACCTTTGAAAGCACCTTTAATTCCTCTTAAATACCTGAACCTGAAAACTGGATATTTATTAATGATTGGGGTTCTAAAAACAGTTCCCTGGTAAAACTGCTCATTAGGTGCCCAACGTAAGTCCAGCGAAAGATCGGTTGTTGTTATGGCCGAATCTTTTACCCATGTACTGTTTTGTTCTTTCACATATTCTATAGCGCCGGCAGGCTCTTGCCTCCAGTTTTTAAACCCGATATCATAGGTAAAATGACTGGCCAGTTCATGAACATAATTAACCCTGTAAATAGTGTTGTACAACCATTTATCGTTCTTACCTCTTTTGAAGGAAAGCAGGAAATTATCTTCCTGCACAAACTGCAATTCATAACCGGGTATGCGGGTTTCGCGTTGCACACTGGCTTTTACATAATTAAGAGGGAATGTATAAATTGATTTATTGTTGAGCGAATAAGTGAGTGCTGCAAAACCTTTCCATTTTTCATCTTTGAATCCATAAGCTCCGTACGTTTCAAAATAAATGCGTTTGCTCAATTTAGGAGTCGTTCGCCCACCAAAACGAAGCCGGAAACCCTCGATGGGGTTGAAGCTATAAAATGTGTTGGCAGGACCAATTTCAAACTTGCCAAAGTTTTTATACCCTGCCAGTAAAATATTTGCAACATCCATAAATCGCCGGAAAGAACGTAACCTTTTTAAGCTGTCAGTATTACTATACACTTTTGATTCTGCTACTGAAAGTTTATCATGACGGCGAAATTGCAAGATGCTGTCTCGATTATTACTAGTTAAATAACTGGTTGAGGGACCTGCATAAAAAGATTCATCTCTTGGCTGGTTAATACGGTAATTTTTATAGGAAACCGTCCGTTCGCCAAAAATGCCATTGCTTTTGCGTTTTGACAAACTGGCTTCGGCCAGTACATTACTTTTTATAATGTGGTACTTTCCATCGTCAGGATTTAATTCAAACTCCTGGTTAATGTACATTTCCCTAACAAGATTCAGGTTGATGTTGGGGCTCACCGTCATATTCAGTTTCTGTACGGCATAATTGGTATCAAGCGTAATAAATATTGTACCCCTGAAAAGAAAATCATTGGTATTTCTTGGGGTAAAATTCATTCGTACCAATTTTTTACCGGAAGGCTCTGTAACCGTGTCTCTTATGAAGAACATGTAAAATGTGGGAGCCATATCAGCTATAGGACTCAAAAACTCCCGTGTAAATAATGAAATGTTATCATCATAAATATCAACATCTTCGTAAAGGCGGTTGAGGTAAGAGCTTACACCATTACTGTCTACAAATTCACCATAGTTCACTTTTTTATCAACCTCAATGATAGTTTTACGTTTCTCTGGATTTTTGCGGTAATAGTTGGTGCTCACTTTTTCTTCCAGGTAAATTGGTATCAATGCCTTTCCCGGGATCTTGGTTGAATCCACATTTTCAAAAAGGAAACGGAAAGATTTCAGCAGTTTAACGTTGGCGATTCTATCAGATATGCGGCTTAGCGAAAGTTGCAGCTTTTCATATTGTTCATACTCCACATAGTCGTAATATTCAGGTCGATTCTTTTCCCGGTTCGCAATAACACGTCTTATCAATTCAACTGCGGGATTGTCTTTGTTGCGGTAATTGATCTTTTTTTTACTTTTTATGACAACATTCCCCAGGTCTTTTGATTCATCAATTTCCAATTCAACATTAATGGTTTGATCTACCCCAACCCTTATTGAGACCGTTTTTGATTTATAGCCAATGTAAGAAATTACAAGTTGGTTCAGGATGCGAGAGGTACTGATCTCAAAATGACCGGTGGAATCGGCAGTAACTCCTTTACCCCCTTTAAAAAACACACTGGCATATGGAACAGGATCTTTAGTATCAGCATCTATCACAATTCCCGATACTGTATACGTTTGTGCAAAAGCAGTATTAAATATAAAAAGTAGAAAAACGGAAAACAGCCATTTATGAAAATGAACGTAATATCGTTGGTGATCCATTAGTGTTTTGATTTAGTCTATCACCTATAGCCTTGCAATCATCATCAGTACAAGTGTAACAGGATTTTGTTTCAGTCATTTCAATTTTACACAAAGCCTGGTTGCTATAAAATCAATCAGCAAAAGTAAGTGTTCAACACCTGCCGGGCTCCCTTTATACTTACCTTTTATAACAATTTCACATTTTTTAGAATATTTTTTGAAATTGACGGTGCAAGGTATCTATTGTTTGATTGTAATGCAAACTTACCAATACCAGAATGCTGATGAATTATGGTACACCAATTTTGCCCCGTAGCATAAAACCCTTGTAGAAAATGTTCTACAAAGGTTAACTTCAGGATAGCGCTTTAATTAAAGATTATTTTCTTTTTGCAGGTATGGGACAATAAACAGCAGGGCCTATTATTTGTGAGCAGTTATAAGCCACGATCACACATTCATGGAAGATCAAAAAAAAAGACTTAACTACCCGGGAAAAATTGCACGGATACTGCTAAAGGTAATCTTGTTCATTTTTTTATTTGCGGTACTCCTGTTTATTCTTGTTTTAACACCACCTGTACAACGATACATGACAGGACGGGTTGAAACCTTCCTTCAAAAAAAACTAAATACAAAGGTTGAAATCGGCTCCATTTCTTTCGGCCTATCCGGAAAGATCGATCTTGAAAATGTTTACCTGGAGGATCAAACCAAAGACACTTTATTGGCGGGCGGTTCTATAAAATCGCACATCAACTTTTTAAAATTATTTTCCAACGAAGTGCAGGTTAAGGACATAGAATTACAGAACATTACCGCCAAAGTAAAAAGAGTATTGCCCGATACGGTTTTTAATTTCCAGTTTATTGTTGATGCTTTTACTACTGAAAAAACAAAAGACCCCGACACGGCAGTTTCGGCTCCATTGAAATTAAGCATTAGCGATTTAGCTCTCGAAAACGTCAAGTTGTCTTTTACAGATGTTATTACCGGCAATGATTTGTTTGCACAAATAGGCAATCTTTCTGTTGCTATTGATACGCTGGATCTTTACGGGTCGCATTATGATATTCCCTCTATTATTGCAAGAAATGTAAAAACCCGCATTCACCAATCAAAACCACTAATTGAGCCAGAACCCCTTTCTAAAGACTTGGCTGATGCAGCCACACCAGTAGCGTTGAAATTAACACTGGGAACTATTGATCTTTCAAAATTCAATATACAATTCAGTAATGATGTTTCAGCCTTTTATACAACCCTTAATGTTGGCCAGCTAAAAGCAGAAAGCAAATTTCTTGATCTGCAGAACAATAAGATTCATCTTAATGAAGTGTTGTTGAACAATACCAGGTCTGTAGTGAGGATTGATAAAAAAGAAACTGAAATTCTTATTGAAAAGGAAATTTCACAGGAGTTAACTGCACAAAAAAATAAGGGTTGGGATATAAGGATAGAAAAATTTCTGGTAGATAACAATACCATTCAGTTTGATAATAACAACCAGAGAAGGTTGAATTACGGAATGGACTATGCGCATATTCTCGCCGAGGACCTAATACTCCATGTTGAGGATCTTTTAATAAACGACGATTCCATTGCCGCCACTGTTACAAAAGGATCAATGATAGAAAAGAGTGGTTTTAATCTTCAGCAACTTACAGGAGAGTTGCTGTATGCAGACAACCAGGCATACCTGAAAGATCTTTATATCAAAACTCCCGGAACAGAAATTAAAAGAAGCCTGGTTTTGGAATATGCTTCACCAGAAGCATTAACAAAAAACTTCGAACAAACTGTTTTTAATTTTGAAATTCTTGACAGCCGTGTACAAGTGAAAGATATACTTGTATTTGCTCCCCAATTGCGAAAAAATCCTGCACTATCCAACCCGAATGATGTTTGGAATATCAATCTTATTGGCAGTGGCACACTCAACAGGTTATTTATTGAATCGCTGCAGTTTGATGGCTTACAAAATACCCGAATAGACGCTGACGGAACGCTGGTGGGATTAATAAATCCGGCACAGGCAGGGGGCAATTTTACAATCCATAAATTCCACACAACACAAACAGACCTTGCTTTGTTTACTGGTCAGCGCTTATCCAATGCACAGATTAATTTACCGGAAAGCTTTGATATAACAGGAACCATAAATGGAAATGCAGGAAAATTAAATGCAGATCTTACCATTAATACATCTGCGGGATTTTTAGCCCTCAACGGAAATTTCAGTAACCTCACAAAACCTGCAGCCACCGGTTATAATGCAAGAATTAGAACTGCCGGTTTACAATTGGGCAGCATTTTAAGAATGCAGGACCAGGTTGGAACCGTCTCAGGTAACTTTTTGGTTAGCGGACGAGGTCTAATACCAAATGCAATGAATACCAAATTTAATGGAGTGTTAACCAGTCTGGGATATAACAACTATCAATATCATAATATTAAATTGGATGGCTTTTTGAATGGCAGCAACTTTTCAGCCACTGCCGATATTAATGATCCGAATGCAGATTTGAACCTTACAGCAAGTGGAAACATGGGTAGCAACGCATCTTATAAAATTGATGGTGTTATTGATAGCTTGAAAACTTTACCGTTAAATTTTACTACACAGGAAATGATCTTCCGTGGAAAAATAGATGGAACGGTTGCCAATTTGAGCAATGATAACTTAGATGCTGATATTTTGATCACCGATGCATTACTCGTCTCTAATGATAAACGCCTACCACTTGACACCGTGCAACTTATTTCCGGCAGAACTGATACCGCAAACTTTATACGATTATACAGCGATATTGCCAATGCCGAAATCACAGGCCAATACAGGATAGCTGACCTGGCAACTATTATACAATCCAGCATACAACCTTATTTTACAGTTACGCCTGCTTCTAACCTTTCTTCCGTTAAACCGTACAATTTCAGGTTCACTGCAGACGTGGTGTACGCTCCTATTTTCTCTGTATTTATGCCAACATTAACTTCTATGGAGCCGCTTCATGCAGAAGGAACCTTTACCACTAATGAGGGTATGAGAGCCTTTATGAATACCCCTCAAATTAATATTGCAGGGAATGAGATGAGCGATTTGAATGTAAATGTAAATACTTCAGATAGTGGTCTCAGGCTTAGCGGAACTGTGGCACATTTAAAAAGCGGGAACACATTTGACGTATATAATACCCGTATCAATGCAACAGCACTTAATAATGTTATTGATTTTAATGTGGGGATTGATGATATCAATGCAAAGAATAAATATTTTTTAAGCGGCATTGTTAAACAACCGTCAACAGGCACTTATGCTATAACCTTAAAGCCTGATAGCTTATTGCTCAATTATGAATTATGGAATGTTACCCCGGGCAACGTTATTACAATTAGTCCTGACTACATTTCGGCTACCAATTTTACTTTACAAAAAGGTTCGCAGCAATTGAGCATAGCTAGTTTACCAGGCCAGGGTGCCCAACCATTGCAGGTTACATTTACCGATTTCAGGTTAGCAACTATAACGGGATTTTTAAAGTCAGATTCTTTAATGGCCGATGGGCTAATGAACGGAAATGTAACATTTGATAATATTCTACAACAGCCCGTATTTACCAGCAGTCTTACAATTAATGACCTGAGTATGAAAAAGGATACAATTGGAAATGTATCGATGCGGGTTGATAATGCAGGAAACAGGTATAATGCAAATATCAGTTTAACAGGTCGGGGAAATGATGTTTTATTAACGGGGAATATGACGCCGCAGGGAAAACAAACATTAATGAACCTTGAAATTGCTGTACGGCAGCTGCAATTAAATACACTTGAAGGCGCCATGGCTGCTGCTTTTACAAATGCATCCGGCACAGTTAGCGGAGGTATAAAAGTGAAGGGCAATCTATCCAACCCCGAGGTCAATGGCGAGCTGGCCTTTAATAAAACAAGTTTTACACTGACCATGCTTGGCAGCCAGTTCAATATTGATAATGAAACCTTGTCAGTAAACGAAGATGGTCTTGCCTTCCAGAGTTTTTCAATACGGGATTCTGCAAATAATGCACTTACACTTAATGGAACTGTCAGCACAAGAAATTATATCAACTACAGGTTTAACTTATATGTAAATGCAAACAATTTCCTTGTATTAAACAGTACCAAAAGGCCGAACAGCCTGTATTATGGCCGTCTTAACATCAGTTCTGATCTATATTTATCCGGCACCGAAATACAACCGATATTGGATGGTGCATTAAGTGTAAATGATCAAACCAATCTTACTTTAATAATTCCACAGGTTCAACCAGGTGTAGTACAACGTGAAGGTGTGGTTGAATTTGTAGATATGAATGCGCCGGAAAATGATTCACTTTTCCGCAGGTACGATTCCTTGAATTACTCCCAGATTTTAGGAATGGACGTGGCGGTGAATCTGGAAATAAAAAAAGAAGCCATTTTTAATATTATAGTTGATGAAGCCAATGGTGACTTATTAAATGTACGTGGAGAAGCCCTGTTATCCACCGGTATTGATCCCAGTGGTAAAATCACAATGGTGGGTACCTATCAACTGGAAGAAGGTGCTTATGAATTATCGTTTAATTTTTTAAAACGCCGCTTCGATATTATTAAAGGAAGCAAGATCATTTGGACTGGTTCCCCGACTTCAGCGGAACTTGATGTGGACGCTGTATATATTGCCAATACAGCACCCATTGATCTGGTGCAGGACCAGATTGCGGCAGCAACACCTGCCATTCGCAATACCTATCTTCAAAAACTACCTTTTGAAGTACGCCTGGATCTTACAGGTGAATTAATGCGACCTAAGGTTGAATTTGATGTTTTGTTGCCCGAAAACAAAAATTATGGTGTATCTAATGACATTGTCACACAAGTTCAATCTCGGCTTGCACAAATACGAATGGATCCGGGAGAAGTGAACAAACAGGTTTTTTCACTATTGCTGCTCAATCGTTTTGTGGGTGAAAATCCTTTCCAGTCCGGTGGGGCCGGTTTTAGTGCAGGAACATATGCAAGACAAAGTGCCAGCAAATTATTGACGGAACAACTAAACAACCTTGCTGGCGGACTTATACAAGGAGTAGATCTCAACTTTGATATAGCAACAACCGAAGACTATACAACAGGTGAAAGAAGAAATAGAACGGATTTAAATATCGGGTTGAGTAAACGATTGCTAAATGACAGGTTGCAGGTTTCTATAGGAAGCAACTTTGAACTGGAGGGGCCGCAAAACAGCAACCAAACCAATAATAATATTGCTGGTAATGTAGCGGTTAGCTACCAAATAACTAAAGACGGACGCTACCTGTTACGATTTTTCAGAAAAAATGAATACACAGGCGTTGTGGATGGCTATATAATTGAAACTGGTCTTGGTTTTATTCTGAATGTGGATTATAACCGTTTCAGTGAAATATTAAGAAGAAGAAAACAGAAAGTAACACCAGAAGGCACTCAAGAAAACGGACAGGAAAAATGAAAGTGAAGTATTTAAATCTATTGATTGTTTGTATTGGTAGCTTATTGTTTACAGCCTGTAGTAATACCAGACACCTTGCAGCTAATGAAAAGTTGTATGTAGGAGCAACAGTAGAATTAAATGGCCCAACTTTAACCGTAAGGGAAAAGAAAATATTGCGCAGCGACCTGGAAGGAATGACACGTCCCAGGCCCAATTCCAAATTTCTCGGCATGCGCATCAAACTTTCTTTCTATAATCTTTTTAGAAACAAAAAACCAAATTCGTTTTTCGGAAAACTGCGTGATAAATGGGGTGAACCACCTGTCTTGTTTAGCCAGCTCGATCTTACTAAAAATGTAGAGATCCTGCAAAGTCATCTTGAAAACAAGGGCTATTTCCGGGCTAAAGTTTCCGGTGATACAGTGGTAAAAAGAAAAAAAGCAAGAGCCGTTTATAAGGCCGAATCAGGAAGTCAGTATAAGATCAATTCAGTACATTTTCCTTCAGACAGCAACGACCTGTCTCAAACCATTCAGCAAAGCATAGCCAATACTTTATTGCTGCCAGGCAAACCATTTGACCTTGATGTGATAAAAGGTGAACGGTTACGGATTGATGGTTATTTGAAAGAACGTGGGTTTTATTATTTCAGTCCTGAATATTTACTGGTAAAAACCGATAGTAGCATTGGGAAAAACCTGGTAGATATGTATGTAACTGTAAAACCTGAAATGCCCAGGGAAGCTGGCCAGATTTACGGGATTGATAATGTATACATCTATAGCAATTACAGTTTGAATACCGCAAAAGAAGATACAGTTCTTTCGCATGCTGCATTACATAAAGGCTACTTTGTTGTAGACAAAGAAAAAAAATTCCGCCCCGGCCTTTTTGAAGAATCCATGCAGTTTGATTCTGCCGATGTTTATAACCGGACAGATCATAACCTGACATTAAACCGGTTGATCAATCTAGATCTTTTCAAATTTGTAAAAAACCGTTTTGAGCAAAAAGATTCAAATAAGCTGGATGTTTTTTATTACCTGACACCCATGCCTTCAAAATCTTTAAGGGCAGAATTTACCGTTACCAACCGTTCCAACAATTTAAATGGATCTGAGGTACGGCTTAGCTGGTTGAATCGTAATTTTTTTAAGGGAGGCGAACACCTGAATTTTTCTGCTTACGTAGGTTCTGATGTACAATTTAGTGGTGCTTTAAGTGGCTACAATACCTACCGCACCGGTGCAGAAATAAATCTATCCATTCCTCACATCATTATTCCTTTCAGAACACTTCGTTACCGAGGCGGTTTTGCTCCGCGAACTACGTTCAGGCTTGGTTATGATATTTTAAACAGGCGTTCGCTTTTCACTCTCAATTCTTACCGGTTTGAGTATGGTTATATTGCAAGAAGAAGCATCAAAAAAACACATGAGTTTAATCCTGTGTCCATTAATTATGTTCAGGCATTGGATGTAACACCCAAATATGATTCGCTGGTTAAAAAAGATCCTATTCTTGGAAAAAATACCCAGAGCCAGTTTATACTAGGAACCAATTACCAATATAGTTATAATGAAGTGCTCAACGGTCTTCAAAAGATTAACTCCTATTATTTTACAGGGTTGGTAGATTTTTCCGGAAATGTTGCTGGGCTATTGACCGGGGCAGATTATAAAGAAGGTAAAGAACAAAGGTTATTTAATGCGCCTTTTGCACAGTATATGAAATTTGAAGCAGATGGCAGGTATTACCGAAAGGTCGGATTGAATTCATCATGGGCAAACCGCCTGATCTTAGGTTTTGGATACCCTTATGGTAATTCAATTGAATTGCCTTATATAAAACAGTTTTTTGTTGGAGGCAACAATAGTTTACGGGGTTTCAGAAGCCGTGGTGTAGGACCGGGCACCTATCGTTCACCTGACCCTGCAAGTTTTATTCCCGATCAAACAGGCGATATAAAAATGGAATTCAATACAGAGTTCCGCCCAAGAATATCGGGACCTATTTATGGTGCTATCTTTTTTGATGCGGGTAATATCTGGTTATTCAATGACAGCAATTATACCAAAAGGCCCGGTGGTAAATTCTCTTCCAGGTTTTTAAAAGAATTGGCCATGGATGCAGGTGTGGGTTTACGACTCGATATTACCTTGTTTGTTATTCGTTTCGACGTAGGCTTTCCATTACGAAAACCTTGGGAACAAAACCCATGGGTAGCTAACCGTATTAATTTAAGCGACCGGGATTGGCGGAGGGAAAATATTGTTTACAACCTTGCCATTGGTTATCCTTTTTAATTGTACAAAAAATTTTGATAACCGATGTAGAAGTTATCAATAGGCAATCAGTGAACTCAATCGCTGACTTAGTTTTTCTGCATTCGGCAACATAGCTGCTTCTAACCCAGTATTTAATGGTACTGCAGGAAGGTTCAGTGCGCCTAATACATCAACTGGCGCATCAAGCCACTGAAAACAGTTTTTGGAAATACGTCCTGCCAGGGCTTCAGCAAATGAATTGTTTTGCTGTTCTTCGGTAAGCACTAAACATTTACCATGTTTTTTTACTGTAGCATAGATAAGTTCTTCATCTAATGGAAATAGAGTGCGCAGATCAAGAATTTCGATTGCATCATTAAATTCTTTAGCTGCAGCTTTTGCCCAATACACACCCATGCCATAAGTTATAACGCAAACACTTTCTCCATTTTCAATCGCCTCGGGGCTTGCTTCCAACACAATATTTGCCTTACCAAAAGGTAGTATATAATCCCTGGAAGGTTCAATGGTTTTTGCCTCTTCAGTTCCGGGCACTTTACTCCAATACAAACCTTTGTGTTCCAGCATTACAACAGGATTCGGATCATAAAATGCAGCCTTCATCAATCCTTTCATATCCGCAGCATTGGAAGGATATGCGATTTTAATTCCTTTAATAGTCAACAAAGTTGATTCAACACTGCCACTATGATAAGGACCACCACCGCCATAAGCACCTATGGGTACACGTATGATTGTTGACACGGGAAATTTGCCACAGGAAAGAAAACAGGATTTTGAAATCTCGGTAACTAATTGATTCATGCCCGGGTAGATATAATCTGCAAACTGTACTTCTACAATGGGTTTAATACCCACGGCACTCATACCCACAGTAGATCCTATGATATATGCCTCCTGTATGGCGGTGTTAAAAACCCTGTGATCACCAAATTGCTCACCTAGTGTTGCTGCTTCCCGAAATACGCCACCTAAACGTTTACCTACGTCCTGTCCATACAACACACATTTATCATATTCCTCCATCAATTCACGAATGGCAAACAATGCAGCATCTACCATAATTACTTTACCGTTTCCTGCCGGAGCTCTTTCACCCATCTCCCGATTTACCGGTGTAGGTGCAAATACATGATCAGCCACTTTTAAAGGATCAGGCTCAGGTGCCGCAACTGCCTTTTCAAATTGTTGTTTTATTGCTGATGTAACTTCTGATTCTATTTGCTGGATATATTCTGAGCCAAAATCACCGATAATTGATTGCCTGAATTTTGGTAGGGGATCGCTGCAGGCATGCTTTTGCAGATCTTCATCAGTCCTGTAAAATTCTTTTCGAACGCCACTTGTATGATGATTAAGCAAACAAACTTTTGCATGAACCAGCCAGGGTTTTCTATATTCCCTAACATGTTCAATAACACGCTGCATAGTAGCGTAACTCTCATAGAAATCCGTTCCATCTACCCTTATTTTATTTAAACCTTTAAAGCCTTCAGCATATTCGTATGCATCCATGGCCCGCCCTTCTTCTGCAGAAACACTAATTCCCCACTCATTATCCTGTACCAGGTAAATTACCGGCAATTGTTTTAATACAGCAAATTGTAGTGCTTCACTTACCTCCCCTTCTGTTACAGAAGCATCACCCAGCGAACAGATAACCACCGGGGCATCGCCTTTTGTAAATTGTGTATGCCCTATCGTTTCCAGGTATTGAATACCCTGCGCAACACCAGTGGTTGGTATAACCTGCATACCGGTTGCACTGCTCTGATGTATGATCTTTGGTTTATCAACTTCTATGGAATTGGGGTGAGAATAATAACTGCGGCCACCTGTAAAAGGATCTTCCGCCTTTGTAAGTAGTTGCAGCATTAATTCATACGGGGTCCATCCCATCCCAAGTAATAAGCTTTCATCCCTGTAATAGGGACTCACCCAATCATGGGGTTTGAGATGAAACGCAGTTGCCAATTGTATGGCTTCGTGCCCGCGGGAAGTTGAGTGAACATATTTTGTGATGGACCTGTTTGCTTCATAGGTTTCTGCCATCACCTTTACACTGAACATCAATCGATAGGCTTGCAGCAATAAATTACGATCTGTCATATAGCTTGAATGCAACAAATTTAAGAGAGAATGTATGCAATACTAAAACAATAAACTCTTAGTCAGAAGTGGCGGGGTTGCGTGTAAAGTATGGAACAAATAAAAAGCCGCTCCATACGGAACGGCTCAAATTTGCCATAACAGCTTTTTTATTTAACGTCCAGTGTTAACAAATTTTCCTTTTCTATATACGCTTCAATCTCATCTCCAACAACAATTTCTCCCACCCCTTTTGGAGTACCTGTAAACACAAGGTCGCCAATGTTTACAGAAAAGAAGTTCGAGATGTAGGAAATGATATAATCAAAATCGTAGATCATATCTTTTGAATTACCCTGCTGTACCAGTTCTTTATTCTTATACAATCCAAAATTGATGTCCTTTTTATTTTTGAAATTAGTAAGTGGTAGCCATTTTCCTACAGCCGCAGAGTTATCCCATGCTTTAGCTTTTTCCCATGGCAGACCTTTTTCTTTTAGCTCGTTTTGAATATCCCTTGCCGTAAAATCAATTCCCACTGTTACTGCATCATAATATTTACTTGCAAATTTCTCCTGTATGTATTTACCGTTTTTGGAGATACGTAAAACCAATTCACATTCATAGTGAAGTTCATTGGTAAACTCAGGGTAATAAAAAGGAGTGTGGGGTTGAAGCAATGCACTTTTGGGCTTCATAAAAATTACGGGCTCATCTGGTAAATCGCTGCCTAATTCTTTGGCATGCTCAGCATAATTACGTCCTACGCAAAATATCTTCATAAAGAAGTGGTTTTTGGTTAAATACAAAAGGATACCAAGCAATACGCTGTCATCCCATATATTTTATGGCTTTTGCAAGAAAAAGGATTTTACAGGGAAAATAGAGTTGGTGCGCTAAAGTAAATAATTACTCTTATTTATCATAGCGCTATTTCAACATTATTGAATTTATTCATTGTGTTTGTCAAACCTATGGTGGCAAAAGACTCAATAACTTCAACACATTTATCAATTTTTAATTTTACAACCAGTTCCTCTTCTTTTGACCATTTACCCAACACAAAATCAACCTGGGTTCCTTTTGGATAATTATTGCCAATACCAAAGCGCAATTTCGGATAATTAGTGGTTCCAAGTGTTTCCTGGATGCTTTTTAGTCCATTATGCCCGGCATCACTACCGCCAGGTCGTATCCGAATTTTGTTTAAGGGCAGGGCCAGGTCATCTACAATAACCAAAATGTTTTCCAGGTCTATTTTCTCTTTATCCATCCAGTATTTTATTGCTTTCCCGCTCAGATTCATAAAAGTTGTTGGACAAATACAAATAAAACTCCTCCCTTTCCAACGCAATTCAGATGCATAAGCCAAACGGTCCTGTTTAAACTGCCCGCCATGTTTGGTTACAAAAGCCATTACCACATCAAAACCAATATTATGTCGGGTATGGGCATATTCACTTCCAACATTTCCAAGGCCAACAATCAGAAATTTCATACAGATTGCAAATATCGTTTAAATAAAAAATCCCGCCGGTGGCGGGATTTATAGTAATGAATTCACATTATTTTTTTGCAGGAGCAGCTTTTGCCGGGGCGGCAGGTGCAGCACCTTTAGCCGGAGCAGCTGCTTCTTCCTGGCGCAAAGCACGGGTTGTAACTACTGATACTATTGGAATGCGGGGAGAGTTCAAAACCTCGTAGTTTTCATCCTTTACATCTTCCACACGCAGGTTTTCACCAATTTCCAGGTTGTCAATATTGACCTCAATTTGTTCTTTCAGGTAACGTGGATAGGTCTTTACCTTTAAAGACTTCATTTTTGCAACCAAACGGCCACCTGCTTTTACGCCAGCGGCAGTTCCTACGTACTTTAAAGGAATTGTTGCTATCACTTTTTTGTCTTCAACCAGTTCCAAAAGATCAACGTGGATCAGGGAATCAGTAACCTTGTCAAATTGCAGGTCTTTTAAAATGCAACGGTAGGTTTTACCATCAACTGTTACTTCCGCTAACTGGAAGTTTGGTGTGTATACGAGTCCTTTAAAGGCTTTTGCAGGAGCAGCAAAATTGATCTCCTGTGCACCCCCGTAAATTACACCAGGCACAAGTTCCTGAGAGCGAAGCTGGCGGGTGGCTGACTTGCCATGTTCGGTCCTCAGTTGTCCTTCGATTGTAATTGTCTTCATTTTATGAATGTTTGTTTTAAACGCTTTTGATTTTAGTTCATTTTTTCAACAATGAACCGTTATTTTGATCTTCCTGCCGAATGAAAAAACAAATTGCTGATACTTTTATTTTCATACGCATTACGTATGGCAACTGCAAACAGTTCGGCGGTGGTCAGGTATTTGATTTTTGATGATTCCTTCCTTAAAGGAATCGTATCACATACCACGAGTTCTTCCAACACACTATTTTCAATGGTTTCGTAGGCCTTACCACTTAAAACAGGGTGTGTAATTAAAGCCCTTACACTACGGGCACCTTTTTCTTTTAAAAGAGCGGCGCTTTTAGCAAGTGTTCCCCCGGTATCGCAAATATCGTCTATGATCACGATGTCCTTATCTGTCACATCTCCTATCACCACCATGCTGGCAATTTCGTTGGCACGTTTACGGTGCTTATCACAAATCACCATTTCAGCTTCAAAATAAGAGGCAATTTCCCGTATACGGTTAGTTGCCCCCACGTCAGGGGCGGCAAAGGTAAGGTTTTCGAGTTTGAGTTGTGTTATATAAGGTATAAAAACAGCTGAACTGTCCAGGTGATCTACGGGAATATCAAAATAACCCTGAATCTGTGGGGCATGCAGGTCCATGGTGATCACCCTGTTTGCCCCTGCTGCTACGAGCATGTTAGCCACCAGCTTAGCTCCAATAGCAACCCTGGGCCTGTCTTTACGATCCTGGCGGGCATACCCGTAATAGGGCAGCACCACAATGATTTTATAGGCAGAAGCACGACGGGCCGCATCTATCATAAGCAACAGTTCCATGAGGTTGTCGGCCGGTGCGTAGGTGCTTTGTACTAAAAAAACAAAATCACCTCTTATACTTTCAAGAAAAATAGGCTGAATTTCCCCATCACTGAACTTTTGGATATTGATCTGTCCCATGGGACAGCCGTAACTTTTACAAATGCGTTCAGTAAGTTTTTGAGAGCCGGTACCGGCAAAAATTTTGGCAGTAGGATTCATGGCTGAAAATGTGCGGCGAAGATAGGAAGCCGCTCCAATTTTGAAAGAAACCTGCAATTATTTATTTCAGCACATAAACATAGAAGGGGATGAAAGTTTTCCTCCCCCATGTAACAGACAAGTTAAATAAAATATTATCTTAATGCAGTAGCATTACTGCCCGGAACGGCATAACTGGCTTCAACGGTTTGCGTAGCAGTTGTATCGTTGTTCAGCGTATTGTAAACGGTTCTGCACACAAATATGGCCAGGAATAAAGAAATACCATAAACTACCATAAAAAATAAAACGGGATGAAAAGCACCCATTGCAGAAGTAGAATTGCGCCTCATAGGATTGGTTTAGGTTTATATATAGGATTATTGACAATCATAAAATTATTTTCTAAACTTGAGCAATGCAAGAGCAGAAATACTCAATAAAACACTGGGCAAAAGACGATAGGCCCCGCGAAAAACTACTAGAAAAAGGTCCTTCGGTCTTGAGTAATTCCGAGCTTATTGCCATTTTGATTAACCATGGCAGTAAAGAAAAAAGTGCTGTAGAACTGGCCCAGGATGTACTTAAATTAGGAAAAGATAATTTGAATGAAGTGGGAAAACTTTCCGTTAAGGAGCTGATGAAAATCAAAGGAATTGGTGAGGCCAAAGCTATAAGCATTGTAGCGGCAATGGAACTGGGAAGGAGAAGGCAGGCCCTTGCTTCAAGGGAAAAACCTGTAATCAGCAGTAGTGGTGATGTGGCCAGTTATTTACAGATCCTGTTAAGAGATTATAAACATGAGGTATTTGCGGTTCTTTTCCTGAACCGATCCAATAAGATCAATCATTTTCAAATCATAAGCGAAGGTGGTATTACCGGAACTGTGGCCGACCCCAGGATCATTTTAAAAAAGGCTTTGGAGGAAGATGCAGTAAGTCTTATACTTTGCCATAATCATCCTTCCGGCAGCCTTAAACCCAGCAAGGCCGATGAAGAACTGACCTTTAAAATAAAGGAGGCTGCCAAATACTTTGATATAAAGATACTGGACCACCTGATTGTTAGTGATGATGGTTATTACAGTTTTGCTGATGAAGGGATGTTATAAAAAAGCCGGCTTCTTTTGAAGCCGGCTTTTAATTAGAATTATTCTCGGTTTTATCTATTTAAGCCACCATATCAGGGCATAGTTATCGTCTTTGCCGCCCAGGTCCGTAACTGCCTGTTTGTAATTGGTTCCGTTTAATGCAGATTCAGTGGATGGGTAACCAATACGCAGTGGAATTCCACGAGCATCTGTTGCATCAATTGCTGGTGTAAGAACCGGGAATCCTGTTCTTCTCCAGTCATTCCAGACTTCCCAACTATTAAGGTATCCGTGAACCCACTTCTGGGTCATTATTTTTTCATAACCAGTGGCAGGTGTATAGGCCACGTCTGGAAGCGCTATATAAGCCGCATATTTTACCGGATCATACACACCATATTGCTCCCATGAAGCTTTGATGGCAGCAAGGTATTTTAATTCAGCTTCTGCATCACCACCAGCAGTATAGCCAATTTTTGCAGCTTCAGCCTGTGTAAACAACACCTGGGCATAATTAAAAATTGGCAAAGGAGAACCTGCACCCCTGAAGGCATCGCCTATACGACTGTAAGCAGCAGGAATATTCACTGCCTGGTTTCGTCCGTATGGTAACCCTTTGATTTCGTTACCGGCTAATACTTCTGCGTATACAGGCAGTCGTGGATCACTTTTAGATTGCATGTAGTCAACCAATGTTTTGCTGATTGCATAATCGTTTCTCAAACTAACCGTATAGTTGTTATACCAAGGGTTATAATTGTTTGGATCAGAACTTAAAAATTTATAAGAGATGTTCTCTGCATTGGAACTGATAACACCTGCAGCTACAGCCGCGGCATACTCAGTTTTTCCTTTTGCAGGATCTGCCTCTGAAAGGCGCAGAGCCATGAGCATACGTTGCGTATTGGCAAAACGTTTCCAGCCAGCCATATCTCCGTCCAATAAAATATCACCTTCTACCGGGGCTTCGTTTTCCTTTATCTGCGCCACCGCTTCGGTAAGTTCCTGGAAAAGACTATTATAAATGTCCTGCTGTTTATCATATTTAGGACTAAAGGCTTTGTCTCCCTGTAATGCTTCGCTGTAAGGGATATCTCCCCATTTGTCTGTCATGAGAAGGAAAAAATACGCCTTTACGATCCTTGCAACTGCTACCTGGTTATCCGATGAGCCATTACTTTGAGGGTCTGCTTCCGGCCTACCTTCATTGTTATAATTAATAATGGTTTGAAGGTTCCATAAGGGGCCTATGTACCAGTTTGCAAAACTAAGGTTACGGTCTGAGTATAAGGAAGCAGCCGGGTAAGGTCCTTCCGACAAATGCTGAACATATAAGGCTGCCAATCTGCCTGCTGCATCATTACCCATTGTAAGGATGGGAATTTGTTGCAAGGCATTAGTTAACAAAGCTCTTGTAGAGGCCTCTTTAAGTTGAGTGGGAGACTCATTAATATCTTCAAATTTTTTACAGCCTCCCAAAACCAACAGAGCCGCTATACCAATAAATATTTTTTTCATTTTTAAATTTTTTAGTTTAGACAAATAGATTCGATGTTTAAAATGTTACTCTTAGGTTAACACCTATTTGTCTTGTGGCAGATAACTGTCCACCTTCACGATAGAAAACTTCCAGTTCTGATGGGTCTACACCATATTTTTTTGTAGTTGCCCAAATTAACCAGGCATTTTGAACCATTACACCGATATTGGCATTCTTAACAACTTTAAGCGTATTCAAGAAAGATTGAGGAATGGTATATCCCAAACGAACTTCTCTTAATTTAATATAAGAAGCATCCAACAATACATTTCTTGCATCACGCTGGCGGGCAGTATACCAATAGCTCCGGGCAGGCAGATAGCGGTTGTTTGGAGTTCCTTTACCATCGTTTAACACACCGTCTATGCGTATGCCACCCATTCCGGCGTTACCTGTTGTGAAACTATAAGCACCGGGGAAATCCCTCCAGTCATGACCTTTATCATTCAGACCAACAGTTTCCTCAGACAGACCAGCACCGGTATTAAAGTTTCTTGTTTCTGAATAAAACAAACCTCCGCTCTGGAAATCAATTGAAAAGGAAAGATCAAAATTCTTTACAGTAAGGCTATTGTACAATCCACCTGTCCATTTTGGCAATACCTGACCAATTTCCTGGTTGATATCATACTCCGGTAAACCAGTTGTACTTTCTACACCTGTTGTTGCATTTTTACTATAGTTGATAAGTACACGACCCTGGTCATCAGTTCTCCATTTGCGTCCATAATAGGTACCCCACTGACCGCCCACTACATGCTCCAAACGGGTATCATAACGGTTGGTGGCGTAGAGGTAGGTTTTTGAATCCCCGTACAATTCCTTAACCTCGTTGCTGTTCTTAGACCAGTTAGCCGTAATATTCCACCTTACATTTTTGGTTTCAATAGCAGTTGCGTTTAATGAAAGTTCAATACCCTTACTTACAATGTTTCCGGCATTAACCAAGGCGGTACTGAAACCGCTTGCAGGAGATACATCCAAAGGAATGATCTGTTGCGTATTATTATTCTGGTAAACTGCAGCATCAATACCAAATCTTTTGAAAATTCTTAACTCTGCTCCAAATTCCCAGGCTTTTGTTAAGGAAGGTGTCAGCTTGGTTTCATCCCTGAATTGGTTACCAACAGCTACTGAAGCTCTTCCATCATAGAAGGAACCTGGATTAAGTAAAATTTTAAGAGAGTGGGCATCTATATCCGATCCAACAGAAGCATAGGAAGCACGAACTTTACCGTAGGTCAACCAGGAAGAAATGCCACTGTTTTTCAAAAGTTCTGTAAAAATGAAGCTGGTACTGATAGAAGGATATAAATAAGAATTCTTATCTTCTGGTAATGCTGAAGACCAGTCATTTCTTAAGGTACCTTCTAAGAACCACATGTCCTGGAAGCCCACAGATGCTTTTCCATACACACTATTGACCCTTTTTTGCCTGTATGTACGAGCAATGGATGGCCGGGCAATAGAAGCAGCAATATCAAAGAAGTTGGGAGCACTTAATCCGCCCTGGGTAGCCATATACAACTGGCTATATAGTTCCTGGCGCCTGTTGGCACCAGCCATACCATCAAAACTAAAATTACCAAAACGTGTTTTATACAAAAGGTTGGTTTCATAGTTCATTTCGCGGAACTGGTTCTGGGCGATTTCATAACCATCCTGTTGCAAACCACCAGTAGCAACCCTGTAGTCATTCTCATTGCTGTATTGGTTCATACGTGCATACGACTGAAGGTTCAGGTTTTTAGCTATCTTAATATTTAATCCAATATTACCCACCAGGCGACTGTGATTTTGTGTGCCAAAATTTTCTGTGATCACGAAATAAGGATTATCCCAATATTGTGGCTGACCATAAACGGACAGATCACTTGAAGCATTCGGGTCACCAATATTCCATGAATTAAGACTACCGTCCGGCTGGCGGTAAGTTTTCATCTTATTCATATCTAACTGGCGCTGAAACCACTGGTTAAAGTTTTGGGCCACATTCAAACCATCCAGGCGATAACCCTCCAATGGTTTTCCTTTAGTTTTAGATGTGGTATAAGCCATATCAGAAGATATAGTGATACGGCTGCTGATATCAAAAGACCCATTAACACCAAGCTGGTGCTGGTCTCTATTAGCGCCAGGTAATATCAGGTTCCTGTTCTGATTACCGTAGCTCAAGCGGAAATTATAATTCTCACCTCCGCTATTAAATGCAATTGAATTGTTCAGGTTGCGACCATTTCTGAAAAAGTCTTTTACATTGTCAGGTTGAGGAGTTAATGGTGTAAGCTGGCCAAATTCGTCACCAGGATACCAGCTGTAATATGGGCGGTACAATTGCCCGTTCATTTTTGGACCCCAACTTTCATCGGCGCCATACTCCAGCATTCTTTGACCATCAAAGGCAGCCCACGAGGCAGGGTGTCTTGCAGCATTATATTTAAAAATATAAAAACCTTCATCATCATAGGATGAACCTTTTGAGGTGGCAGACGAAGAGTACCCACCAGCGTATTCATTCTGGTAAGGTGGAACAATGGCCTGTGATTCAGTTGTAAATCCGAGGTTTAGTTCAACGCTTGATGATTTTCTCCTGGATCCTTTTTTTGTAGTAACCACTACCACGCCATTGGCAGCACGCTGACCATAAAGTGCCGTTGCAGCAGGTCCTTTTAGAACTGAAATACTTTCTACATTATCCATAATAACTGCTGACTGGTCTGTAACGGTACCATCAACCACAAACATGGGTGGGGCAATACCTAAACCGGTTACACCACGAATAATGATATCCGCATTATCGAAAGTTGAACTTGGAGAACCTACCAGTTTCACGCCAGCGACTTTACCAGCCAGTGAAGAACTAACGTCTAACGATTTAGCCACCGTAAGGTCTTCTCCTTTTACTTCCTGCACTGCATAACCCAGTGCTTTTTTCTCTCTTTTGATACCAAAAGCTGTAACAACTACTTCTGAAAGGTCTTCATTTCCCCTTGCCATGGAAACCACCAGGTTGTTATCTGCGCCAACCGTAACTTCCCGGGCAGGCATACCAACAGCTGTAATTACCAGAACATCTCCTGTTTGTGTTGTGATGGTAAACCTGCCTTCGGCATCAGCAGAGGTACCGGTATTGGATCCTTTGATTTTAACAGAAGCAAAAGGAACAGGGTTTCCTTCTGCGTCCCTTACCTGGCCGGTAACCGGCCGTGTTTGAGCAAATGCCAATGCACAATACAGCATCAGCACTGTAAGCAGCGTCAAAAATTTTCTCATGTAGAGGTTTAATTTAATAGTTAATGAAAGTCTTCAGTGTGGGTGGAACTATCGGGAGCCAAAATAAAGAAATGTTAATTAACAGCAAAAAATTTATGAGTGGTTTTATACAATGCTGTGTGGATAAATACGTATAGTGACCAACGATAAACAAAGACCCAGCCGGGTCTTCTATCTTAAAAATAAATTTCTTTTAGGCCTGCGCCGCCGGGCCGCCAAACGTAAGAGGTATCTGAATTTCCTCAAGGTCTTTAATGGCTCCATTAGCAGCTTCATAACGGTTCACATTTTCAATTAACGCTTTCATAAACCGTTTGGCATGTTGTGGTGTAAAAATGATTCGGGATTTCACTTTACTTTTGGGTGTGCCTGGCATTACATTGACAAAATCAATTACAAATTCGGCATGCGAATGCGTAATGATGGCCAGGTTGGCATATGATCCCTCTGCCACCTCTTCTGATATTTCTATATTGATTTGATTTTGTTGCTGATCCTGCATAATTGTTTTTTGTAAATGTAAACAGATTGAAATGACTAAAAATAAAAATGGCTGCGGAAACCCACAGCCATTTTATTGAAATCCTTGTTTCTTATCGAGGTCTTACAAATGTCCATGTTTC
>DASTMJ010000153.1:0-3024 GCA_035714205.1 Flavisolibacter sp. | reverse complement strand
GATATTGTCGTGAAGTTGCTGCTTGGGTATTTCAAGTGCAATTTTAATAACATCAAAATCCCGCCAGGTTTTTTCTCCTTTTCTGAAACTAATGATAGACTTACCTGTAGCCCTGAATACTTCCAGGGCACGCATCAGCCGCTGAGGATTTTTTGTTTCACCCATATTAAAAAAGAGAGGATCAAATTTTTCAACCTGTTGTTGTAACCAGGTCATTCCATTTTTGGTATACTCCTCAACCACCTGGTCGTGTACCTCCGTGGGCACTTCCGGAATATCATCCAAACCCTCCATAAAAGCTTTTAGATATAATCCTGTGCCACCAACCATTACCAGGACATCGTGCCGTTCAAATATCATAGCCGCTTTTTCCAAGGCATATTTTTCAAAAGCCGCAGCATTTACTTTTTCGTGAATGGAATGTGAAGCAATAAAATAATGCGGCACCATTTTCAACTCATCAACAGAAGGACGTGCTACTCCAATATTTAATTCTTTGTAACACTGGCGGCTGTCAGCAGAAATAATCTCGGTATTAAAATGTTTTGCAACAGCAATGGCAACCGCGGTTTTACCCACTGCAGTAGGACCGGCAATTACAATAACCGTTTTTTTTCCTGTTGCCATTTTAAAAACAAAACCCTGCCTTTACATGACAGAGTTTTTTAAAATTTGATTGTTTGAAAGTTTAATATTCTTCGTTATCACCGCCAGTTTCTTCGGCAGCCGTACCAAAATCTTCACCACCCCCCTCTTCTCCTTCCTCACCAAACCCTTCTGCACCTTTTGTGAGATCGTATTTTTCCTCCACATCAGCAAAACGTTCACCCAACAGGCTTTTGGTACCATACTGGCTTGGAGCAATTCCTTCCTTCCGAACCATTGCAGGATATACCAGCCTTGGGTTTTCTTCTTTAGATACATTGATCAATTCTATAAGAAAGGTCCAGCCCTTTGCAAAATCATAGGTATAAACAAACCGCTGGTTGGTGTCTTTTATCTCGGAACCAATGGTTGTTTCTTTCATTAGAAGCGGTGGCGCTTTGTACGGTTTTTCATATTGTTCAAGGGTAATTTCCCTGCCGCGCTGCCAGTGATCATTACTCCTGAAAAAAGTTGCCTGGTGTTTGGAGTCAAATTCAAATGCCTTTAAGATTGCTTCGTGCAGATCAAAAAAACTTTGTTTGTGCCGGATAGCAACATCCCTGTAAACGCTGTCATCTTCTTCAAAATACACTCTGAATTTCAGTATAGCCATGTGGTTGATTTCACATTCAATAAACCCCAAATATAGAGAAAACGGCTTAGACAGGAGCTAACCCACACTCCTTACCTTTTTGCAACATAAATTCGAAGGCAGCCTGGTAATCGTTGGGTATTTCGCCATCAAGTATGGCATCTTTTATAGCATCTTTTATAATACCAACGGGTTTTGATGGAGCTATGCCAAAGGTTTCCATGATCACTTCGCCCGTGATGGGTGGCTGCCAGTTGCGAATATGATCTTTTTCCTCCACCTCTTTGCATCGTTGGCGAACCAGTTCAAAATTTTTTAGGTAGCGGTTTACCTTAAATCGATTTTTTGATGTGACATCGCTGTTACACAAAATCATCAGGTCTTCAATATCCTCACCGGCATCAAATAACAATCTTCGTATAGCTGAATCGGTAATATTTTCCTTGGTTAATGAAATGGGCCGAAGATGCAGTTCTACCAGTTTTCTCACATATTTCACCTGCTCACCTAATGGCAGTTTTAGCTGGTGAAATATCCTGGGGACCATTCTACCACCTACCACTTCATGACCATGAAACGTCCAGCCATGTCCATCTTCAAAACGTTTGGTAGCAGGTTTGGCGATATCATGTAAAATGGCTGCCCAACGTAACCATAAGTTGCCGGACTTTTCAGCAACGTTATCCAAAACCTGCAGGGTATGATAAAAATTATCCTTATGACCTTTTCCTTCTATAAACTCAGCGCCTGCCAGTTCCACCATTTGCGGAAAAATAAGAGCAAGTAAGCCGCTATCCATCAATAGCTTGAAGCCCACCGAAGGTTTTTCAGTGAGAATGATTTTATTCAGCTCGTCGGTGATCCGTTCCTGTGATACGATTTTTATGCGTTCTGCATTTTCTTTTATGGCAGCAAAAGTTTCCGGGTAAATTTTGAATTTTAATTGCGTTGCAAAACGAATGGCCCGCATCATGCGCAAGGGATCATCGCTAAAAGTTTGGTTTGGGTCTAGCGGAGTGCGGATCAATTGTTGTTTCAGATCTTCAATACCATCGAAGGGGTCTACAAGTTTCCCGTAATCTGGTTTATTTAAACTGATGGCAAGTGCATTGATCGTAAAATCTCTACGATTCTGGTCATCTGCCAGGGTGCCCGGTTCCACGTCGGGGTTGCGGGAGTGTGAACGATAACTTTCCCTGCGGGCACCAACAAATTCAAGGTCAAAACCATCAGGCATCCGAAACTGCGCCGTGCCGAAATTTTTAAAATAATTCACCCGTGGGTGCGGATGTAATAAATGAGCGGCCTCTTTTGCCAGCAGCAAACCATCTCCTTCGCAAACAAAATCAGCGTCCTTGGTTTGCCGGCCCAGTATTTTGTCCCGCACAAAACCTCCAATAAGATAACAGGGATATCCAAGATGTCCGGCAGCATCTGATACAGTTTTGAAAATAGCCAGTTCCTTTCGAGTGCATTGAATATCCATCCGGGCAAAGATATAGGGAGGAGACGGAAAGTAAAGGGTGAAGAGTCAATGGTAACCGCGGCATTTTTCAACAGGTCCATTCAATTACTGATCGCAATGGCAATTAAAACAATTAGTGAAGTGACAGTTATTTATTTCCGGATGTATTCAACACGTCCGTTATTCATCCATTTGATGATCTGTGAAGGTTGCGCCGGAATTTCATCATCCCGTCTCCAGTCAACAATGTAATCAACAGCCTTTTGTATTTCCGGCGATATCTCACTAAACGTTTGCGGTGCCGGCTGTCCACTGATATTTG
>DASTMJ010000152.1:0-6250 GCA_035714205.1 Flavisolibacter sp. | reverse complement strand
ATCGGCAAATCTGAGTGATAGCGACATTAAAATAATAAAGGCCCCATGATAATGGGACCTTTGTACCGCGTACGGGATTCGAACCCGTATTACCTCCGTGAAAGGGAGGCGTCCTAGCCCTTAGACGAACGCGGCTCGTTTTTGGGACGGCAAAGATAGGCCGCACTGTATTTGCTTCCAAAAAATTTTAAAATAAATAGATTTCATTTTTAAAAAGCTTTTCAACATCGCACATAAAATCAAATCCCACATCTTACACACTGAAAATTCTGATATTTCAATACGGTTTGCTAATGTTGTACCAGTATCAAAGAAATTAATCCTGATTTCAGCTTAAGCCTACTTCAAAATGCCGTTCCGGAATTTCTACATCCATAAATCCTTTTTTTATTAACCTCTGCTTAAATGCGATCTGGACGTCATATTCTCCATGTACTAAAAACAGTTTTTGAACATGAGATGGATCCTGGCAGGCTAACCATTGGGAAAGATCTTCATAATCGCCATGGGCACTCATACTCCTGATGGAGCCAATTTCAGCATTCACCTCATGCTGTACACCAAATATTCCAACCTCCTTAGCTCCTGCCAGTAACCGGCCACCCAATGAATTGGGTTCGCAATAGCCTGTCATTAAAATGGCATTATGAGAGTTTTCTATATTATTACTTATATGATGTTTCACCCTACCTGCTTCTGCCATACCACTTGCTGAAATGATCACGCAGGGTTCATTACGGTAGTTTAATAACTTGGATTCGTCAACTGATTTTATATATTTCAATCCACTAAACATAAAAGGATCGGTGTCGCTTTGCATAACCCGTTGTATATATTTATTAAAATAGGAGGTATAACCTTTAACCAGGTCGGTTACCGCCATGCTCAAGGGGCTATCGAGGAAGTAGTCAAGTTTGGGTAACCTGTTTTCCAGCTCTAACTGGTTTAAAGCATATAAAATCTCCTGTGTTCTTCCAAGGCTAAATGCCGGGATAATCAGCTTTCCCTTCTTTTCGATACAAGTTTTTTCGATCCAGGAAAGCAACAGATCAATAGAGGTATGAACATCCTCGTGCAGGCTATTTCCATAAGTTGATTCAAGAAGAATGTAGTCTGCCTGAGGAAATGTTTGTGGTGATTTTAATATCACATCACGATAACGTCCCACATCGCCGCTAAATGTTATTTGTTTGGTGGTGTTATTTTCGGTGATGCGCACATGCACGCAGGTGCTTCCAATAATATGTCCTGCATCGGTAAACATTGCTTCCACCCCATCAATCACCGGGAACCACTGGCCATAATCATGTTCGTTAAAAAAAGAAAATGAATTTTTTGCATCTTCTAAGGTGTATAGGGGCTGTAATAAGGGTGTTCCCTGTGCCCGACTGCCCCTGTTATGAAATTTTGCATCACTTTCCTGTATTTCGGCAGAGTCCTCCAGTAAGAGGTGAGCCAATTGTTTTGTGGCATCGGTACAAAATATTTTCCCTTTAAAACCTTCCTTTACCAGCTTTGGTATTAAACCCGAGTGATCTATATGTGCATGAGATAAGATCATAGCTGTCACTTCTTCGGGGTTAAAGCCAAACGTACGGTTATAACTATCTGTATCCTTTCCCATCCCCTGGAACATTCCACAATCCAATAATATTTTATTACCGTTTTTTAAAGTAATCAAATGTTTCGAGCCCGTAACCGTCCTGGCGGCCCCGTGAAATGCAATCTTCATATCAAATCCGTTTTAACTGAGTAATTTACTTATAAATAAGATGCCATAGTAAAGAAGTAAGCTATTGGGTGTGGTAGAAATTATTATTGAACAGGTTAGTTGATCGGATATGGAATAACGGGTGGAAGAACAACTGACCCGTCTAAACAATACAATCATCATCATTTCCCCTTATTTCCCTGTTTTGCTTTAATTTCGGCACTCAAAATAAACGAACAAGAATCATGGCTGAAGTGATATTGATGCCCCGACTGAGCGATACGATGACGGAAGGTGTAATAGCAGCATGGCATAAGAAGGTGGGTGATCCCGTAAAAAAAGGTGAACTGCTTGCCGAAATTGAAACGGATAAAGCTACCATGGAGTTGGAAAGCTATAAAGAAGGTACTCTTTTATATGTGGGTGGCGATAAAGGTTCAAAAATCAATGTTGACGAACTGCTGGCCATTGTTGGCAACCCGGGAGAAGATATTACCGGCCTGGTAGGTAAAGCAACGCAACAACCCACAACTAACAAAACCCAGGAAACGGCTCCACAACAACCATCTACTCAACCAACCCAATCATCATCCACTACACAATCGTTAGATCTTTCAAAAATGGAAGAAGTGGTACTGATGCCCCGATTGAGTGATACAATGACAGAAGGCGTAATTGCAGGTTGGCACAAGAATGTTGGTGATGATGTTAAAAAGGGTGATGTTCTGGCTGATATTGAAACCGATAAGGCCACAATGGAACTTGAAAGCTATAAGAATGGCAAACTGTTATACCAAGGTGCCAAACCAGGGGAAAAGATAGCTGTTAATGAATTGCTTTGCATCATTGGCGAGGAAGGGAAAGTGGATGTAAATGCCATTGTTGCCGCTGCCAAGGGTAGTGCCCAAGGTTCTGAACAGAAAGGAAAGAGCCAGGAACCGGCACAACAGGCGGCTGAGCCGCAAGCTCAACAAACTGCTCAACCTGCAACCCAATCCACTACAACAGAAGGAAGAATCAAAGCATCACCACTAGCTAAACAATTAGCTAAAGAAAAAGGTATTGATCTTTCCCAGGTGCATGGAAGTGGCGATAATGGTCGTATTGTTAAAAGCGATATCGACAATTTTGTTCCGGTAAAACAAGCAGCTGCAAGTGGTCAGCCCACAGAAGGCCAAAAACCATCATTGCAACCGGTTGTTACGGGCCAGGAAGGATATTCAGACCAATCGGTTTCACAAATGCGCAAGGTAATTGCCAGGCGTTTGGGTGAAAGCAAATTTGGTGCACCGCATTTTTACCTGACCATGGAGATCAACATGGATAATGCCATGACTGCCAGAACACAAATGAATGAAGTTAGTGATGTAAAGATCTCTTTCAACGATATGGTGGTGAAAGCTGCCGCCATGGCACTGCGTAAACACCCCGCTGTTAACAGTTCATGGATGGGAGATTTTATACGTCAATACCAACATATACATATTGGAGTGGCTGTGGCTGTTGAAGATGGATTGATCGTTCCAGTTATACGCTTTGCCGATCAAAAAAGCCTGAGCCAGATTGGTGCAGAAAGTAAGGAACTAGCCGGCAAAGCAAGAAATAAAAAACTACAGCCTAACGAGTTTAGTGGTAATACATTCACCATTTCTAATTTGGGAATGATGGATATTGAAGAATTCACAGCCATCATAAATCCACCGGACAGCGCCATTATGGCTGTTGGCAGAATTAAGGAAGTTGTAGTCAGAAAAGGTGATGGATTTGGTGTAAGCAATGTTATGAAAATCACACTGAGCTGCGATCACAGAAGTGTTGACGGAGCCGTTGGTGCCGCCTTCCTTCAAACATTCAAAAAGTATATGGAGAACCCGGTTACCATGCTGGTATAATCGGGTGGGAGATATCAAGCGAAAATGTAAAAACCTCTGAAAGTATTCAGAGGTTTTTTATTGAGAAATTATTTTTCTGTATACAACAGCTTTTTATCCGGATCGATTACAACCCTGAAAGGTCCTGTGGTTTTGATCTTGAATTCTTTTTCTTTACCGTCAACATAAAATGTTTGCCTGAAGCTTTCTGTACCAAGGTTGCCAATGATCTGCACATCGATGGGGAAACGATAAATCCTTTCTCCCTGTTTTATCTCCAGCTTAAAATTTTCACCATCAACTTTCATATCTATATCCAACACAGGAACACCCGGCCGGTATAACCATTGATCAAAAAACCATCCGAGTTCTTTGCCCGAAACATTTTCTGCTACCTTTTGTAAATCTCTTGTATCGGCATTGGCAAATTTGTATTGATTAAAATATGTACGGATGATCTTTTTGAAATTAGTATCACCCACCTCGTTGCGTAGCATGTGTAATATCCAGGCTCCTTTTTGATAACTGTTTGGACTTAAAAGATCCATCAAATCAGATGTTGAATCCACTACGGCCTGTTTGGATGATTTTGCAAATTCAACTGCTTCCTGCCTCTCCTGCTCCAATCGTTTTTGAAAACTGTCCACGCCGTATTTCTGTTCAATGTACATGTCGGTCAGGTAGGTGGCAAAACCTTCGCTCAGCCATACATGCGCAAAGCTTTTTTCGGTTGCCGTATTGCCAAACCACTGGTGAGCAATTTCATGAGCCATCAGCGCTTCTGAATTACGGTTTCCTGTTACTGTATTTTCCGCATAAAAAATAGCGCTGGCGTTTTCCATTCCCCCAAATATTGTTTTTGACTGAACGTTCGCCAGTTTTTTAAAGGGATAAGGGCCTATAAGTGTTTCAAAAAAATTCAAAATATCATCCCCCAAAGCATAATCATAAAACCCCTTGGTGCTGTCCTGTTTGTAAACCCACGCTGTTACCGGCACCGGGTAAGAGCTGTCAACTCTTTTAACAGCAAAATCAGCCGCTCCAATCACCATTACTTTTGTTGGAATCGGAATTTCTTCTTTCCAATGAGTTCTTTTGTTGTTCCCGTTAATTTTTTCATCAACCAATAAGCCATTAGAAATAACCCGGTAATGCAACGGGGCTGTAACAATAAATTCAACCGTTGCTTTATCTGATGGTAGATCGTTACAAGGAATCCAGTTGTGTGCCCTGTCGGGCCAGTTATCGGCAAAAAATGTTCGATCGTTGTATTTGTTTTTTGAAATAATCAGCCCATCTTTTGGAGTACCCATGTAGCTGATCTCAAAAGTTCTTACTTCCCCATTTTTAACAGGTTTATCCAGGTTAATGGTGATGATATTATTCCTGTGTGTGGCAACCAGTTTTTTCCCGTTTTCTTTTACTTCAAACACATACATTCCTTTTTCATCCTCACCAGATGTAAGATCCAGCTGTAAGGCAGAAGCCTCCCCGGTAAATTTTACAGTAATGAAAGCTTTTCCATTTATAGCATCTGAATTGTCAGACAGCTCTATTTCGAATCTGTAATGCAGAACATCTATACTTTGTGACCAGGCGCCAAAATAAAAAAACACAAAAAGCAAGCTTGAAAATCGTTTCATACAGGAAATTATGATCTTCAAGATATTAATAAGCAGATAAGCAGCAAAAATGTTATAGTTTTTCTAACATCTCCACAACTTTTTCCCTTCTTAAAATAACATAGCCAATTCGGTCATTGCTGATGCCCTCTTTCAACTGGTAGCTGAACTCCAGCTGGTCATCGGAAACGTTGGTCTCAAAATATTTAAATCCGATGTTTGGAAATTGTTTTAGTTCTTCACCTATCTCGTACAGATGTGTGGAAAGTATAAAGAGCGAGTTCTTTATTTTAATTAATCCTTTTATAACTGTGAGAGAACATTTCATGGCATCCTGCACATTTGTTCCCTTGAATAGTTCATCTATAAGTACCAGCCATTTTTTCCCATCATTTATTTTATAAATGGTGTTTTTGATGCGCTGTACTTCGTTAAAAAAATAACTTTCTCCCCTGGCAATGTTATCAGAAACATTGATGTTGGTTAGCAAACCATCAAAAAGAGTAAGTTTCATTTTTTTTGCAGGCACACCCAATCCTATATGCGCCATAAATACGGAGGAGCCTACTGCTTTGATCAATGTACTTTTTCCTGCCATATTAGCACCGGTTAAGAAGAGGAAATTTTGTTCCGGTTTTAACACAAGGTCATATGCAGTTGGGTTCTGCAACATAACGTGATACAATCCTTCTGCACTTAAAAAAGGCTGTTCCGATTCAATGAATTCCGGAAATTCGAGATGATAGGTTTTTACAGCCATGGCCATGGAATACCAAGCCTCCAAACGGCTGAATATATCAATCAATTCAAGCGTATCCCTTTTATAGTCCCGGCTCAGGTAATATGCATAATACAGGTTTTGCTGTACCGTAAACTTTTCAGTTTCTTCTGTTACAGACAATTCCTGCAAAGGTTTTTCACTTAGTAGCTTTTTAATTCGTTCCAGGTAAAAACTAAGATTTGCCGGCAAATCTGTTTTTTCAAGTAGAACCAATATTTTTCTGATACCCCGGTAAAAATCGGAAAAGTGTTTGACCGAAAATTTC
>DASTMJ010000151.1:0-8268 GCA_035714205.1 Flavisolibacter sp. | reverse complement strand
AAAAACATCAGGATTTTCACGTACGTTCAATATGTATTTTATGTTTGCCTTCCCCTTCAAAACCAATCCGCACCTCAGCGTGGCATTAGGTCCCGGGATAGCAACGGACCATATTTTTTTTGAGGATACCTATATCGGCTTAAAAGACGCAACAGAAACGCTGGCATTTAAAAATGTAGGAGATACCACGCATTTCAAAAAATACAAATTGTCAACGGCTTACCTGGAAGCACCGGTTGAACTTCGTTACTCTTCCAACCCCGACGATGACAAAAGAAGTTTTAAGGTGGCTATCGGGGCTAAAGTAGGTACCCTGTTAAGTGCCTGGGTAAAAGGAAAGAACGAGGTGGACAAAAATGGCAACACCATTCGTTCCTATACATCCAAGGAAAAAAGCAAACGCTTTTTTAACAGCAACCGGTTATCACTCACAGGCAGGTTAGGTTACGGCAAATTAAGCCTGTTCACATCCTATACCATCAATGCATTGTTTAAGGAAGGTGTGGCACCTACGGTCCGGCCATTCACCATTGGCTTAACACTGAGCGGACTCTAACAGATTTGCACAATACTTGTACAAGCGATTCCGACCTTTGCGGGATCGCTTTTTTAATTTTGATAAAACAAAGAGAATGCTTGATAAGAAAAAAAAGATCAACCAGGAAGAAAGAGCTGTATTAGTGGGAGTGGTGCACAAAGAACAAAAAGAACAGGAGGTGATGGAATACCTGGATGAACTGGCATTCCTGGCAGAAACGGCAGGCGCTGTGTCGGTTAAAAAATTTATTCAAAAACTTCCGCACCCCGATACCCGCACCTATGTAGGTAAAGGAAAACTGGAAGAGATCAAAAAATACATCCAGGACAGGGATATTGATGTGCTGATCTTTGACGACGAGCTGAATGGATCACAGATCTCCAATATTGAGAAAGAAGTAAACATCAAAACCATCGACAGGTCCGACCTGATACTTGACATTTTTGCAAGAAGAGCCAAAACCGCCCAGGCAAAAGCCCAGGTGGAACTTGCCCAATACCAATACATCTTACCCCGCCTTCGCGGTATGTGGAAACACCTGGAACGGTTGGGAGGTGGTATTGGTACAAGAGGCCCGGGTGAGACCGAAATTGAAACCGACCGCCGTATTGTGCGGGATAAGATTTCTCTTTTACGGAAACGTTTGGCCGAAATAGATAAACAATCCTTAACACAACGTAAGGACCGCGGAGAATTTATTCGTGTTTCACTGGTAGGCTACACCAACGTGGGAAAATCTACCCTTATGAATCTCCTGAGCAAAAGCGAGGTGCTGGCAGAGAATAAACTATTTGCCACTCTCGATACCACCACCCGGAAAATGGTTTATGAGAACACTCCTTTTTTGTTGAGCGATACCGTTGGATTTATCAGGAAGTTACCGCACCACCTGGTGGAAAGTTTTAAAAGCACTTTGGATGAAGTACGTGAAGCCGATATTTTATTACACGTGGTAGATATCTCCCATCCCAATTACGAAGAACAGATTGGGGTAGTGGATAAAACCTTGCAGGACCTGAAAGCATTTGATAAGCCCATCATCACCGTTTTCAACAAAATGGATCTTTATATCAAACACACCTTTGATGAATGGCTGGAAGAAGGCACCAAACAGCAGATACTGGAAGACCTGGAAGCCCGCTGGCAACGGCAAACCAACGGCAATGCCATTTTTATTTCTGCACTGGAACGAACCAATATCGACAAATTGCGGAAAACCATCCTGGATAAAGTAAGGGAATTGTACCGCATCCGTTACCCCTACAAAACAGAATTTTTTTACTGACCTATGAGTACCGGGAAAATCGATTGGATAAAGGTTGCAGATAGCATAGAGGACATTCCGTTTAACGCTAATAACCTGGCCGAAACCGAAGCCAATGGCAAACGTATCTGCCTTTCCAAAAAAGACGGGAATATTTTTGCCTTTGCCTACAAATGCCCGCATGCAGGTGGCTATTTTGTGAATGGTTACCTCGATGCGCTGGGAAACGTGGTTTGCCCCGTTCACCGCTACAAATTTTGCCCGGCGAATGGCCGTAATGTCAGCGGCGAAGGCTATTACCTGAAACACTGGCCGGTAGAGATCAGGGCTGATGGCGTTTACGTGGGTCTCGAAAAAAATAAACTTTTTGGACTTCTGTAACTCAACAGGCTTCCCTGCAAATGCTGGCCGTTAATTGTTCAATCGAATCCACCAGCTCTTTTTCGGTGAATGGTTTTTTCACCAGGTTATTGATTCCGTAGGCCATGCACTTTTCCATACAATCCTCACCGCCGGCCGATAGAGCAAGAATGGGCAGGTCGCCGGAAATTTTCTTACGTATATAGTGGGCCACCTGGTATCCATCCATATGCGGCATGTCAAGGTCCAGCAGAACCATGTCAAAGCTGCTATCCTCTTTCTCTAATTGATCTATTGCCTGCTTACCGTTACCAACCCAATCAGCCCTTATACCGTTTTTAACCAGCATGGTCTCAATCAGTTTCTGGTTCACTTCATTATCTTCTGCCACCAGGATTCGTTTACTGCTTACCAAATTAGGTTGACCCGTCTGTATGGGTAAGACAGAAACAGGCTCCCATTGGTAATGCAATAATATTTTTAAAGTGGTGGGTAAACCCGGCGCCACCACGTATTCTATTTTCCCTTTCATGGCTTCCACCATATTTTGTATATGCACCAGCGTACGGAAATATCCAAAGCTGGCAGCACAGAGTTTAGGCATGGTCCCGTTATCAACCAAAGTATACTCCACCACCAGTTCCTTACCGGTTAACAGGATTTGTTTTACGTTGATACAGACCCTCGAAGGTTTTGAATAGCGAATGGTATTCAACAAAACGATCTCCAGTAATTTTTTTTGATCTCCCAGGTCGGCTTTTACCGTGATAAAACTGGCGATGTCATCGTTCACTTCTATTTCGGCCTTGTATTCCTGGGCTAATGGGCGGCACCGGTTTATACTCTCGTGGATCACCTGGTACAGTTGGAAGGATTGTACGGTTTTTGTATCGGTTTTCAAGGATTGGTTGTTTTGGTTAGTAGTTGGAAATAAATGCGGCCTACTGGCAGATCAGGCAAAGCCAGGCAAAAACGGGTGTTGAAAAAGGAGCAAAGAAAAAAACGGCTTCCCTTGGTGGAACTTGTTCATAGTTATTGGATTAGAACTTAAAGAAACATAAACAAACTTGCAGTTGCAAGTGCAAATGATTTTTTTTTGAAGAAACAAAGGCAGGTTTTTTTGACCGGGGTAAATAAATTGCGGGTTTAGGGCTAAACCATTCATTTTCTATTTGGTAGAAATGGAAAATCTCCTATTTTTGCCCTCCCAAATCCACAGGGATGCGGAAATTCCTCCTTAGCTCAGTTGGTTAGAGCATCTGACTGTTAATCAGAGGGTCTCAGGTTCAAGTCCTGAAGGGGGAGCAAGCCAGACGAGGGTTTCAAGAAATTGAGACCCTTTTTTATTGGGTACAATATAGCGCTATAAGAATTATTACTTTTAACCCTTACCTGCCCGGTTTATAAAAATCGCATGTCAATTACATTTAGTCCTTTATATTCTATTTCCTTTGCCTGGTAATAGGCACAACTTCGGGGACAATTATTCGGTTTTGCCCTCTCTATACTAAGCCTGTTTTCTTTTGTATCTTGAATAACATAAGCAGGTATTCGGTATGCCTCAAATAAACCAACTGCTCCTCTATTGAGATGAAACCCAGGTTCATCATATCTTTTTTGCTTGCTTCAGGGTTGTTCCTGCAGGTACAGTGTCAGCAGGTCAGTTTTATAAAGTACACAGTATACGATGGCCTGGTAGCCAACCCCGTACGGTGCATTTACCAGGATAAAAAAGGTTTTATCTGGATCGGAACCTTTGAAGGATTAAGCCGGTATGATGGCTACAAATTCACAAACTATACAACCATTAACGGTCTTTCTCATAACGTCATCAATGATATTATCGAAGTAGAAGGGAAGCTGCTGGTCGCAGAAAATAATGGTTCGGTCGATATGATTCAGAACAATAGCCTCCGCGGTGGACTCCGGGTGCCAAGTGCGGTAAATTCCATTGCACCCTTTAAAGACCGCTTGCTCTTATCTACAGATGCAAATGGTTTTTATGAATATAAAAAAGATAACCTCATCCGGCCGCCACAGGAAACAACAGCCCTCTCCCTGGGTCATTTTTTAGCCATCCCCAACGCCATGCTTTTAACTGATGGCGTCGATAACGGCATGGTGATCTATAATAAAGACCTGGGCGTGGCTTTGATCTCCAAAACACTTACCGGGCATTTCTATAAACTTTTCCGTGATTCAAAACAAAGAATATGGGCCTGCACATCTGTTGGACTAAAACTCCTGCAAATAAATACCGGTACTAAACCGTCCATATCAAATGCGCCTTTACCTGCCGGTTTTAATATTCCTCCCCTGGATCATGTGCAGGTCACCTCCATGGTAGAAGAAAAAGATGGCAGCTACTGGATTGGCACCCAAAAGGGCCTGGTACACCTGTTGCCCGGTGGAAACTATCATGTTTACAACGAAAAAGATGGCCTGCCCTCCGCAATCATTCATGCGCTTACCCGCGACAAGGAGAATAACCTTTGGATCGGAACGGCATTGGGACTGGCTAAATGGGTATCTAAAAACAACGTGGTCTTTTATAACACCGGGAACAAAGAATTTAAAAATGATGTGATCTCCCTTCACCATTTGAAAGATAGAAAATTCATTTTGGGAACCGATCACGGGATTCAGCAATTCGATTTCGATACCAAAGAATTTAAAGACCTGGAGGGAGGTGACCCCGGATTCCGTGTTCCCATTCAAAACAGCTATCCCCTGCTCATTCACTATGCTGATAAAATAGGAATGATTGACGTCGAAAAGAACAGGATCATACCTTTTAAAAAAATGGGTAAAGACCTGAGAGGAGTTGTCACATCTGTTCAACATCCGGACGGAACTGTTTTTATGGGAAAATTTGACGGGCTGGAGGCTATTGAAGAAACCGCAATACGGAAAATAATACCGCACCGTATCACTTCTTTGGTCATTGATCACGATGGAAATATATGGGCAGGTACCTGGGAGGATGGTTTATTCAGGTGCCGCCGCAAAAACAGCCGGGACAGCGGTTTTGTGGTGGAGGACCTTTCCTATTTGATAAAAGAACGATCCATAAGAGGTCTGTACACCGATAAGAATAAAAATATTTGGGTAGGAACCCGGTATGCAGGTGCCTTTTGCCTCTCTCCAAAAGAAAATGCGCTATTCAATGTTCAGCATTTCAACCGCCGCTCCGGTCTCATGTCAGATTGGGTAGGTGCTTTTGCTGAGACGCAGGCGGGGGATATCTGGATCGGCTCTTACCAGGGTATTGACAAACTGGTGAAAACATCGAAGGGATTCCGGGTTTTTAATTTTAGTAAGGCAGTTAATTTTTTTGCAGAAGTAAAAAAGATCATTCCTGCCGGTAATGATGACTGGGTCTGCCTGGCAAACACAGGCATTGCTCATTTTAAGGATGAAGACCTGCATCAAACGCCACCCTTCCAGCCATCGATCCTATCAGCGACTCTCGGTGTTCATGCCAATAAACTGACCATCTTTTCTCCCGCGGAAAAAATGGCACTCTCCCCCAATCAAAATGCTGCCCGGTTCGAATTCAGCGCCCTTGGCTTTATCAACGAAAGACAGGTATTATACAGCTACAGGTTACAAGGTGCCGGTGACACCACCTGGAGTAAACCGGAAAATAGCCACGAAGCTTCCTATGCAAGTCTTTCTCCCGGCAACTATACATTTGAAGTAAAGACAATTGGGTGGAATGGCGAAGATGGAAAACCAACGTCTTTTTCATTTTTTATTGGCTCGCCGTTCTGGAAAAAAGGTTGGTTTATTGGTTTGATAATAATAGCCATGGCTACCTTATTTTATGCACTATATCGTTATCGCATCCGGCAATTATTACGCTTACAAACGGTCCGTAACAATATCGCCACAGACCTGCACGATGATATTGGAGCTTCCCTTACCAACATTAGTATACTCTCAGAATTAAGTACCAAAAATCTTTACGAACCGGGTAAGGCCTTGCCCTTTTTACAAAGAATTTCAGAAGAGGTACAATCATCCAGCCAGGCTATGGACGATATAATCTGGAGTGTAAATAGCCGGAATGATTCCTTGCAGGAAACCATTGCCCGTATGAGACGATACGCCGCCGAACTGTTCGACAATAGCCAATCCAATTGCCACCTGCAGTTGGATGAGGACACCAGTAATAAAAAGCTAAGCCTGGAACAACGCAGGGATGTGTATTTGATTTACAAAGAAGCGCTGAATAATATTCACAAACACGCACAGGCAAAAAATATCTGGATCAGGGTGGAGCATGATCAAAACCACCTGAACATGCAGTTCCGGGATGATGGCAAGGGTTTCAATGCCAACATAAAAACCCACAGGAATGGTTTGAAAAACCTGCGGTCAAGAGTGGAAAAATGGAATGGTAAGATCCGGGTTGAGTCCCTGGAAACACGGGGAACGACAATTGAAATAAAGATCCCCTTAAAAGATTAATGAAGCGCCTACCCAAATGTGTAGGTAAAGATGTAAATAACACCTGTAATTTCACGTATCATGGCCATCAGGATTGCAATATTTGAGGATAATGATGCACTGCGGGAATCCCTGGTCTACCTGTTAAAAAATACGGATGGCTATGATGTAGTGGGCGATTATAATAATTGCCTTGAAGCCGGAACCATGGTCAGGGTCTATGAGCCCGATGTGGTTCTGATGGATATTGACATGCCCGGACAAAACGGTATTCAGGGTGTGAGATCGGTGAAAGAGGCCAGGCCGCAAACCTCTGTGATCATGTACACCGTATTTGAAGATGATGAAAAATTATTTCAGTGTCTTTGCGCCGGCGCCAATGGGTACCTGCTAAAAAAAACCTCTCCTTCCCATTTATTTGAAGCCATACAACAGGTAGTGGAAGGAGGTGCCCCCATGAGCCCATCTATCGCCAGGCAGGTATTAAACAGTTTCCAGCACCAGGGTAAATCACAACATTACCAGCTTTCATCCCGTGAAGTGGAGGTGCTCCAATTGCTGATCAAGGGATATAGTGCAAAAATGATCGCAGGAGAACTTTCGATCTCGTTTGATACAGCCCGTTTTCACCTGAAAAATATTTATAGCAAACTGCACGTGAACTGCGGCAAGGAAGCCATTGTAAAAGCCCTGAGCGAGCACATTGTGTAAGTTCTCCCCGCATAAAAAATAAACGCTCCTGCTCAAAGTGGTAGTTGTCTTCATGTACAATTCAATCCAATTTTGAATTCACTTCTACCCCAACCGAAAATACCATATCCTTTAAGGCCGCTATTCTCTTACAAACAAAATGAGCTTATATGAGAAAGTACCTCGCCTTGACAGTGATATGCATGTACAACCTGTTTTCCCATGCACAAAACGTAGGTATAGGAACACCCAGCCCTCAAAATAAATTGCACGTGGCCGGCGGTTTTCGTTTAGATACACTAACGGGAGTGAATGGTGCAGGTCTCTTAAAACATGATGCAAACGGGGCAGTGTATGGAATAAAATTTTCCGGGAATACAAACGACGTGTTGCTGGGCGATGGATCATTCGGGCCTTATAACCCCGCCATCAACGGCGCTCTGGGATGGTTATTATCCGGGAATAGCGGCACAAATCCGGCTTCGCATTTTTTGGGAACAACTGATAACGTTCCATTTAATATTCGTGTAAATAACCTCCGGTCAGGATCGATCGAATTAACATCTGGAAACGCAAGTTGGGGATACCAAACCTTGTTATCAAACACAGACGGGCAAAGAAATACTGCAATCGGAAGTCAGGCTCTTTTGAACAATATACTTGGCAATGATAACACCGCCGTTGGCTATAGGGCATTGCTCCAAAATATCGGGGCAGGAAATATAGTAGAACCAATACCATTTCGTGGCGTTCAAAATACAGCAGTTGGTAGTAATGCCTTATCATCAAATGTTACAGGGTCAGGAAATGCTGCTTTTGGCGCTAATGCCATGAGTTTGGCAACTTCATCACAAGGCAGCGGTTTCGGAGCGTTTGCATTGGAAAAAAATGCATCATTTAGCAGCAGTGCATTTGGCTATCGTACGTTAACCAATAATACGTCCGGCAGTTATAATTCCGGGTT
>DASTMJ010000150.1:0-4442 GCA_035714205.1 Flavisolibacter sp. | reverse complement strand
TTCAAAAAAATAAATGGCTTCATAAACTGCAGCAATGAACAGGCAAAAAAAGATGTTTTGTCCAACGATGCGTAAAAAAGCATACAGTGGTATAGGGCCGCCGGCCGGCTGGCCGGGTCCGTACAACTGCAGCAGGTCACCAAAACCAAACTTCACATAGGGAAAGATAGCTACTATGACCAATGTAATGATGGCCACGCATACCAGGCGCTGTTTGGTTTGCTGAATTTGCGGATACATGCGTCTTGCCAGCAGGATGCCCAGGCGCAGGCTTTCCCATACAATGAAGGTGGTTACGTTAATATAAATTAATAGTTTCCACAGGCTGATGCTCTCTTCCAGAACAGAAGACAGGTAAAAACAGGCAAACGAAATACTGCTGATGGTCAGTTGCCCGTAGATCCTTAGTTTTTTATCATCCATATGTTCTGGTGTTCAACTTTGTAATGCAGTTAAACGAGGCCTTTTAAAATTTTTACAGGAACAAGTTCCAGGATCTGTACAGGTCTTCCGTCCTTAAAACACCTGGAAAACATTCTTGCATTGGTAGAAAGCGCCTGTAAAATACAATAGATTGCCTTTGTTTTTTTAATAGGGTTTTGTTTGATATTTTTTGATCTGCTTATTTTCTTTCAATCCACCATGCCCATAGTACAAAAAGCCAGGTAAGATTTGCCGCCCAGGCAACGGCATTGATAGATGGAGGCGGTGGACCAAGTATATTCAGTAAATGAATTACAACAAAACTGCCCGTCAACAACCAAAAAGAAATTTTTCGTTTAGGCCTTACTGTTTTATAGTATAAAATACTGCCGGAAAGAAACAACGCAAATTCAAGAATGCTCTCTGTAACAGGAAAATTCCATAACCCCAGGCCCAGCTTAAGATCACTGAATGGAGTGAGCGGCAGATCAGGCCTGTGTACCAAAAGATCCAAAAACCAATGACTAACCACTAATGCAGCAAGCAATAAAGAACCCGGTTTGTTTTTGGTAAAAAAATAATAGAACAACCCGAATACCAGGCCCCACACAATGGCCATAAGCAAACTGTGTGAATACGGGTAGTGTGTAAAATTGAGCGGTGTTAGTTGGGTAATGCCGGTTTCAATTTCAAATCTTTCCAGCCCCAGTAAACAAAAGATGGGCCATAACAGGTCCAGGAACTGTGCCGCCATAAACAGTATTGCCAATGAAGGAAACGGGTTGAGCTTTTTTGAAGCGAGACCTAATCCAAAATGACCAATGAACATAACGTTGGTTTGAGTTGATCTATAAAATTAAATGTCTTCCGGGTCTACATTCCAAACGATGTTAAGCTTACACCGTTTTATTCAATTCCATTTGATAAGAATATCATGAAGTGTAGCGTCGAAGTTGCAATCAATCCAGCGGGGAGCATATATTTTAAGTACCCCATTTTCCACCTGGTACCAATAGTCATGTGGGTTTAGAGGCGAAGAAGGATTGACTGGTGGTGGTATGGTATCGATTTTAAACCATGGCGAATATTGAAAGATAGCGCCTGCATACCAATACGCACTTACATAAACACTAAATGAGTCGTTTTCCGGCACATACGAATAAATATCAGGTATTTGAATAACGCAGGGAGATGGAGATGCAATGGCAAATAAACTGTCAAACCTAAAGCTGTTAGACGCAGCATTTAAGACATTGACATTGACTGTATCTTTTGCAGATAAGCCGCCATTATCAGTAACGGTTAATTCAAATTTATAGGTACCATCTTTTGATAAGCCGGTCACACCGGTTTCAACGGATGTTTCACTTACAATTTGTGCGGGAAAAGGATGATCAATAACCTTCCAGCTATACGAGGCAATATCACCGTCAGGGTCAAAAGATAAACTACCATTGAGTATACAGGAATCCAGGAGATGGGGATTGTAACTTTGATCAGCACCTGCATTGGCCACGGGGGGTATATTCATTAACCTATCACAATCTTCACAAGACAATTCTTTCTGGCAACCGGCAAAAATGAGCAGTATAATAATGGTGATAAAGGAAATTAGTTTCATATCCTTCTCAATCAATGCTCTAAAATAGAATTTAATTTTAAATTGTTAAGCAGTGTTGCGCCGGCATAGTGCAAGGTTTCCGGCTACCTCACAATTTCCTTGTGAACGAATCATGACATAAGAAAAAAGGCTGCACATCGTGTGCAGCCCTTGTTGTATTATGAAGGAACTTTGCTTTGCATTTCCCGATCCCAGAAGCGGTGTTGCGCCACCGCATCGCGGAAGTTCTTCACGTTGCCATTGGTAATGACACCGGACGCTGAATGATCTTTTTTCAGGTCGCCTAATTTATTGGCGATATACGTATCTTCTAAAAATGAAACAGCCTCTTTATCGGTTCCAATGGCCTTGCAATGGCGAAAAGCCTCGTTCACAAAATGAATGGCATCCGGTTCGTTACGTAAGATTGCCACACTCTTAGCGCCGCCTGGTATGTACACTGCATCAAACAAAACCGAAGCCGCATTAAAAAATGTTTTATCCGGCATTAGAGTATTCTTATTTCCTTTCACTGGCGACAACCGTGGTGCAACCAGTTTTACCATCGCTCCTTCTGCCGTTAGTTTATTTTTCAGGTTATTTACAGAGGTTTCATCAACACCATCTGCTATCAATACAGCTATTTGTCTTGACCTGATGGTATTCTTCACCGTGTTGGCCATGCTCAATGGTTTGGAGCTTTCTAACGACGATCTCATTTTCAGAGATTGAAAATTCTTTGGATTGCCATCGGCCGGAATTGAACCATTTTCTACCGGCATGGTTTTTCTGGGTGGTACCGCACCAATTTTATTGGCAATGTATTGGGCCATTTCAAGATCAACATTAGAAAAATGATCCACCACCTTTTGCCGCACATGGGGCGCATTAACCAGCGACAATTCAAAACTGAAAGCATCTTTGATGTGTTGCTTTTCAGCTTCCGACTGGCTGTTGTAAAAAAGTATGGCCTGGCTGAAATGATCAAAAAAACTTTTACTCCTGGCTCTTATTTTAGACGAATCAATTCTTTCCTGGTAACTGGTAAAACCACCTTCGGCCGCCTTGGCCAAAAAAGGGCAGCCTCCACCCAAACTGTTGGGTGAATAACTTACTTTGCCTTTATCAATCTGCTGGCGCATATGACCATCACGCTGGTTATTAAATACAGTATTCACCGAACGGTTGATCGGTATCTCGTGGAAGTTGGGACTGCCCAGTCTTGACAATTGTGTATCGGTATAGGAAAATAATCTTCCCTGCAATAATGGGTCGTTGGTAAAATCTATACCCGGTACAATATGACCGGGATGAAAAGCCACCTGCTCTGTTTCGGCGAAGAAATTATCGGGATTGCGATTGAGTGTTAAGCGACCAACTATTTGCACCGGAACCAGTTCTTCCGGGATCATCTTGGTAGGATCCAGCAAATCAAATTCAAACTTGTGTTCGTCTTTTTCCGGAACAATCTGCACACCAAGGTCCCACTCAGGGAATGCACCATTTTCAATCGCATCCCAAAGATCGCGGCGGTGAAAGTCGGGATCTTTTCCGGAGATCTTTTGTGCTTCATCCCAGGTTACGGAGTGTACACCCAGCAGGGGCTTCCAATGAAATTTTACAAAATGGCTTTCACCTTTTGCATTAATAAAACGAAACGTGTGAATACCAAACCCTTCCATCATACGAAAGCTGCGGGGAATGGCGCGGTCGCTCATGGCCCACATGATCATGTGCGAACTTTCAGGCATCACTGAAACAAAATCCCAAAACGTATCATGCGCCGCAGAAGCCTGTGGTATTTCATTATCAGGTTCTGGTTTTACAGCATGCACCAGGTCGGGAAACTTCATGGCATCCTGTATAAAAAATACCGGGATGTTATTGCCAACAAGGTCGTAGTTGCCTTCAGGAGTATAAAACTTTACGGCAAAACCACGAACGTCGCGGGCCAGGTCGGTAGAACCACGGGAACCAGCTACGGTAGAGAAACGCACAAATACCGGTGTTTCGCGGCGGGTGTCGTTAAGGAAAGCAGCTTTTGTATAGCGGGCCAATGATTGATTCAGTTTAAATACTCCATGGGCAGCGGCACCACGGGCATGCACAATGCGTTCGGGGATGCGTTCGTGGTCAAAATGGGTAATTTTTTCGCGAAGAATAAAGTCTTCCAATAAACTCGGACCCCGGTCACCGGCCTTTAGCGAATTGTGATCGTCGTTGATGCGAACCCCCTGGTCGGTGGTCATGAACTGGTTGGTAGCATCGGCGGTATTCTTTTCCAGGTCAGCTAATTTGTTGTTCATCCTTGCAGAGGCTTTCTTAGTTGATTTTGCCATACAATTGGTTTTTGATGTGGGTAGAGAAAAGAAAAAAATGCCTGTACTGGTTTAACAGCACAGCATATGTACATGCAAAA
>DASTMJ010000149.1:0-19825 GCA_035714205.1 Flavisolibacter sp. | reverse complement strand
TTTGGTGCTGCCCGCATGGATGCTGTTAGCAACAGGCAATTCCCAAATGCATCTATGCCGGAATTATACAAAGTTCCGGTTAAGAGTGGCCGTGTACTACAGGCCCTCACAACCCCTGCCGAAGATATCAGGTGGAACAAGAACGGCACAAAAATGTTGTATCATGATAAAAAAGGTGGAGAGAACACCTGGCGCAAACACCACACATCGGCTATTGCAAGAGATATCTGGATGTATGATGCAGCCGATAATACGCATACCAGGCTAACTGACTTTGCAGGCGAGGACAGGGACCCGGTTTTTGCCATTGACGAAAACGCAATTTATTACCTCAGCGAAATACAGGGAACATTTAATGTGCACCAATTGAATCTTACCGATAAAAAATCTACAGCCATTACTTCTTTCACCAAACACCCTGTGCGTTTTTTAAGCAGCTCGAACGAGGGTATATTATGTTTTAGCTATGACGGGGATATTTATACCAAACGAAATGGTAGTGCGCCACAAAAAGTTGAGATCAATATTATTACTGAAAGCAAATCAAATAATGATAAAATACTGAATGTAGCAAGTGGTGTCAGGGACCTGGCTGTTGCTCCCGGGGGCAAGGAGGTAGCGTATATCTATCGCGGCGAAGTATTTGTAAGTTCTGTTGAAGGAGGCACAACAAAACGTATTACCAACACTGCAGAACAGGAACGCAGTGTAAGTTTTTCTCCCGATGGCCGATCCTTGTTATACGCAAGTGAAAGAGGCAAAGGCTGGAAAATCTACCAATCTTCGATTGTTCGGAAGGAAGAACCTTATTTTTTTGCGTCGACCCTTGTTAAAGAAACCCCGATCGTTGAAAATGATAAAGAAAATTATGAACCCGAATTTTCTCCCGACGGAAAAGAAATTGCCTTTATAGAAGACCGCATGACACTCAAGGTTTATAATGTGGCCAGCAAGCAGGTTCGCACCCTGCTCACTACTAACGAGCTTTTTTCAATGAGTGATAACGATCAGTATTTTACCTGGAGCCCGGACGGCAAATGGATCTTATTTCAATTCAGCGAACCTGGATTTGCGCATGATGAAGTTGGAATTATAGCCTCAGATGGCAAAGGAAAAAAAATCAACCTTACAGAAAGTGGTTACAATGATTATGCTCCTAAATGGATGATGGATGGAAAGATGATGATCTGGAACAGTACACGGGAAGGCATGAAGGCCCAGGCAAATAGCGGCGGGGCACAGGCCGATGTGTATGCTATGTTTTTTACACAGGAAGCTTTTGACCAGTTTAAATTAAGTAAGGAAGATTTTGCATTGTTCAAAGAAGCAAATGAAAAAACGCTGAAAGAAGACAGTGCTAAAAGGGCTGCCGGTAAAAAAGAGCCGTTTACTATCGACTGGGAAGGATTAAAATTCCGCAAGGCAAGATTAACTCTGCATTCTTCCAGTTTGTCAGATGCAGTAATTTCCAAAGATGGTGAAACACTTTATTACCTGGCTAAGTTTGAAAAAGGTTACAACCTGTGGTCAACAAACCTGCGTACAAAAGAAACCAAAATGCTGGTGACCCTCAATGCGCAAATGGCCCGAATGAAGTGGGACAAAGATCATAAAAATCTTTTCCTTTTGTCCGATGGTAAGATCATTAAGCTTGACCCTGCCGCCAACAAACAGGAGACGGTTAATATAAACGGAGAAATGAATTTAGATGCCGCGGCAGAAAGAGCATTTATGTTTGAACATGTGTGGCGTCGCACCCAAAAAACATTTTATACTGCAGGTTATCATGGTGCTAAATGGAATGAATTAAAAACCGATTATGAAAAATACCTTCCCCATATCAGCAACAATTATGAGTTTACTGAAATGTTGAGTGAATTGCTGGGTGAATTAAATGTATCTCACTCAGGTGCATCATATAATGTGAATAGCACCAACAGCGACGCCACATCTTCGCTTGGTATTATTTACGACGGAACTTATACCGGTAACGGGGTGAAGATTGATGAGGTGTTACCGGAAGGTCCGCTTAGCAAAGCCGGGATGAACGTTAAACCCGGGATGATCCTGGAAGCTATTGATGGAGACGTAATAGATGCAGAGGAAGATCTTTCCATGCATTTAAATCGAAAAACCGGCAAGAATTTGCTTGTAACAATTTTTGACCCTATCACAAAAACAAAAAAGGATATAACTACCAAACCCATATCACCTGCAGAGGAAAATGTGCTGATGTACAAACGCTGGGTACGGCGAAATGCTGAGGAAGTTGATAGACTAAGCAATGGCCGGTTGGGTTATGTGCATATTCCGGGCATGAACGATCCAAGTTACCGTACGGTGTATGATGAAGTGATGGGAAAATATGCTAACAGGAAAGGTATTGTAGTGGATACCCGGCATAATGGCGGTGGCGATCTTGTAGCCGATCTTGCCATGTTCTTAAGCGGCAAAAAGTTTTTGGATTATACTACTGATACACGGTCTGCAGGTTTTGAGCCTTCTTTCCGCTGGACAAAACCAAGTATTGCATTAGCTAATGAAGCTAACTATAGTGATGGACATTGTTTTGCATTTAGTTATATCGATTTGAAAATTGGCAAACTTGTAGGCATGCCGGTGCCCGGCACCTGCACCTTCGCCAGTTGGGAAGTGTTGCAGGACAATACCATTCGCTGGGGCGTACCACCACTGGGAGTAAAAGATATACAGGGACGTTACCTGGAAAACCAACAAACAGAGCCGGATATTAAAGTAATGAACGAATATGAAGTTGTGAGTAAAGGAAAAGACCAGCAACTGGAACGGGCTGTAACAGAACTATTGAAAGAGATCAAATAAAAAGAAGCCCCGGAATTTGGGGCTTCTTTTTTTATTAGGTTTTGCGGAATAGAATAGCTGGTGTACAAGTGAGTGACACAACAGGAGCTCAATAATATTCTGTAGCCGGCCTGATGTCAATCCACAACTTCTGCAATCTCTTCGCCCTTCATATGTGCATTACGCATAGAAATGCTACGGGCAACCAAACCTGCAAACTCTTCAAAGGCTTGTTTGCTTATGGCTTCATCACCTATCATGGCAGGCACACCAATATCGCCACCTTCCCTGATGGTTTGCACCAATGGAATTTCTCCCAAAAATGGAAGATCGTATTCTTCAGCTAATCGTCTTCCGCCTTCCTTTCCAAAAATGTAATATTTATGATTGGGCAATTCTGCAGGCGTGAAGTAACTCATATTTTCAACCAGTCCTAAAATGGGAACGTTCATCTGTGCCTGGCCAAACATAGCAATTCCTTTTTTGGCATCGGCCAGTGCTACATCCTGTGGAGTTGTTACTACAACAACCCCTGTAACAGGTGCCGTTTGCATCATGGTTAAATGAATATCACCGGTGCCTGGAGGCATGTCGATCACCAGGTAATCCAGGTCGCCCCAATGCACATCAGTAATAAATTGCCGGATGGCGTTACTGGCCATGGGCCCACGCCAAACAACCGCATTTTTTTCATCTACCAATAATCCTATGCTCAATAACTTTATTCCATACCTGTCCAGAGGAACGATCAGTCCTTTGCCATCTATTTCTGTCATCATCGGCCGCTCACCTCTTACGCCAAACATAATAGGTACACTGGGACCGTAAATATCAGCATCCAGCAAACCAACGGTGGCACCACGTTTTGCCAATGCCAAAGCCAGGTTTGCAGAAACAGTGCTTTTTCCAACACCACCCTTTCCGCTTACTACAGCAATGATGTTTTTTACACCTGGTAATACGGAAGATTTATCAGCCCGAATGGTTGTTGTGCTGGAGGTGAAATTTACTTTAACGATAGCTTGCGGAGATACCATCTCTTTAATGGCCGCAATGCAATTATTTTTGATGAGTTCTTTTAAAGGACAGGCCGGTGTGGTTAAAACAACCGTAAAAGAAATATAATTTCCTTCTATTTCAATATCCCTGACCATATTCAGGGTAACCAGGTCTTTTCCAAGGTCCGGCTCCTGCACGGTACTAAGTGCCTTTAACACGTTATCTTTGGTCATATCAGCATTTGTTAATGAAGTCGCAAAGTTAGGCCAAAGAAAGTTGCACCTTTCATGGTTATAACAGATCGGTGATTATTTTTGGAGAGATGAAAAAATTTATACCCCTGCTATTACTGCTTAGCATCGGTTTTACCAAACAATCCAGTGCTCAATTTGAAACGGTGAAAGATTCCGTAGTTCAATTGTATGGTATTGTAATGACGGCGGATAGTTTAGAGGGTATACCTGCGGTAAGTGTCACCATCAGGGGTTCTCACCGGGGAACCATTACCAATAACCAGGGTGTTTTTTCCATTGTTGTTCTAAAAGGCGATGTAATAGAATTTTCGCATGTAAGTTATAAACCAAAGGTGGTAACCATTCCCCGCAACCTGCAAGGGAACCAGCATAACGTAGTACAGTTAATGGTAGAAGATACCACGTATTTGCCTGTAACCATTATTAAACCGAGACCCACACCCCAACAGTTTGAAAGGGATTTTGTAAAAACGGATGTTCCCGATGATGATATAGAAATAGCAAGGCAGAATAATGATGTTGCCAAACGTCGTGTTTTAATGCAAACAATTCCAGCCGACGGCAGTGAAGCATCAAGCATGCAGTTCCGAAATATTGCAACCAAGGCCACTTACCGCGGCCAGGTACCACCGATGAATATTTTTAACCCCGCAGCATGGGCCGAATTTATACAAGCCTGGAAACGTGGTGATTTCAAGAACAAAAACTGACAATTTCTTTTTTACACTTTTAAGTAATTGCTCCCATCCCTTTTTTATAAACGCATAGTAGTAAAGGTTAATTTGGTTTTAGTCAAAACCTTCTGAACCTTTTTTTAAAATACTATCACCCGTTTCTTAAACAGCACGTTTTCCAGTCATCAACAACAAAAAAATAGTTGCCAGTAAAGGAACAATTAAAACAATGTAGAGTGCAGTATGTTTAACAGGGCAAATTCCGGCGATGCAGGTAGCTAATTCAAAAAAATTACGGATGCCCCAGGCTATATTAAAAGCAGAAATAAAAAAAGCTGCCCGGATACTCCAGGTTTTATTCAGTAACAAAAAAACCAGGAAGATGAATGACAAAAATACATGGATCAAACCGGGCTTGCCAAGATTTACAGCTTCCGCATTAAATCCGGTTACCGTGATATTTTTAGATTCAATACTTATCCAGGGGAAAAAACACGCAATCACCAAAACCAATATCGAAGCAATAGACAACCATTTCATGATCTGCATGCCGCGAAGATAAGAGCAATCTTTTTTTTTGTTTTCAATAGTGATTGATAAACGATTTGAAGTTATAAGACACCGGGTTTGAATTCCATTATACAAATGCTTAGCCTGCCAGTGCGAACAATTAATTACGATATACCTTATTGAATAAATAAAAAAGGCCCCTGTAAAAACAGGGGCCGCTGCACAAATAAGTTTATGCACATGAGATGCTTCAAATTTATTATCAAAAACGAACGCTTTCGTTGATATGTGATGAGCGGTTCATTTGATTATTTGAATTGATTTTAGAGTGTATTTTTATAATTTAAATCCCAGAGTGAAGCTAAATACGCGGTGTTTATTATTATTGTCTTCAGAATTATTGCTACCCGATTGCAATTTGGCTAAACCATATCCATAATTTACACCCAGTACAATGGATTTTCCCTCAATACCTGCAGTGCCATTCAGCCCGTAATCAAATCGTTTCACAATGCCAAAACCAGCACCTTCTTCTTCATCAAGAGTTGCAGGGTCATCGTTTGAAAACCTGATCTTATTTTCGGAACTGTATTGAACACCAAGAAGGGTTTGGCCTTCTGTTTTATTTTTTCCGCCTATACCAATACCCAGGTATGGCCCCGCACCAACAAAAAAGCTACTTCCTGAACCCAGCGGGGCTTTAATAAGAAAGTTGGCCGGTATCTCTAAATAATACGGGTTAAAGGTTTGTTTGAAATAACCATTTGAGCCTTCACTGCCTCTCTGCACTTTTGCACCTTTGCCTGTAAATAATAAGCCCGGTTGGAAATAAAGAATATTAGCTACATGCGCATCGCCAACCAAACCAACCTGGAATGTTGTTAAACCATTGGCTTCCTCTACTCTCCCGTTATCCGTTACAGATACATTAGCCAGGTTAACACCAGCCTGTATGCGAAAATTAGATTGTGCAATTACAACAGTGGAAACAAAAATGGAAGGAAGAACAAAACATAAAAATTTCATTTTCATAATAAGTACAGTTTGGCACTACCCTGCAAATGGTTTGCCAATCCTTGCTGAGTTTTTATTTTAATTGCGGCATCATAAATTTTATTTCCTGAAAACTATTTTGAATAACTAAAAGAAGTCTATGAGATATGAGGAGGCGCCTTCCTTCATAGAGATCCAATAAACAATTCGTTTTTATTGCGGAGAAGAGATCAAAAAATTGTTGGCTTTCTTCACCAATATTTACGTAAACGAGGTGATCAAAAATTTATAAAAAGGCAAATACAGGATGATGTATTGTATAAAAATTAAAGCCTCATCTTTGATGAGGCTTTTAAAATTCTTTCTGCTAGCTGTTGGCTTCAACCCGAATATCAGCGAACCGACATACTCCCCGGCCAGGATACCATGGTTCTTCTCCGGAAAGATTAACAGGTAAGGTAGGAAACTGGATCGATTCCTAATCAACAAGCGAATATTAATGCGAAAATAGAAAATCAGGCTTTTGATACAAGCTTTTGTGTAAAAATATTTTTACTGTAAGCAAATATGATTGACTGAACCGCCTGCAATAATTCAGGTCAGGCATTTTAAATTAAAACCATAATGCTTGCAGAATTCTGGCCGGGATAGCCTTAATAAATGGAATGAGGATTGAAAAAGGCAATACAAAAAACACCAGGCACTAAAATGAACAGGCTGGAACAAGTAATAAAAGCTCAATCCGTTTTCGGAAAACAGTAATAACAAAAAGCCGTGTAAGATTGGAAAAAGCCATTTTATAAAATCAGGAAAGGGTTATCCTTATCAAAACCAGTTTTAATTTTTTTGACTCCTGTAAACCTGTTTCGGATCCAATTCAACATTTTGTACAGCATACCTGTTGGTTTTAGAATGAATAGATAAGGTTCGATCCAGAGGGGAAGGACTATGCCGCAATAACGGGGCCAAAAAATCAAAGTTCACGGGAAACAATATGAGAGAGTCGGACAACTTCAAGTTACAACTTTTGCTTTCAAAAAAATCAGTTGCCCGCATTTATTTATGAATTTTTTTCGGCGTTTAAAAGTTGAGCCGCATTATTAAACATTGAAATATCCCGGGTCTGTCGGTTTACACCATTTTGTTTCGTTACGGTTCACCATTGTGACCACAAAAAACTGAATGAGATTCACTCAATGACATTCCCACGAAAGCCGAATTATTCGCGGCAGCCGGGCCTTTGCTTCCCCTTTTGTCAATCAATGGCCATACAGGGCTTTTAGTAAATGAAAAAGGTCGTTTTAGTACCTACAGGGCCATATAGCACCAGGGCCTGCCAGGTTCTTACTAAGGGGATGGTAAATAGATACTAAATGGATACTAAACGGATACTAAATGGATACTAAATGGATACTAAATGAATACTAAATGAAAAAACAACGCTTATGTATTGTACTAAAATAACTTTATAGGCAGGAGTTGGTTATATGGTAAGAACTTTACAATAGCTCACAATAATACCCATATAGCTTTACCTGGAAGTTTAATTCCAGCCATAGCTTTACGGACCGAGTCGTTTTTTTTAGTTTACCTGCGTTAAAAAAAAAGCCCCGCAATTGCGGGGCTTGTATAAAATAAGAAGTAAACTTCTTTTCGCTTAGATTAATAATCCATACCGCCCATTCCACCTGGCATACCAGCCGGAGCAGCAGCAGCCTTAGGTTCTGGTTTATCAGCAACCACACACTCGGTAGTTAATAACATACCTGCAATGGAGGCAGCATTTTCCAATGCAATACGGCTAACTTTGGTTGGATCGATAACACCAGCAGCAATCAGGTTCTCGTACTCTTCTGTGCGGGCATTAAAGCCATAATCACCTTTACCTTCTTTTACCTTGTTTACAACTACGCTACCTTCAATACCGCAGTTTTCAACAATCTGGCGAAGAGGCTCTTCCAAAGCACGACGTACGATCTGAACTCCGGTTGCCTCATCGGCGTTCAGTGTTTCAAGTGTAGCCAAACCTTCAATTGCACGAACATACGCTACACCACCACCTGGAACAATTCCCTCTTCAACAGCAGCTCTTGTTGCATGTAATGCATCATCTACCCTGTCTTTCTTTTCTTTCATTTCAACTTCTGTGGCAGCACCAACATTCAATACAGCTACACCACCGCTTAATTTAGCCAGGCGTTCCTGTAATTTTTCACGGTCGTAATCTGAGGTTGTGTTTTCGATCTGTGATTTGATCTGGTTGATACGGCCCTGGATACCATCTTTCTCGCCCTTTCCACCAACAACTGTAGTGTTGTCTTTATCGATCACCACTCTTTCTGCTTTACCCAAATAAGTAAGATCAGCATTCTCTAATTTATAACCTTGTTCTTCAGAAATCACAATACCTTTTGTAAGGATAGCGATGTCCTGTAACATTTCTTTTCTTCTGTCGCCAAAACCAGGTGCTTTAACAGCAGCTACTTTTAAAGTGCCACGCAATTTGTTTACAACCAAAGTAGCCAATGCTTCACCTTCGAGGTCTTCAGATATGATCAACAAAGGAGCGCCTTGTTGTGCAACTTTCTCCAGGATGTGCAGGATATCTTTCATGCTGCTGATCTTTTTGTCGTAGATCAGGATGTAAGGGTTATCCAGCTCGGCTTCCATTTTTTCGCTATTGGTTACGAAATAAGGAGAAATATAACCACGGTCAAACTGCATACCTTCAACTACATCAACAGTTGTTTCAATTCCTTTTGCTTCTTCAATAGTGATCACACCATCTTTAGAAACTTTTTCCATTGCCTGGGCAATCAGCTTACCAATTTCGTTGTCGTTGTTGGCAGAAATGGTAGCAACCTGTTCAATTTTCTGGTTATCGTTGCCAACCGTTTGAGATTGTGAACGAAGATTTTCCACTACAACCCGAACAGCTTTATCAATACCACGCTTCAGGTCCATTGGATTAGCACCCGCAGCAACGTTCTTTAAACCTTCAGTAATAATAGACTGGGCTAATACTGTTGCGGTAGTAGTACCATCACCTGCAATATCAGCAGTTTTAGAAGCTACTTCTTTTACCATTTGGGCACCCATGTTCTCAATAGCATCCTCCAGTTCAATTTCTTTAGCAACAGTTACACCATCTTTGGTAACTGCAGGAGAACCAAACTTCTTTTCAATCACTACATTGCGTCCTTTTGGACCTAATGTAACTTTCACTGCGTTGGCCAGAACATCAACGCCTTTCTTCATTTTATTACGGGCATCAGTTTCGAAAAACAGTTGTTTTGCCATAACGTATTTTTAATTTTTGATTGTTAATTGAATATTTAAAACAAATTGAAATTGACATTTGCCCGTTACACAATAGCTAAAATGTCGCTTTCTCTCATGATCAGGTAGTCATCTCCTTCTATAGAGATTTCTGTACCGGCATATTTGCCATATAAAACAGTATCGCCTTCTTTTACAGTTACAGGCTCATCTTTTTTACCAGGTCCTGCTGCGATCACTGTACCACGTTGTGGTTTTTCTTTTGCTGTATCGGGAATAATGATACCACCGGCAGTTTTTTCTTCTGCTGCAGCTGGTTTTACGATCACTCTGTCATGTAGAGGGGTAACATTTACTTTGTTAGCCATACGTTTATGAATTTTTGGTTTAATGAAAATTTTTCAGGAAGCCCCGACGGATGTCAGGCGGGCAAAGGTAGGCGAATTGTGTGCCACGAGTCTAATAAGTGCAAAAATTTCAGTTTTGGGCCGGTTTCTTAGCAATTCAGAAATAGAACTGCCTATTTTGTCATTCTGAATTCCTGATATTCTTAAATTTCCAACAATTTGACAGTTAAATCTTATTCCCGACCCTTTATCATTTAATGTTCTACTTGTAAAGCAGCATTTTAGATATTTGTAAGCTCAAGTAGAAGTGCTAAAGCCGGAACGCTGTTTATGAAATATTTACTAACGACGATCTTTTTTATTATAGCTGTATATCGCCTGTCAGCCCAAACCTGTAATACGCCGGGTCAATCCCCCTCCAGTGCTTTTCCTGTTTGTGGCATCCGAACCTTCAAACAAACAACAGTACCCATTTGCAGAAGTCATTCTTTAGCGGTGCCAGGGTGTAGCGGGGCTGATTATGCCGATAAAAATCCTTTCTGGTACAAGTTCACCTGCTATAAAACCGGTACACTCGGTTTTTTAATAAGCCCTAATAACCAGAGCGATGACTATGATTGGCAACTGTACGACATTACTGGTCGCAACCCTGATGAGGTATTTACAGATGTTTCCCTTGTGGTAACAGGTAACTGGGCCGGCACGTATGGTAATACAGGCGCCTCAAATTCGGGTGTCAACTTTATTCAATGTGCCTCAGATCCTGCCGAGAACCGCAACTCCTTTGCTAAAATGCCAACTATCATTGAAGGTCATACCTATTTACTGCTCGTTAGTCATTTTACCGATTCGCAAAGTGGCTACGACCTTTCATTTAGCGGAGGCAGCGCCGAAATTACCGACCCAAACCTGCCTGCTTTGTTAACAGCAGAAGCCGGCTGTAGCGGCGACCTGTTACGGTTGAAGCTTTCAAAAAAAATAAAATGTTTGAGTTTATCGATTAATGGTTCTGAATTTACACTCAACAGTGGCGCGGCCGTTACCTCTGCAACCGGCATTGGCTGCAGTGGCAGATTTGATACTGATTCCATAGAAATCAAACTATCCACCCCTTTAACTCCGGGAAATTATACGCTTACTATTCAAAATGGCGATGATGGCAATACATTATTAGACAACTGTGATAATGCTATTTCAGCAAATACAACTATTGATTTTACAGTTCTGCCACAATTACCAGTGCCAATGGATAGTTTACAGCCACCAACGTGTAAGGCTCAATCGCTGCGCCTGGTATTTCAAAAACCAGTTCTCTGTTCCAGCATTGCACCCGACGGAAGTGATTTTTTGATCAATGGTACCTACCCTGTTTCAATCAGTGGTGCTGCTGGTTCTTGTTCAGCAGGAACTACAAAGGAAATCATTGTAAACCTGCAGGCTCCTTTATACCAGCAGGGAAATTTCAATATCGTTTTGCAAAGAGGTACAGATGGCAACACTTTATTGGATGAATGCACCAAAGAAACACCCATTGGATCTGCTCTCCCATTTTCAGTAAAAGATACCGTGAATGCCGGTTTTACCTATAGTAAATTGTATGGCTGTACAGCCGATACAGTAAATTTCTTTCACAACGGCAACAATGGAGTTACAGAATGGAAATGGTCCCTGGATGATAATAAAACAAGTACGGCTCAAAACCCGGTTGCTATATATGGTGTATTTGACAGTAAGGAAATTAGTCTTTTAGTAAGTAATGGATTTTGTTCGGACAGCAGTTTTCAAACCGTGTTGCTGGACAACTTTATTAAAGCAGATTTTACAGCTTTTGAAGATAATTGTCCAAACGAAGCCGTAACTTTTACCAGTGCAGCCCAGGGAAATATTATACAACATCAGTGGTCGTTTGGTGATGGTGCTACCTCTGATGAAATATCGCCCTCTCACGTATTTACACAACCAAATGTAACTACAGCCTATACAGTTACATACACGGTAACGGATAATATTGGTTGCCAGAACTCCATACAAAAACAGGTCAGGGTGTATAGTAGTTGTTACCTTGCAGTGCCAAATGCCTTCACACCGAATAACGATGGCAAAAATGATTTTTTACGTGTGCTGAACGCTATAAAAGCAGAAAATCTTGAGTTTAAAATATTCAACCGGTGGGGACAAGAGATCTTTAAAACCAACAACTGGAAACTTGGCTGGGATGGAAAGATAAATGGTGTTATGCAAGCCTCAGGTGTGTATGTTTGGTTTTTAAAGTATACCGACAGGGTTACAAAAGAACAAAGGACCTTGAAAGGCGTTGCTACTCTTGTAAGATGATGCACGTTCCGAAACGGAGCAGGTAAACCTATTTCGATAAAACTATTGCTACAATCAGTAAAAATGAAAACAACAAATTCATTTATAAATAAAAAAATGAATTGATGCGTTACAAAAACTGTTATCATTTATAAAAGCCTCCTTTCCATTAACTCTATCGTTCCTATCTTCGCCGGCTCAAATAGTTCTTAAACGATGATTAGCAGAAGGAATATAAGGGTGAAAGTGATGCAGACCATTTATACATTGAGCACTCTTGAAGGTGGATCGAAACCGGGTGAACCCGTTAAATTATTGCAAAAGCACTTTGATGGATCACAGGAGTTGTTCCTTTATCTTACCTATTTTCTTAGTGAGGTGGTAGGCTATGCTGAAAAAGATGCCTATGCCCGATCCGCCAAACACCTGCCTACAAAAGAAGACCTGAACGTAAACACAAAAATTGCGGGCAATGAACTCATCTGGAAGATTCGGGAAGACCTTTCTTACCAACAGGAAATCAGTAAGGCCAAACCGGAACAAAAACTGGATAAGGAACTGGTAAAAAAAATATATTACCAGTTAAAAGAAACCCCCGAATACAAAATCTATATCAGTTCACCCGAACGCAACAGTAAGGATGAAAAGGCTATTCTTGAATTTATTGTTGACGAACTTTTATTACCAAATGAAGTTTTCATTGCGCACATAGAAGAAAATTTCATGAACTGGGACGATGATGCGGATATGATCATCCAGTTAATAAATGGGTTATTGCAAAAACCAGCTGCAATTAATTTTAAAGAAGTGATCAGTAAGGATAAATGGGATTTTGCAAAATCACTGATTACTACCGTGCTGGATAAAAACGAACACCTGGAAAGCTTCATTTTTCCCAAATTAAAAAACTGGGACGCAGAACGTATTGCAGCGCTGGATATGATCATTATGAAAATGGGTGTGGCTGAATTTCTTTATTTTGAAACCATTCCGCCAAAGGTTACCATTAATGAATATATTGACATTGCCAAAGAATACAGCACACAGCAAAGCGGCCAGTTTGTAAATGGTATCCTGGATAATATTCATAAAGAACTGGTACAACAAAATAAATTACATAAAACAGATTTCAAAAAAGCAAGGCTTAACGATCCATTCGGGCAAGCCTGATCCAATTTTCAATTTAAATTGCACTGCAAAAAAGAAACGATGAAATATTTAGCAGTTTTATTTAGCGGAATTTTAATTTGGTCTTGTTCAAACACAGATCAAAAAACAGCATCGGCAGATCAGGCCACCCAGGACTCGTTGGCGCAGATCGCTTTGTCCGATACAACGAATTTCAGTGAACTCCAGTGGATCGATTCCACATCACAGGATTTAGGTAAATTAACGGAAGGACAGGTTGTAGACATTACCTGGCGTTTTAAAAATGCAGGAACAAAACCATTGGTGGTTACTAATGTTATGGCAGGCTGCGGTTGTACGGTTGCCGAAAAACCTGAAGCACCATTGGCACCGGGAGAAGAAGGTGTGATCAAAGCTAAATTCAATAGCCAGAACCAGGTGGGTATGCAAAATAAAAGTGTAACGGTACAGGCCAACACTTCAGAAAACGTTTATCATTTAAGCTTCAAAGCAGAAGTTTCAAAAAAATAGTTTAATCATTCAATCATTCTTATTATGTATTTATTACAAGCAGGCGGAGGATCGTTCCAGTTCATTTTTTTAGGATTAATGATCCTTGTTTTTTGGTTATTCTTCATTCGTCCACAGGCTAAAAAACAGAAACAACAAAAGTCCTTTATTGATAATCTTCAGAAAGGTGATAAAGTAGTTACAATTGCAGGCATTCATGGTACCATCAACAAAGTAAACGAAGATGGAACCATTAGCCTTGAGATCAATCCTGGCAGTTATATCAAAATTGAAAAAAGTGCCATTTCGCTGGAATGGTCTAACCAGGTGAACAAAGCAGCTGTTGCAACAACCACTGATAAGAAATAAAATCAAAATAGTATTTTCATAATCCGGAGCACTACACGCTTCGGATTTTTTTATTTGTTATGCTGAAAATTGGTATCACCGGTGGAATTGGATCAGGTAAAACAACGGTAGCAAAAGTTTTTGAGTTGCTGAATGTACCTGTGTATTATGCCGATGAAGCATCAAAGCGTTTATACCATACCAACAAAGATTTGATAGCTGCCCTGAAAAAACATTTTGGCGAAGATGTATATACCAATGAACAACTGAACCGTTCTAAACTCGCCGAAATTGTTTTTAACAACCCTGGACAATTAGAACTGCTGAACCGCCTGGTGCATCCTCCTACTATTCGGGATGCAGAGGAATGGATGTTAAAACAAACAGCACCCTATATTATAAAAGAAGCAGCCCTTCTTTTTGAATCCGGCTCCGTGGCTGCACTCGATTATGTGATTGGGGTAAAGGCTCCGGCGGTTGTGCGACTAAAACGTGTAATGGACCGTGATGGTGTATCTAGGGAACAAGTGCTTAACCGTATGAGCAATCAGATGGATGAAGAAATTAAAATGCGGCTGTGTGATTTCATAATTGACAACAGTGAGCAACAATTAGTGATACCCCAGGTACTTGAGTTACATGAAAAGTTGATGAAGGAAAGTTTGCAGGTTGACAATATCACCAGTTAGCCCGGATACCCCAAACCTTTTACAATTACAATAAATCAACCCCGTAACCAGATCGATTACTTCAACTTTTTCAATGCTTCCTTAATACGGGAAAAACCCTTTTCAATATTTTCCATACTGTTGGCAAAGGAAATACGGATGCATTGTTCATCACCAAAAGCCGATCCCGTAACTGTAGATACATGGGCTTTATTCAACAGGTACATACACAGATCATCTGCATTTTTGATCACCTCTTCCCCATCGCTTTTACCAAAATAAAAATCTACACATGGAAATGCATAAAAAGCACCGTCGGGTTCTGCAAAACGAAATCCTTCAATCTCTTTCAGCAGTTCCATTGTTCTTTTTTTACGGCGCACAAATTCTTTAACCATTTCATTCGTTGCATCAAGCGGAGATGTAAGAGCAGTGATGGCAGCTCTTTGTGTAATGGCATTGGTACCGCTAGTAAACTGGCCCTGAAGTTTGTCACAGGCTTTTGCAATTTCAGCAGGAGCTGCAATAAATCCTAATCGCCATCCTGTCATGGCAAAACCCTTACTCAAACCATTTACAATAATGGTCCTTTCCTTCATGCCTTCAAACTGCGCTATACTTTCTATGCAGTTGCAGTAATTGATGTATTCATAGATCTCGTCAGAAATAACATAAACCTGGGGATGTTTTTTAAACACTTCAGCCAATGCGCCTAATTCCTTTTTATTGTATACAGCACCACTGGGGTTACATGGAGAAGAAAAAATAAACAGTTTTGTTTTAGGAGTGATAGCTGCCTCCAGTTCTTCGGGAGTTAGTTTATAACCATTATCCAGGGAGGTTTTCAGAAGTTTCGCCTCAGCACCGCTTAACTGCACAAGGGCCTGGTAGGTTACCCAGAAAGGTGTGGGAATGATCACTTCATCACCCGCTTCTACCAGGCTTAAAATTGCATTGGCCAGGCTTTGTTTGGCGCCAGTCGATACAACAATGTTCTCGGGTTTATAATCAAGATTGTTATCTCTTTTAAATTTATAACAAACCGCTTCCCGCAGCTCCAGGTATCCGGCCACCGGTGTATAATGACTCCAGTTTTCATCAATGGCTTTTTTTGCAGCTTCTTTAATATGATCTGGTGTATCAAAATCGGGTTCACCCAAACTCAGATCAACAATATCAAATCCCTGGGCACGCAGTTCCCTGCCCAATTTTGCCATTCGTAAAGTTTCCGGTTCGCTAAAGCGGGTTAATAAAGATGATAATTTCATGAAGTGGTTTGTAAGTTGACAAATGTAATTATAAGTTTAATTTGGAGGATTCATTTGTCATTGCAACCGGGCAAAAGGTTTTTATTCTCTTTAATTGAACCCGTTAGCTTCCTTTAATGATATACTGGAAAATGTTCTTTGTGCTGCTAATAAATTAAACCCAATTAAATGGCCGGTGCTCTTCAGTCAGCATCTATAAATCAACTTCGGGATAGTTTTTAAGATGGTCTGACTTTTTATCCTGGAAACAGGGAAGAACCTGTTTATTTGTGAACATACGCTAATAGAGTAGCGATTCCCGGAGAATTTCTTTCGAAAGCTGTTTTACCTTTAATAACGCTAAAAAAAGGCTAAAAGCCTATAAACAGGCCTTTTTACCCGTTCAAAAGCCCTATAATTAGGGGCTGAATTTAAGGCGAAAAAACTATCTTTGCCCACTCTTAAAAAAACCGTGTATGCAATTGAAAGGCTTGGTCCGCTTTTTTACTATTCTGCTTATCCTTTACTCTATTTACGAATTATCCTTTACCTGGGTGGTACGTAGCCATGAAAGAAAAATGGAATCAAGGGCTCAACAATTTGTAGCCCAAAATTATGCCAGTGCTAACGAGGCAGTAAAAGATTCCGTTTACAAAATCCGTTTAAAAAGATTGTTGGACAGTACAAAAGAAGAAACCGTTCATTATGGTTTTACGGGTGCTGTCAGTTATCAAAAAGCAAAGGAAGAAGAATTGAACCTTGGTTTGGATCTGCAGGGTGGTATCAACGTTACAATGGAAGTTGAATTATCTGGTTTGCTGCGCTCCATGGCCAACAATTCAAAAGATCCTAATTTTTTGAAGGCGTTGGAAAATGCAAATGTGCAGAAAGCAAACAGTAATGCTGATTATATCACTTTGTTTGTACAGGAATACGAGAAATTAAATCCAGGTGGCCGCTTAGCTTCGCTGTTTGCAGTTGGCAGCCAGGACAGGATCAAAATCACTGACAATAACCAAAAAGTGATCAGTGAAATACGTAAGGAAGCCCAGGATGCTTTTGATCGTACATTCAATGTATTACGTAATCGTATTGACCAGTTTGGAGTAGCACAGCCAAATATCAACCCCGATAAAGAACGTGGTATCATCACGGTAGAATTACCCGGTATACAGGACCAGGAACGTGTTCGCAAATATTTACAGTCCTCAGCCAACCTTCAGTTCTGGGAAGTGTATAAAATGGAAGAGCTGCAAACATCACTGATGGCGGCTGACCAGGCGTATAGCCAATTGGTTAGCGGCGCACCAGCTACTGCCCCAACTACAACATCCGATACAGGCAAAACGGTTTCTACTGATACATCAGCTGCAGGCACTTTGTCACAGGAACTGCAAACAGATACAGGGAAAAAAGCCGCAGATACCAGCTTGTCTTCAAAAAGATCCCTGTTACAGGAATTCTTTAAACCCAACTTTACCGTTGCTATCAACGATACTTCTGTATTACGGGAATGGCTGAATAAAGAAGAAATACGTGCCGCCTTCCCTGCCGATGCCCGGTTTGCATATGGCATTCCTGCCCGCGATGCAAAAGGAAGACAGGAGAAAAATGTTCCTTTCTATGTACTAAAAACAAACGGCTCTGATAAGGCCCCGATGGAAGGTGAAGTGGTTATTTCTTCAGTTGCAACCTATGACCAGTTTGGTAAACCTAGTGTGACTATGGCAACCAACAGTGTGGGTTCACGCCAGTGGGAGCAATTAACCCGCCGAAGCTATGAACAAAAAAGGCCAATCGCTATTGTTCTTGACGATATTGTTTATTCAGCACCAATTGCAAACAATGGTCCTATAACCGGTGGAAACACAGAGATCTCGGGAAACTTTACACCGGAGGAATCAAAAGACCTTGCCAACATTTTAAAAGCCGGTAAACTTCCTGCTCCTGCCAAAATTGTACAGGAACAGGTTGTTGGACCTACTTTGGGTAAAGATGCCATCCAGGGTGGTATGATGGCGTTTGCGCTTTCATTCATCGTCATCTTTATTTTAATGTTGATCTATTATAACTCAAGTGGTTGGGTAGCTAACATTGCACTAATACTAAACCTGCTTTTTACTGTTGGCGTATTGACTGGTTTGGGCGCTACATTAACAGCACCTGGTATTGCAGGCCTGGTATTAACTATTGGTATGGCTGTTGATACCAACGTATTGATCTACGAACGTATCAAGGAAGAATTAACCAGGGGTAAAACGTATATACAGGCTGTGAACGACGGTTACAGGCGTTCGCTACCACCAGTTTTGGATGGTCACATCACAACCCTTCTTACGGCTATTATACTTTTCTCTTTTGGATTAGGCCCTGTAAAGGGATTTGCTACCACGCAGATCATAGGTCTTCTTTTATCACTGTTCTGCGGAATATTGGTGAGCCGCTGGGTTACTGACTGGTTCACCAGCAAAAAACGTCACCTGGAATATTTTACACCTATTTCAAAAAAAATATTCAAACACGCCAATTTCAAATTCATTGAATACCGCAAAATTGCTTACATCATTTCTATAATAGTGGTATTGCTGGGGATTGGGGCTCTGATAAATGGTTTTGATTATGGTGTGGAATTTAAAGGTGGCCGCAGCTATATCGTAGCCTTCAATGAAACTCCAAATGTTGAACAAATTAGGGAGGACCTTGCAAAAACCTTGGGAGAATCGCCTTTCATTAAAACAATTGGAAGCGAAAGACAACTGGATATAACCACAGCTTACCAGATTGAAAACACTTCTCCCAATGCCGGTAACATGGTATTAGCCAAATTGCATGAAGGATTAAAAAATCATCTGCCGCCCGGTACGTCGTTTGAAACCTTCAACAATAAGAATGTTGTAGGAAGAACAACTGTGTTGCCAACCATTTCAGATGACCTGAAAACGGGTGCCAAGTGGGCAACGTTCTGGGCAATATTGATCATTTCCATTTATATCTTCATCCGCTTCCGCGACTGGAGGTATTCATTGGGAACCATTGCAGCCTTATTGCATGATGTTATTGTAACGTTGATCGTTTTTTCATTCTTTAAAAATATCGTTCCATTCCCGTTAGAGATCGACCAGCATTTTATTGCGGCGGTGTTAACTGTAATTGGATTTTCCATGAACGATACCGTGGTGATCTTTGACCGTATACGAGAATATAGCCGCCAGATGGTTGGTCAAACGAAAGAAACAATTATCAATCGTGCGATCAACGATACATTAAGCCGTACCATCATGACCTCTCTAACCGTATTCATTACCATCCTGATCCTGTTTTTAGTAGGTGGTGAGGTTACAAGAGGTTTTGCTTTTGCAATGTTGATTGGTGTATTGGTTGGAATTTATTCTTCGGTATTTGTAGCTGCTCCATTATTGGTTGATCTCGGCCGTAAAAAAGCCCTTGCAACATCTGATATGAGCGGGGGCAATGAAAAACAAAGCCCTAAGCAAAAGCCGGCTGTAGCGAAGCATTAATTTCCTCTCAAAAAATAAACTTTTAAAGCCTGTAAATTTTTACAGGCTTTTTTTATGAAAATCCGTTTAGCCTTTCTTCTATTGTTCTCTTGTCTGGTTCGCTTTTGGCAGCAATAAAGAGGTGATCGGCCGCAGGCAATATTGTATTACCATCAGGCATAAAGTATTCGTTATCTCTCCTGATAAGAGTGATGTAAGCCCCTTCAGGCAACCGTAA
>DASTMJ010000148.1:0-4307 GCA_035714205.1 Flavisolibacter sp. | reverse complement strand
TGGATAACATTGGCAACACTTAAATCAGTGCAAAGCCTGTTACCCAAACAATTTATTCAACCCCATAAATCCTGGCTGGTGAACACCGATTATATTACTGCAGTTGAAGGCAATCTACTTTTGTGTGGTCAGCAAAAAGTTCCCATCTCTAAATACCAGAAAGAAGAAGTACTTCAAAAGATCCTAAATGGAAGATTACTCCGGAAGGAATAATCTGTAAAAGCAAAGTGTGGAATCTTTACACAGGTTTTTGAAAAGGCACGGTTTTTTCTTTTGTATAAGAAAATTTAATACTCATGGAAGAGCAAAAGAAATTGAGGAAAAGAAAAAAAATTCAAAAACCAAAAGAGTTAGTGTATTCTGCAAAAGCCCGTATGGCAACCTCTGTTGTCACGGCTGCTACTGCCATTAGTAGTATTGCTGCTATGAATTTTCAGCAGTTGTGGAAATAACCATCAATTTTCATCAAATTTTATACGCAGGTAATAAAGGCAGGTGATTATCAGCCTGCTTTTATATTGTTATTGCCATTGGTTGTTGTAAAACATCCCTGATACATACTGAGCACACGAAGTTCAAATCCCAGGCTGAAGAAAATATTTTTAATCCCGGTCCTGATTATATGGTTGTGTAGCAAAATGATCTGATCGTAAAATATTTTCAGGCACTTTCAGTTCCCCTGTTTTTTCATCGATCAACCCATTTTTTTCATCCTCTATATTCGTTGCCTGAGTATATACATCTCCTGCAATTACCCGGTTACGCAATTCCTCTTTAAACGCTTTGATCAATATGCTCTTTTGTTCCGCATCCTGCGGACCTCCGTAATCTGCAAAACCAAAACCGCCCCATTCGCTGACAACAATGGGTACCTGTTTTCTAAAAAAGAAAGGGTCACCCACTATTAAAGGAAATGCAGCTACTCCTTCCATCTTCCCATTTACAATAGCATCCAGCATCTCCTTCCAGCGCTGCAGCTCTGTAGTATATAAATGTGCCGTCAACAGGTCCGACTTTAATCGTCCTGTAAAAGATACGTGTTGCCATCCATCGTTATCTACAACCAAAAATTGCGGGTACGCCAGCTGCATATAATGATACATATCGATGATATACTGCCGGGTCTCCGGGTTGGTGGCTATGTCCTGTGCACCCCAGTCCTCGTTATATAAACTCCAGATCACTACAGAAGGATGTGTGCCTATCAGGGCCAGCATACGCAACAATTCTTCCCGGTGCAATTGACGGCTGCGGTTGGTAGAGCTATGCGGACTAGGTACCTCTACCCATAATAACAAACCTAATCGATCGGCCAGGTTGTAGATGCGCGGATCTACACCGGCAATATGTATGCGAACAAGGTTGCAGCCAAGGTTTTTCATGGCATGCATATGTTTTTTTATTTCCTCATATGTTGCCGTGCCGGGTTGGTAAAGAATACCATCCAGGTAAACGGGTTTATTATTCAGGTAAATACAGCATCCACGGGCTTCAATTTTTCTCAGCCCAAAATAGGTTTCGATAGCTGCTTCGTAGCCATCTTCATCAATAAGCTGTGCTGCCAGCCTGTATAAATAAGGATTTTGCGGCGACCATAATTTTGCATCCGGAATTTCGAGCACCACACGTTGATTTTTTTCACCCGCCTCAAGTCGTATCGGAAAATCATCAGTAGCAATTGGTGTATCACCGTCTGCTGTAAAAATCTTTAAACGAATAATATAGTGCCCCGGATCATGGATGCGGGTAGTGAGATTAAAGCGAACCAGGTTATCTTCTACAATACTAACCACTCCAACCCTTGAACGTAGCCTGTTGCGTTCAACCGTTTCAATCCATACGCTTCGCACAGCGCCGGTGTAGGTTTGATACCAGATGCCGCCTCTTTTATACACATGCGATTCCTGTTTACCTCTTGGAATGTCAGCATCCATTGTATCGGCAATACGTACCGTAAGCCGGTTGACCGGCCTCAGTGTTTGTGCACCCAATTCGTAAGAGAAAGATGTATATTCTCCAACGTGTTCTTCTTCCCCTTCGATCGTTCGTAAGCGTTTTCCATTTAACCACACGGTTGTTTCATAACCACACGCACCAAACGTTAATTGCAGTAATGATTTCTGATCACCATTAGCGGGGGATAATTGTGGTAAAGGAAACTCTCTTTCATACCAGGCAACTACTTTGTCATTCCAGTTCACTTGCGCCTCCCCGTACTTTCCTGATGCCATCAGGTCTTCAATAGAGCCAGGCCATTGTGCTGTATGTGAATATTTATGGCCAAGGTGCCATCCTTCCTGCAAACCACGGTCATGCGTATCCAGCTCAAATTTCCATTCTCCATCTAACAAAATGAAAGAATTGGTACGAAGCACTGCCCGTGGCAAGGGGTTTATAAACGTATCATCTGAAAAGTGTTCTTCAATGATTTTTGATAATCCGTAATTTGGATGTTGAGGGTCCATACTAATAAGTTGATCCATGGAACTCCTGCTAAATCCAGGCCAAGCATCTGTCTTGTTACTTATTGTGTTTAACCCAAACGTTAATTATCAGATGCTTAAAAAGAGAAGTATCATCAGAACTCTTAATTTGGGATAAATTGCATATATCTGTTCATCTAACCGATAAATCTTTGCTATGAAATCTGTTCTTTTTGTTCTTTTTTCATTTCTCACTGCTCCAGCAATCGGCCAATCAAAACTTGCCATTATTCCAGAACCCGTAGCCATAAAGGCAGGGAAGGGTGAATTCAGTTTGCCTAAGAATGTTGTCATTCAAACCAGTGCAGCTAATGAATTAAACCAAGCCATTGATGCATTAAAGAAAAGACTTGTGGCTGCCACAGGCAGCAAGGTTAGTGTCAATAGTGGTGCAAGTACAATTTCTCTGCTTTTGAACGCAAAGCCGGATGCTGTTATTGGCGATGAAGGTTATTATTTAAATGTATCGCCAGCCGGCATTTCCATAAAGGCCAATAAACCTGCCGGTATTTTTTATGGGGTGCAAACACTGCTGCAATTATTTCCCAAGGAAATTGAAAGTGCTGCATTGGTTAATAATGTTAAATGGACCATACCGTCGGTAGAGATCACGGACTATCCACGTTTTGGCTGGAGAGGATTGATGTTTGATGTGGCACGCCATTTTTTTACAAAAGACCAGGTAAAACAATTTATTGATAACATGGTGCGATACAAATACAATCTGTTGCACCTGCATTTAACGGATGATGAAGGATGGAGGATTGAAATAAAAGGATTGCCAAAACTTACAGAAGTAGGAGCCTGGAATGTAAAAAAAGAAGGTTATTTCGGCACGTTTTCGCCACCGGCGGCTAATGAACCCCGCAACTACGGTGGTTTTTATACGCAGGAGGATATTAAAGAGCTGGTACAATATGCCAGGGAAAGGTTTGTAGATATTTTACCCGAGATCGATGTGCCCGGGCACAGCCTGGCTGCCGTCGTATCATACCCCGAGCTATCATGTACTCCCGAAGCAAAAAATTATGTGGTTCGTTCCGGTGAAGCTATCATGGACTGGTCCAGGGGAGCACCTCCTATTGCGCTTGTTGATAATACTCTATGTCCCGCCAATGAAAAAGTATATGAATTTTTAGATACAGTGATGAGCCAGGTAGCAAAACTTTTTCCTTTTGAATATATCCATGTAGGTGGAGATGAAACACCTCAGAACTTTTGGGAAAAGACCCCTGAAATAAAGGAGTTGATGAAAAAAGAAGGTCTGAAAAATATGCACGAGGTGCAGGGTTATTTTGAAAAAAGACTTGAAAAGATTGTCCAGGCAAAAGGTAAAAAATTTATCGGCTGGGATGAAATTGTGGAAGCAGGTGTTGCTCCTTCCGCAGCTGTTATGAGTTGGAGGGGAACCAAATTTGGAATAGAAGCTGCCCGCAAAGGACATGAAGTAGTAATGAGTCCCACCACCTATGCCTACCTGGATTATATGCAGGCCGATCCCATTATTGAACCAAGGATTTATGCATCATTGCGCCTTAACAAAACCTACGAGTTTGAACCCCTACCGGAAGGGGTTGATCCTAAATTCATCAAAGGAGGCCAGGCTAATCTTTGGACGGAACAGATTTATAATATGCGTACGCTACAATATATGTTATGGCCCAGGGCATTTGCCATAGCGGAATCGGTGTGGTCTCCCAAAGAAAAGAAAAACTGGAATCATTTTTTTAACCGTGTAGAAAAACATTTTGAACGCTTTGATGTGGCCGAGATCAAATATGCCAGGGCTGTATATGATCCCATTTTTGAAGTAAGCCGCGGTGA
>DASTMJ010000147.1:0-1730 GCA_035714205.1 Flavisolibacter sp. | reverse complement strand
CAGAAAGATAATAATTTCACTTTCTGTATTAATTGTCATTATACTTCTTCTGTTTTTTTTACTTAAACGTTTTGGCCATATTGATGCCGTGGGGAAAATAAAACATATTATTAAAGGTGTGTGGCATGGCCTGTCAAGCATTCGATTTATAAAACATAAAGGACTGTTCGTTTTTCATTCCATACTGATCTGGGCTCTTTACCTTGCCAGTACCACTATAGGGATTTATGCCCTTCAGGAAACTGCACATTTGGGTATTGGTGGCGGTTTAACTACTTTGGCAGTTGGAAGCGTTGGAATGGTTTTAACTCCGGGTGGGATTGGCGCATATCCCTTGCTGGTAGCCAAACTGATGGGTTTATATGGCCTTGATGAAAATACGATTGGCAATGCCCTGGGTTGGCTTCTGTGGTCGGTGCAAACGATTATTGTTATTGGTGCCGGGCTGGTATTTTCCGGCTTATTTTCTTATCACAATAAAAAAAGACAAGCTCTTGAAATCAGGCAACAGTATTCCGGACAAAATATTGACATTAGCAGCGGCACAACGTAAGGTAGCTCAATGGCGCGTTTTAAATAAAACAATTGCCTTTACCAACGGGTGTTTTGACATTCTCCATCCTGGTCATATTTATTCATTGACCGAAGCTTCGAAAGAGGCAGATTATTTAATTGTTGGCCTGAATGCAGATAGCTCAGTTAAAAATCTAAAGGGTGAAAACCGTCCCGTCAATAATGAAAAAAGCAGGGCATTGCTTTTGGCTTCACTGGCAATGGTTGATGCTATTGTAATTTTCTCTGAACCAACTCCTCTTGAATTGATTGTCGCACTTCAACCCGATGTATTGGTTAAGGGTGGCGATTATAAGGTTGAGGATATTGCCGGCTCCAAAGAAGTAATAGCAAGGGGGGGCCGTGTTGTCATCAATCCAATAGTTGAAGGATTTTCAACTACTTCTATCATTCAAAAAATGCAAAATAAATAACGGCCCAAAAGTTGAATACAGTTGTTGCGTATATTTATTATATAACGATACTGTTGCATGACGAATCTGAAACGTAAAACGATTCCAAGAGATATTAGCTGGCTTTCATTCAATGCCCGTGTATTACAGGAAGCCAACGATCCATCCGTTCCACTCAGAGAACGGATTCGTTTTCTTGGCATCTTTTCTAATAACCTCGATGAGTTTTTCCGGGTAAGAGTAGCCACACTTAAACGGATGATCCAGTATGGAAGCAAAGCGAAAATGCATTTGGAGGTCAATCCTGAAAACATACTGGAAGAAATTCAAATGACAGTATTGAACCAGCAAAGTGAATTTAACCGTATTTGGGATGGTATTCTTGAAGAATTAAAGGAACATAAGATATTTTTAGTATCAGAAAAGGATCTTAATGACGAACAAAAAGATTTTGTTCAGCGTATCTACGAAGATGAAATTAGCCAGAATGTAATTCCGTTGATGATCGAGAGCATTCCAGAATTACCTTTTTTACGGGATAAATCCATCTATCTTGGAGTGGTAATGTGGAAGCAGGAAAGTGCTTTAAAAAGAATGTATTCCATAATAGAAATACCAACCCGGGCTACGAGCCGGTTTGTACTTCTTCCCTCACCTGATCACGAACACCATATTATTTTGTTGGAAGATGTTATCCGTTTCAACCTTCCCGAGATTTTCAGCTATTTTGGATATGATCAATACCAATCAGGTGTTTTTAAAGTA
>DASTMJ010000146.1:0-2671 GCA_035714205.1 Flavisolibacter sp. | reverse complement strand
TGTAACAAAAAAAGTAAAAGATTCATCCAATAAGGCGTTAATCGTCCGCGGAGCCGATACGGTCAGGTTAAGCAGGGGCTTAACGGGCAGGCGCAACCGATTAATGCAATTTTTATTTGACGTAGATTCTTTACAGGATTCCGTCAAAGTAATAGAGCTGGCAAATGCATATTCTGAAAAGCTGGAAGAACAGAATATTGATGTTCCTTTTACAATAAACCGCATACCCACCGTTGAAGAAGAAAAGCCTGTTTTTAACCAGGTTACCCTTGGTTTTTCAAGACCCATCACTTACCAGTTGAACCTGGGTAACAAAACATCCTTTTTATTAAAACGCATCAGTGTTCCTATATTGTTTTCAGTGTTCCTGGTGGCCTTTACTATTTTATCATTTTCACTTTTATATAGAAACCTGCTGCGGCAAAGAAGGCTTGCCGATATTAAGAATGAGTTTATAAGCAATATCACCCATGAATTAAAAACACCTATTGCAACAGTTAGTGTAGCCATTGAAGCGTTACGTAGTTTTAATGCCTCGCTTGATCCACAGCGAACCAAAGAATACCTTGATATTTCAGCAAATGAACTTCAGCGTTTATCTCTACTGGTAGATAAGGTACTTAAGCTTTCCATGTTTGAGAAAAAAGAAATTGAATTGCGTTACGAACCACTGGATATGAAGGCACTAATAGATGAAGTAACATCATCGATGCGTTTGCAATTTGAAAAAAAAGGCGCCACAGTGGATGTAAGTGCGGAGGGCAATACGATGCTTGAGGGCGACAGGCTGCACCTGGTCAGTGTTATTTTCAATTTATTGGATAATGCGTTAAAATATAGCTCGGAACATCCTGAAATTCATATTGATGTTAGTGTTACGGATAATAAGTTACAGGTAACGTTTTCAGATTCAGGTATTGGCATTCCTGCTGAATACCACGATAAGGTTTTTGAAAAATTCTTTAGAGTGCCTACGGGTAATTTACATAATGCAAAAGGGTATGGACTTGGGTTAAGTTATGTTTCCCATGTAATAAAAAAGCATAACGGTACCATCAAAGTGGAATCTGTTGAAGGCGATGGAAGCAAATTCATAGTAATACTGCCTAAACACAAAGCATAAATGTGTACATTGATTTAAATTTCACCAATGAAAAAGGCTAAAGTGCTTTATGTGGAAGATGAAATTTTTCTTGCAAAAATTGTAAGTGAAACGTTGCAGGGCCGTGGTTATGACGTGGTGCTGGAAGGTGACGGGGGAAAAGCGATACAAAAATTTCTGGAGGTTAAGCCTGACATATGTGTGCTTGATATTATGCTACCAAATAAAGATGGTTTTACTATCGCCGATGAAATACGGGAAAAAGATACACAGGTCCCTATTATTTTCTTAAGTGCCAAATCGCAAACAAGTGATGTGGTAAATGGTTTTAAATTAGGTGCTAACGATTATATCAGGAAGCCCTTCAGTATTGAAGAATTAATTGTCCGAATTGAAAATGTTTTAAAAGGAAAAGTTGAATCACAAACCGAAACCGAAGAAGTACAAATTGGCCAATATGCATTTAACAGTAAAAGACAAACCCTCTTTCACCCCGATGAACAGCGTAAACTTTCTTACAGGGAAAGTGAGCTTTTAAGACTTTTGTATGAAAACCGAGAGAAGATTGTAGAACGTAGCGAAATCCTTACCCTTTTATGGGGCAGCGACTCCTTCTTTAACAGCCGTAACCTGGATGTTTATATAACTAAACTCCGTAATTATCTTAAACATGATCCAACAATTGAGATCATTACTATAAAGGGTATAGGTTACCGTTTTGTCATCAGCTGATGCGCTTAACGTGAAACAAAGCTCAAAAAAATTTTCTCAGTTATGGCACAGGTTTTTCAAAAGGTAAAATATGACCTTTCTTAACAACCACCGCAACCGGCGACTCCTTTTTTATATCGCTTCTATTTTCATCCTATTGACTGTGGTTATGTTGGTGGTGATCAATCTTTTTGTGGAACCCACACTTAAAAAGAAATTAAGGGCATTGGTAGTTGAAGGTTCTGATAGCTTGTATACCTATGAGTTGGGAAACCTGAATGCAGGCTTTTTTGGAGGAAGCATTAAGGTTGAAAACCTGAAGATTCGGGTAGATAGTACCCGTTTCCGGGAATTGAAGAGGATCAATGCTCTCCCTTCTCTCACAATAAATGTGGACCTTGAAAGAGGTGATGTTAAAGGCATCGGGCTTTTTTCACTGTTGCTTGGCAGAAAAATTACAATAGAAGAAATCTTCTCAAAAAAAGCTGACATTGTTCTTATCCGGCATGTGCCAGAAACAAAAGAGGTGACCATTCGGCCTCCTTTGTGGAAATCAATACAACCTTCTATTTCCGGTATTTCTATCAATAAGATTAATCTTGACGGTGTGAAATTTCTGTATAAGCCCGCCGACACATCAGAATCTGTTAAGCTTCAATTTGACCGCTTTGATGCCATGGTAGAAGATATAAAAATAGATAGCACATCAGCCGCTGATTCAAGCCGTATTGGGTTTGCCAAAAACATGTTCCTGCGTTTTCATGATATGAAATTCCGGACACCGGATTCTTCCTATAAAATGAAAGCCGAGTGGATAACTTATTCATCTAAAACAAAAACAATTGAAATTGATAGTTT
>DASTMJ010000145.1:0-6941 GCA_035714205.1 Flavisolibacter sp. | reverse complement strand
AAGGTGCCTACGCTATGTTAAAGCAAGTGGTTAACGATGGTAAAAAAGATAGCCTGATGCAGGTAGAACAACAAAAAATTTATACTGACCGATATATGATGTATGCACATCGGCTACCCGGTGATTCACTGGCCGAATATGGGATAGGTACTTATACTTTTGAAAATGGGAAAGTGGTTGAGGATGTTTTTTTCACCTCCGGGAGCGGTGCTCAAAATAACCAGGTGGAACTCGATATTAGCCAATCAACCGGTGGTTACACCCAGGTCATTCATTATCCTGTTGATGATCAGGGTATATCCTATACGCTGACAGAAGAATACAAGACCGTAAGTAGACCCCTAAGTACTCCTATTGACGGTGCCTGGAAACAAACCAAATCAACCTATATCCCTAAAACCGGGAACATTTCAGTAAACAGTACTCCTACCCAGTTTAAAGTATTTGAGTCGGGATATTTTATCTGGGCCAATACCATTCAGGATTCTGCTAGTCATAAGCCCCTTTCTTTCTTTGGTTATGGTACCTTTGATATGAAGGGTAACGAGATAATTGAAAATAATACCCATTCAAGTTTTGCCGCCGATGTAATTGGTAAACCGGTCACCCTGAGGATCCAGTTTAAAGAAAACGATTCCTACACACAAACAATTGTATGGCCCGATGGCGGCCGTTCCGTTGAAGTATATCAAAGAATGAAATAAATAGAGCTGAACATCATTTATGAAAATAGTTTGTACATGATGTTCTGAAATTTAATTTCATCTCCAGGTTTTTATGACCTGTTGACGTAAGTTATCAGCTGGCAGTGAGAACTCCGGTCATGGTCTGGTAATGGTTTGGGAAACTGCAGATAAACATGTACGTACCCCGGGCCACTGTAAATTCAATAGTATCTGATTCGCCGGGACCTAATAGTTTGGTATGCACAATGATATTCGGTTCGTTGGCAGGAATATGATCAGGTGCTGTAAGTGCTGACTTTGCAAATGCCGTTACATCGGTTCCATCTTTTAACAGCACAAAATTATGAGCCATGGATTGTTTGGGCATGGTGCCGATGTTCTTTAAAGTAAGGGTAACTTTTTCACCGGCCTTTACATTGATCTCTATAGTATTGTACTGCATCTGGTCGTTGGCCGTTAAGGCTATATTATTGGAAAGGTTCTGGGCAGTAGCTTCTTTTGTTTGATCGGTTGAAGTGTCAGTAGGTTTGTTTGTGTCGTTGTTGCAGGCAATTGCCAGCAGGCAAATGACAAAAGCCACCAGGACAAATAGCTTTTTCATATAGTTAAGTTGATAGTGCAAAGGTAGACCTCTTGCATCCGCCGTTTATGATTAAATATTGCAGGCTAAAATCCCCAAAGCCTCCATGCGGCAGCCTGGGGGATTTTTAGCAACTGCCGCTTTGATCAGTTATTGAAAAAGGTATAAAAAAGACTGATCTGTATTACCCCGTTCTTGAAATCCGGATCAATAGTGCCTGCATCAAAATCTCCCACCTTGCTGATGCCAACCGTATAGCGGCCACCAATGCCCAGCCCAATTTTGCTATGGTAGCCAAGGCCTCCTGCTAGGGAAAAGTCAGTACTTTTGGCAAAATCTTCAATGGTGGAGTTAGGAACATCTTCATTAACCTTGAAGCCTACCTGCGGGCCTGCCTCCAGATAAAAACCTCCCGGTGTCTCATATTGCAACATAACAGGTATGTTTACATAGGTGATCTTATAATCCTGTTCTGTGTCAGCGTCTTTCAGTTTGGCGCCCTGCGTGGATAATAAAACTTCGGGTTGCAATGCAAAGCCGCCAAACTTAAACCGCAAAAGGCCACCTGCATGAAAACCAAGAAGGGTGTTGTTCTCGATGGTGTTAAAATTGCCTCCGGTAAAATTGCTGATGTTCACACCAGCTTTAATACCCGCCTGGAAATTTTGTGCGTACGATGTAGATGTAAAAAACAAAACTGCAAATAGAAGCTTTCTCATAAAATTGTTTTTTTAATGAAAAAATCAATTGCCTGGCAAACAACCATAGGTGGCCTGCGCCTGGTCATCCAGAGGAAGGTTCTGTTTTGCAAGGGAGCGATGGTAAATAAACAATCTTTAGAAGGAACTGTTCACGGTTTACATAGCGGAAGAACAAAATTACAGAACTGCGGGTAACTGCAGCAGCATGGTTTACAAACGGCAAATTCGTAACAATAAACCTAACAGTATAAATTTTATAGTGCCTTGTTTTAGCTTTTTTTCGTTTATGCTTGTCTCGTTGAATGCAATGTTTTATTTTGCCGGTTAGCATTAGTCCTATTTATAGTAACATCAAACACTGTCGTCCAAAACGGCTACCGGCAAGCTTGCTTTGGGCAATAACAAATAGCTACCTGGCTCACCGGCAAAAAAAACTACCCGTCAAAACGGGTAGGCCTCCTGTAAACAGGTCCGGTGCATAAAAAAGGCGGAACAGGATAGGATCATTATAGGGAGCATATAGGGTCTTTATAGGGACCTTATAGGGACAATTGGTAATAGAAGGGATACTAACAGTCCTGAAATGCCTCCACGGTAGCGGCTAAAATTGGCTTACACGTTACAAGGTTGCCATGTCAATCACAAAACGATACTTTACATCGCCACGCATCATGCGTTCGTAGGCTTCATTAATATCTTTCATGGCTATCATTTCCACATCGCACACAATATTATGCTCGGCGCAATAGTCCAGCATTTCCTGTGTTTCAGGAAGTCCGCCAATTAAAGAACCGGCAATGCTGCGCCGCTGCAGGATCAAATTAAAAGCCGCTACCTGCGCCGGGTCGGGTGGTGCTCCCACGCAGATCAATACCCCATCGGTGTCAAGTAAACCCAGGTAGGTGTTGTAATCATGCGGCGCTGATACGGTGTCAATGATAAAATCGAAATAGCCGGCCAGGCTTTTAATGGTATCGGCATTTGACGTAAGCGCAAAGCGATGGGCACCCAGTTTTTTGGCATCAGCTTCCTTGGATGGCGAGTGGGAAAGCATGGTGACTTCGGCACCAAAAGAGGAAGCAAATTTTACGGCCATGTGGCCAAGCCCGCCAAGGCCGAGTACACCAACCTTATGTCCCTTTCCCACCTTCCAGTGCCGCAATGGTGAATAGGTTGTAATGCCGGCACACAACAAAGGGGCCACCGCTTTTATATCCAGGTCTTCAGAAACCCTGCACACAAAATCTTCTTTGGTCACAATTTGTTTACTGTAACCACCGTAGGTGGGAGTTTTGCCATCCCGTTCGTAACTGTTGTATGTACCCACGGAGCCTTTCTCGCAAAATTGTTCCAGGCCTTTTTTGCATTTGGGACATTCGCGGCAACTATCCACCAGGCAACCTACACCGGCAAGATCACCCACTTTAAATTTTTTAACATTGGGGCCAACAGCGGTTACCCGGCCAACAATTTCATGTCCGGGTACCATGGGAAAAATGGAGTTGCCCCATTCGTTGCGTACCTGGTGAATATCGGAGTGGCACACACCGCAGTAAAGTATGTCGATCTGTACATCGGAAGGGCCGGGGCTGCGGCGTTCCAGTTCAAAGTCGCGTAAGGGAGTTGTGGCATCGTATGCTGCGTAAGCTTTTGTTTTGCTCATAAAATCGGGGGTTAAGTGGTAAAGTTAGGGCGGGATTAAATGTTTTAAATGTTGGGCTGGCTAACTTAAAAAACTGGGGGCTGCTTGTTGTTTTGCTTCACTGGCGGCAATTCATGAAGTGTGCTTTTTTTTGGTGAGCACTGGTAATACAACCAGGCAGGCAATCATTAAATACTAAAAGCCTAAGCAATTATTTAGAATCCAGGTGCAGAACCTGGTTACAAATTGGTGGCCTGTTCCTCTTTTTTTACGGGTTTGGCAATGATGCAGAAGGCCGGTGTAGGAGTTAGCTTTTTTAATTGCACATCCAGGATTTCAAATGCACTTGTTTCCAGGTTATTGATAACAGGTTGGGCGGCCTGGATGGTGATATTATAAGGAGCCTGGTGAAAAATAAAAAGTTTACCGCCTCTTTTTAAAAGCTGCTGCGCCAGTTTCAGTTCCCTTACCGGGTTCTTCCAAAAGAAGTTTACATTAAATGCTACTATTTTATTAAAAACACTGCGGGGTAAACCCGACATGAGAAAACTTGTTGCAAAAAAATGCGCAGTACCCTTTTCAACAAAACATTGGTTCCTTTTTATGGCCTTATCCAGCATGGCTTCTGATTTGTCAATGGCAACCAGTTTACCGGTTGACAGCCTTGTTGCTATTTGTTCAGCCAGCAGGCCAGCTCCGCAACCAATCTCCAGGATTGAATCCGCCGGTTGTACATCCAAAATATTGTTTGCCCAAAAAAACCGTTCGGCTGTTTTTTTATTCGCCATGATGCTGATATAAAGTATCTACCTGTACACCTTTTACCAGGGTCTGATAAACTACACAATAACGCTCAGTGAGTTTTTTCAGGCTCTCCATTTGTTCTGCCGTTGCATTGGAAACCAAATTGAATTGCAGGCGGATGGTTTTAAATCCAACAGGTGATTCTTTGGATACACCAAGCGTACCTTTAAAATCAAGATCGCCTTCTGCTTTGATGCTGCCAGTTTTTATTTCCACGCCAATAGCGGTGGAAACGGCACCAAGGGTTACTCCTGCACATGCTACAAGGGCTTCCAGCAACATATCGCCTGAACAGGCCAGCATACCATTGCCACCGGTGGCAGGATGAAGCCCGGCTTCAACCAGGGCTTTGCCGGTTTCTATTTTACAGGAAATGCCTTCGCCGATATTTCCTTCTGCTTTTAAGGTTATGATGGCGGCCCCGGGATCTTCGCGGTATTTATCTTTTAAGGGAGCCTGGAGATTTTTGAGTTCTGAAGTATTCATGTTAAGGAGTTTGAGGTGGCATTAAATATAAGTTGTTATCAGGTGATTTTGATTATGAATAAGGATGAAATGATAATTGAGAGATTGACTTTTTATTTTTTTCCAATTACAGGAGAGTTAGATTTTTCGTTTTCTTATCTACCTTTTGTGACGGGGGAAAAAACGGATGAGACTTTTCATTTACACATTTGCTTTCGCTGTTTTAAATTTTTCAATCCAGGAAACAAATTTTACATTTAATATCCCGCCTGCACACTACGAAAGCTATTGCTGAACCTTTGGAATTGTTTTTAAAAAAACCAAAAACGAATACAAATGAAAAAAGGATTCTTCGCATTGGCTGCAGGCATACTGCTGCTAATTGCCTGTAACCAGGCTACCGAAAATGCTAACGAAGCAAGAAAAGATGATGCTTCCATAACGCAACGCAATTCGGACCATACCCGTGAAATATACAAGGCTATACAATCTGGCGATGTTAGTAAACTGGACAGTTTTATTACAAACGATGTGATTGATCATGAAGGCAATAATGGAAAAGATATTGTGGGGCTCGACAGTTTAAAACATTACCTGGGTAATATCCACAACTATTTCGACAATATGAAGATGGATGTAGTTTCAGAAGCTACCTCTCCTGATGGTGATTATCATTTTTCCCTGGTACGGATGACAGGAAAAGCAAAGGAAAATCCATGGGGCATGCCTGTGGGTCATGAAATGGATGATATGGGGATCGATCTTATGAAGATCAGGGATGGTAAAATTTCTGAACACTGGAGTTTTACCAGCATGAAAGATATGATGGAGATGATGCAGGGCATGGGTGGTGGTACGCCACCAGTCAAAACTGATACAACAAAGAAATAATCTTAGGGTATTAAAAGCCGGGTCTAAGCGGTTTTGTCCTTCCGGGTATAATTAACTAAAACCCTGGTTCACTTGAGGAGACCAGGGTTTTGTTTTTCCTCTTGTTCAAGCTCTTCAAATGAATGGTGGTATATATCGTTTTATTCTTAGTTGCTTTTTCAATACAATTATTTTAATTGCCTGGCTGACCTCGCATTCATATTCATTTCAATATTCTCAATTTTTCTATCAGAAAACCAGATCACAAAGGCAATAAGCAGTAAGGCCACCAGTATAATTATAAGTATGGAAAGATCTTTCCTTCGCATATAGCATTAAACAAGAATGGTGACAAAGAAAGGTACATAGTTCGGGCACCTGCTTCCAAATTTTCAACCGGACAATTACTGGACAATGAAGGACATCAAGTGAACAGAAAAAAATATGTGGTAACAGGTAAGTGTTTTAACTTAAGTACAAATACTATTTCCGGCAGCATTGATCAACTATATCGAGGTGAGGTAGTCCTCAATCTTTATTTCGGTTGAAAGTCCAATGCGATGACGCAGGCGTTGCCTTGATTTGTGTACGCTATCCAATGAAATGCCCAGGATTGAGGCCATTTGTTTCGAAGTCAACTGTAAATACACCAAGGCTGCCATACGTTGTTCTGCAACCGTAATGTCGGGCACCTTCATTTTCAACCTGGTAAAGTACCCGGGGTAGATTTTTTCAAAAAGCGTTTTAAATTTTTCCCAGTCATCTTCTGTTAAAATGGTTTGATCTTTTAATTCTTCCAGCAGTTCCAGGTGGTGTGCTGTGTCGGCTTGTAGTTTTGCCTGTTCTTCCAGTTTCTGAATGGTAGCTGTTTTTTCCTTAATGTTTTGCGTAAAGAGTTGAAGTTGGGTTTTTGCCGCAGCTATTTCAGCATCGGCCGCTTGTTTCTGTTGCAGTGCCAGGTGCTGCAGGTATTTGAATTTTTGCCGCTGCCTGTTTACCAACATCAATGCAATGGCTGCCAGCAACAGGATGATGATGATAAAAAAATTACGTTTTTGTTTTTCAGTTTCTTTTTCCTGGTTGAGGAGTTTTATAGTATAGTTATTTTTTTGGTTAACCAGGCGCATTTGTGCAATATCCAAACTGCTCCTGGCTGAAAATCGTTCCAGGGAATCATGCATATGCAGGTACAG
>DASTMJ010000144.1:0-14496 GCA_035714205.1 Flavisolibacter sp. | reverse complement strand
ATATTTAGCCTGGCTGCAAAAAAAGGAAAGGGAATTGTAGTGCTTGTAAACAAATGGGACCTGGTGGAAAAAGAAACCAATACGGCAAAAGAATATGAAAAAGTTTTAAAGCAACGGCTGGCACCATTTAATGATATTCCGGTATTATTTATTTCGGTAAAGGAAAAAACGAGGATTTTCAAGGCTATTGAAACAGCCCTTGATGTAAATGAAAACAGGCAACGTAAAATACCCACTTCACATTTAAACGATGTGATGCTCAAAGCCATAGAATCCTATCATCCGCCGGTTGTCAGGGGTAATTCCATAAAAATCAAATTCATCACCCAACTTCCAACGGCGGTACCGTCATTTGCATTTTTCTCAAATTTCCCTGATGATATCAAAACACCCTATCGTAATTACCTGGAAAACAAGCTGAGGGAAAATTTCAAATTCACAGGGGTGCCTATACGTATTTTCTTCCGCAAAAAATAGTTGTGAACAAATTCTAAAGGCAAAAATTTGGTAATTTCAATCGAGCTTATACCTTTGCGCCCATTAGTTAACTAAACTTAAAAAAAGTACAATGAAAAAATTATTTGTAATGTTTGCTATCGCTGGTGCATTGGTAGCTTGTAACAATGATAGTGAAACAACAACCACTACCGACACAACTACAACAACCACAACCGACAGTACTACAATGAGCACACCGGTTGATACGACATCAGTAATCACTGATACAACTACTACAACAACTACTACAACTGACTCTACTCAGAAATAAGAAGATCCAGTCTAATATAATATCCCTCTGCACTGCAGGGGGATTTTTATTATAGCAAATATGTGGAAATTATGAGCTGCACATCCTTTCTAAAAGTATCCAGTTCCTTCTCCTGTTGTTTTATGAACACGTTATCGTCAAGTTTTCCAATCACTTCTTCCATTTCTTTCTCGCTATCATATATCATTTTCCGGAAGCTGCTTTGATAATCCTTGGAACGGGAATCATAAATGTTTTTTGTTAACCATTCTTTTGTTTTAAGTGCCTGTTGCAAAAGATCTTTTAGAACCCGTGGTGTAAATGAAGATGCTTCAAGCCTTAGTAGTTCCAACACAGAAGCATAAGCATGTTGAAGCTTCTGATCGGTATATAATGCGCCGTTTACGGCATAATATTCATGCACTGCATCCCAATCTTCAATGTTATTATTTTTTATACCGGAGAGTAATGTATGTAATGCTTCCTTTGGCATTAACTGGCCACCTATATTCACCCATTCTGTTCTTATTATTTCTGAAGGTAACACACCTGCAAGAGCTTCAAATGTCTGGATCTTTTTTTCCTGGGCAAATCGTAAAATCCGGACCGTTCCGTAATACAGCACAAGTCTTTTATACGTATGATAAGCTTCTTTTACTTTGACAAGTTGAACCGGCCGGGAACTGTTTTCAAAACCCGTAGCAAAGATTTCTTTGTCTGACAATTTTATAGATTCATTCTCCAACAGATCTTCGCCCAGCTTTTCCAGATCTTCATCCGAAAGATTTGTATCCCCGTGATTATATGAAAGCGCCGTAAATTTTTTCAGGAGTTTTAAAGCCGTAAAAATTTCGTTAACGCTGTCGGGTGCCAGACTATCATATTCTATGTGCTGAACTCTTTTTATCCGATTATCCCTGTCACTATATTTCCCTTCATTGCGTGCAAGTGCATATAAGTTATACATGAACCAATACGCTGGCATAATTACAAGCCTGTTATTCGCCTCATCATTACTTACCAGGCAAAAAGGCAAGGGAATATTCAATTCATATTGATAATCGCCTTTGGCAAGAAGAGTAAATGTGGCAAACCTGGAATTGTGTTTTAAGCTCACGCAGAGCCCCGGCCAAAAACCCCGGCCTGTGACTAACTCTCCATCTGCTGCTCGACTGTTATGATTGGAACCAATTGTTGCTCCTGCTGCAATATTACTTTGCCCCATTACCAGGGCTGCACATAAAAACGAATTGTTATGATGCTGTTCATGTGCCGGGAAGATGAGCGAATTCAAAACCTCGCAGCAGGAAATAGTTGAATTGTTTCCAAGGTATGAATTAATTAAACGGGCACCATATTTTAATTGCGAATGCGAAGCCATTACAAAACGAACAGCCTTCACACCGTAAAAGATTCTGCAGCCATAATCAATAATACCGTTCACTAATTCACACCCTTCTCCAATTTGGGATTGTGCTTTTGGCCCGGAATTGATGGTAAGATTTTTAAGTTTATTGGCACCTTTAATATAGGCATCACTGCCAATCCAAACATCTTTAATAATGCTCGTGTTTTTTATGACACATCGGTCGCCAATTTCTCCATAATACCCTCTTTTTTTATCAAATTTTTTTTCAGTGAACTCCTTTAATTTTTTCATCAAAACTTCATCATCCCTGAACTTTGACCATACATAGGCATCCCCAGGCAACATGCCATTAAATGGAATGATTTTTCTACCACCATTTTCATTGCATACCTCAACCCATACCCGAATATTTTCTTGTTCTCCTTCCTTCAATATCCCATTTCCAAACTTTGCATGATCGGTAACATGTAATTCATGTACATTGGAGATCATAACCTCGTTACCTAAAATATAATGGGAGATATAGTTGACATTGCTTATCACGACATGATCGCCAAAATCGCAACTAATGATAGTGCTGTTGTATAAGCCTACGGGAAGGCATACATTATGATATTCGACAGATATTGTTTCCAGTTTTCCTATTCGGACCAAACCATAAAACTTGCAGTTCTTTACCAGTTCCGGGTTGAAAGCATTGGATACCTGTATCTTGTTCCAGTCATCAGAAGTGTTGTTGTTACGAACTAGAACCTCTATTTCATAAGCAGACAAATTACGGTATTTAATTCCGTTCTTATTCTGCTGGTTGCGCAAATAGTATTCATCTTTATCGGCAGGTAAGTATAGCTCATTAATAAAATTGTAACCAATAGAATTTAATGGTTTTTTAATGATCTCGTTCATGTAGGAAAATTATACGTTAGCTTACCTAAGTGATTTACGGGCTTTATTCTACTGTAACCGATTTGGCAAGGTTTCTGGGCTTGTCAACATCGAAACCTTTTGCAACGCCGATATAATAAGCCAGCAATTGCATAGGAATTGCACTGATCATAGGAGCAACAATTTCATCAGCTTCAGGTACAACGATCACATCATCAGCCATTGCCAAACTTTGTTCATCACCGTCATTAATGATTGCAATCACCTTTCCCTTTCGTGCTTTGATCTCCTGCATATTGCTGATCACTTTTTCGTGGTAGGAATCTTTTGTTGCCACAAATACTACCGGCAGGTTTTCATCAACCAAAGCAATTGGTCCGTGTTTCATTTCGGCAGCAGGATAACCTTCAGCATGGATGTATGATATTTCCTTAAGTTTTAATGCACCTTCCAGTGCAACGGGAAAATTATAACCGCGACCGAGATATAATGCATCACTCGCATCTTTATATTTTTCGGCCACTCTTTTTATGTTTTCGTGCATTTGCAACACATCTGCAACCTTATCGGGAATAGCATCCAATTCCTGCAACAACTGCATATAACGTTCATGGTCCAGGGTTCCTTTTTCATAACCTATCTTTAATGCAATCATAGTTAATACGGCCAGCTGGGCGGTAAATGCTTTTGTAGAGGCCACACCAATTTCAGGACCGGCATGCGTATAGGCACCGGCGTCAGATACCCTTGCAATGGAGGAACCAACTACGTTCACCACACCCAGGATAATAGCACCTTTTGCCTTTGCATTTTCAATGGCCACAAGTGTATCAGCTGTTTCTCCACTTTGTGAAATAGCAACGATCACATCACCTTTATTGATTACGGGATTACGATATCGGAATTCAGATGCATACTCAACTTCCACGTTAATACGACAGAGTTCTTCAAAAATATATTCGGCAACCAAGCCGGCATGCCAGCTGGTTCCGCAGGCAATCATAATGATCCTGTTGGCATTCATGATCTGCTCAGCATATTTTTGAATGCCACTCATCGTTATGGATCCGGTGTGTGCATCTAAACGGCCGCGAAGACAATCATAAATAGTTTGTGGTTGTTCAAAAATCTCTTTCAACATGAAATGTTCATACCCACCTTTTTCAATTGCAGCAAGCTCCATATCCAGTTTGGTGATGTATGGTGTCTGGCGTTCATTACCCAAATTCTTCAGTATCAGTTCATCTGCTTTGATTATGGCTATCTCGTAATCATTTACGTAAACAACTTCTTTGGTGTATTCAATTATTGGTGAAGCGTCAGAAGCCAGGAAATGTTCATTTTTACCAATACCAATTACTAAGGGACTTCCTTTTCGGGCTGCAATCAATGTATCGGGAGAATCTTTATCGATCAACACGATGACATAAGCACCCACAACACGTTTCAATGCTATCCGGATGGCTTCTTCAAGCGAACAATTATTATTGGTTTTGATGTCCTCAATAAAATTCAACAAAACCTCGGTATCTGTATCACTCTTGAATTTATAGCCTTTATTGCCAAGCTCCTTTTTTAACTGCGCATAGTTTTCGATAATGCCGTTGTGGATCATAGCAAGGTTTCCACTGGCAGAGGTATGTGGATGCGCATTACGATCACTTGGTTCACCATGGGTAGCCCAACGTGTATGGCCAATACCTATATGAGCATGAAGATCAATTCCCTGCAGGTTTTCTTCAAGTTCAGCAACGCGGCCTTTCTTTTTATGAACTTTCAAGCCGTCGTTTAACAGCGCAATGCCTGCACTATCATAACCTCTGTACTCAAGTCTTTTCAGGCCTTTCAGGATAATTGGATATGCTTGTCTCGGTCCAATGTAAGCAACAATGCCACACATAAATTATACATTATTGGTTTTTGACTTTTTCAAATGGAAGAGCAATAATTTTAAAAATTTTACCGACCACAACCATTTTAGCCTTGCGAAAATCAATAAAAAGACTGAGACGCCAAAACTTACCACTTTTTACTATAAAAGCTTGCCGGTAAGTATCAGGAAGGCCATTGAGAAATAAATGATCAATCCTGTAACATCTACCAGTGTTGCAACAAATGGGGTAGAGGAGGCTGCCGGATCGGCACCTAAACGTTTTAAGATCAGCGGCAGCATAGAACCCATTAAAGTGCCCCAAAGCACCACGCCTATCAATGACAAGCCAATAGTAAATGCAATACTCATGTAATACTGACCAAACGTATTAGAAAAGGAGTGCCATAGTGCAATAACTGTTACTCCTAAAATGCATAGCGTCACGCCTAATAATAAACCAGATAAAATCTCCCGCCTCATAATGCGCCACCAATCGGTAAGAGATATTTCTCTCAATGCCATTGCCTGGATGATCAATGTAGCAGCCTGCGAACCACTGTTACCACCACTCGAGATAATTAAAGGGATAAATGTAGCCAACACAACCACTTTTGCAATTTCATCTTCAAACTGGTGCATGGCTGAAATGGTAATAAGTTCACCAATAAATAAAACAATCAGCCACACTACTCTTTTTTTAAAAAGTGTTAATAAGGGCATTTCTAGATAAGGTTGGTCCAATGCTTCGGTACCACCGATCTTTTGAATATCTTCCGTAAATTCTTCATTGGCCACCCAAAGCACATCGTCAATAGTAACTATACCCAGTAAGGTGTTACTGTTACTCACCACCGGTAATGCCACCCTGTTATTCATTTTAAAAACTTCGTTGGCTTCTTCCTGGTCATCATAAGCATTTAAAGAAATCACACGATTATCCATTAAGTCTCTCACCTTTTTTTCCGGAGATGCTAATATGAATTCCCTGATACGGATATCATCCAGCAATTTCCCATGTTTATCAATTACATAAATAACATCGATGGTCTCGCTGTTTTTTCCAACCCTGCGTATAATATTCAACACTTCTGCTACCGTATTATATTCATGAACATAAACGTATTCGGGGGTCATCAACCGGCCCACGCTGTTCTCGGGATACCCCAACAGGGATAAAGTACTCTTTCGTTCATCTGGTTTTAATAGTTTAATCAATTCCCGAACCGCTCCACTTGGTAGCTCCTCCAAAAAATCTGTCCGGTCGTCGTCGGGCAGTTCATTTAGCAGCTCAGCCGTTTTATCAGGGGGAAGTGTTTGAATGATACTTTTTTGTGTGGGAAATTCAAGAATTTTAAAAACTCCAGCTGCCCTGTGAACCGACATCGCAGCAATGATCTGGCTTTCATAGTCAGGCATTTCATACACCAGGTCGGCCACATCACTTATATTCTGATGATCGAGCAGATCCCGGATCTGAAGCGGATCGCCGGAGTGGATAACCTGTTCCAGTTTTTCTTTCAATACTTCCACTGTCATATTCTCAAAATTAGGATTGATTTTATCTCATTCCGGTTTCTAAATTAATTTGTGCCAAATCTCACTGCGTGAAAGCTATCAATTTTATTTCAGACGCTATTTATATTACAAAAACAAATAAAAGAGGAAGAGGTGTTTTTAGCAGTCAAAAGCTGAAAGCCAAAACGGTTATAGAAATTTCTCCTGTAATAGTTATGAACAAAAAGGACAGGGAGTTCCTGGATCAAACATTATTGCATGATTACATTTTTGAATGGGGAGAACGCAGGGACCAGTGCTGCATGGCCCTGGGATATATTCCTTTGTATAATCACTCCTATAGTGCAAACTGCGAATATGAAATGAATTTCAAAAAACAACTAATTACTATAAAAACTGTCAGGGCAATTGAGCCCGGTGAAGAATTAATGATCAATTATAACGGCGACTGGAATGATGAAAAACCAGTTTGGTTTGAAGATGAACCCGGAGCTGGCAATTGATTATTTCAACAGGTTTTTAATTTCGTTCAGTTTTAACAAAGCCTCTACCGGGGTCAAACGGTTAATATCAATTCCCTGCAACATAGATCGTATATCCTCAAATGTTTGGGTATGTGCATCAAATATGCTCAACTGAACCTTTGGCACCGTAAGTCCTTTTATATTTTCTTTTGTTTCATCAACATGCTTGGTTTCCAGTTGTTTTAAAACATCTTTAGCACGGTCAATTAATTCCGGAGGCATTCCGGCCATACGAGCCACATGAATACCAAAACTATGTGTACTGCCACCCGGAGCCAGTTTTCTTAAAAAAATAATCTTGTTGCCAATTTCCCTGTTGGTGACATGGTAATTCTTAATGCGGGCCAGTTTATTTTCCAATTCATTCAATTCATGGTAATGGGTGGCAAAAAATGTTTTGGGTTTGTGAAGAGAATGGTGCAGATATTCAGCAATGCTCCAGGCAATGGAAATACCATCATAAGTGGATGTTCCTCTGCCAATTTCGTCAAGCAAAATCAAACAGCGACTGCTGATGTTATTGATGATAGATGCTGTTTCATTCATTTCTACCATGAACGTAGACTCACCGGCACTTAAATTATCTGAAGCCCCAACACGGGTAAATATTTTGTCGGTCAACGAAATGAATGCTTCATCAGCCGGAACAAAACTTCCCATATGTGCCATAAGGGTGATAAGTCCTGTTTGGCGAAGTAATGCGGATTTACCACTCATGTTTGGACCTGTAAGAATAATGATCTGCTGTTCCGTTTTATCAAAAAAAACATCATTGCCAATATAAGGATCGGAGGGAGGCAAAGTTCTCTCAATTACGGGATGACGGCCATTGATTATCTTTAGTTCGTCACCATCATGCAATTTTGGTTTTTTATAATTGAACTGTAAGGAATTGTTAGCAAAACAGGTAAGACAATCCAGGGTAGCTACAATCTGCGCATTGGTTTGAATATTGGAAAGAAAATCAAATAACTCGTTGATCAGGCTGTCAAATAACTTTAATTCCAGTTCCAGAATCTTTTCTTCTGCACCCGTAATTTTTTCTTCGTAATCTTTCAGTTCAGGAGTAATGTATCGCTCTGCATTGGCTAAAGTTTGCTTACGCATCCATTCTGCAGGCACTTTATTTTTGTGCGAATTTGTTACCTCGAGATAATATCCAAATACGTTATTGTAGCTAATCTTCAATGAAGATATACCCGTACGCTCTGCTTCTTTTTGCTGGAGCTGTAACAAATATTCCTTCCCATGGTGAGCAATAGAACGTAGTTCATCTAATTGCGGGGAAATGCCTTTGTTCATAAAACCACCCCTGATAGCCAGGGCCGGTGGGTTTTCAAGGATTTCTTTTAATATTTTGTCAGAAATATACTGACATGGGTTTAATGCATCCGCAAGACGATGCAGGTAGGTATTGTTTGTTGCTGCACATAAGTCTTTGATCACTTCTATCTGTCGCAGTGCTCTTGCCATTTGCAACAACTCCCTTGGATTGATCTTTTTTAAGGGAATTTTTGATACCAGTCTTTCCATATCGCCACATTGACGCATGGCATTCAATAATTTGGTACGCAGGTCTGCATCCAGTATCAAATGTTCAACTACATCCAACCGCTCGTTAATTTTTGCAATATCTTTTAATGGAAAAACGATCCAGCGTTTCAATTGCCGTGCACCCATAGGGGTACAGGTATTATCCAGCGTTTTTAATAAAGTGGCCCCATTTTCAACATTACTATACAATAATTCAAGGTTACGGATGGTAAATTTATCCATCCACAGGTAATCGTTTTGTTCAATTCGCTGAACAGATGTGATATGTTGCAGGTTGGGATGTTCTGTATCTTTCAGGTAATGCAATACTGAACCTGCAGCAATTAAGCCCAGTGTTAATCCTTCCACACCAAAACCTTTCAATGAATGCGTGTCGAAATGTTTTAGCAAACTGTCCTCAGCATACTGTTGTTGAAAGATCCACTCATCAAGGGTATATGTATAAAATTTTGAACCAAATTCTTCTTTGAATTTCTTTTGATAGTGTCGCTGAAAAATAACTTCCGCCGGTTTAAAACCACTGAGTAATTTATCTGCATATTCTTTATCTCCTTCGGCCACAAAAAATTCACCGGTTGAAATATCCAAAAAAGCAAGGCCAAATCTTTCATTTACCGAGTGGAGCGCCGCAAGAAAATTGTTGGAGCTTAGATCAAGCAATTTATCGTTGGTAGCTGTCCCCGGAGTTACCATTTCGGTAACACCTCGTTTTACAATGCCCTTAACCGTTTTTGGATCTTCCAGTTGGTCGCAAATAGCTACCCTGTAACCGGCTTTCACCAGTTTGTGTAAATAGGTATCCAGCGCATGATGTGGAAATCCTGCCAATTCATTATCTGCAGCCGCACCGTTATTTCTTTTGGTAAGCGTAATACCTAAAACCTGGGAGGCAATAATAGCATCAGGTCCGAAGGTCTCATAAAAATCTCCCACACGAAACAGGAGCACCGCATCCGGATATTTTGCCTTAATGGCTTTGTGCTGCTGCATCAACGGCGTTTCAGCTGTCTTTTGCTTACTCATAGTGATTGTGGCAAAAATAGCGGCCACGGTTCAATCAAGTGTTTTAAGAGATTGTTTTTTATCCACTAATTGCCTACCCCATAAATTTGCAGCCAAATTAATGAGGTGATGCGCAAGCTTTCAATGGAAGAATTGAACCGCAAATCTGTCAAGGAGTTCAGGCAGTCAGAAAAAATACCCGTAATAGCCGTTTTGGAAAATGTACGTAGTGCTTATAATGTGGGAAGCGTTTTTCGAACAGCCGACGCTTTTTTACTGGAAGCTGTTTATCTCTGTGGGTACACGGCTTTCCCGCCTCATAAGGAAATAAAGAAAACTGCCCTGGGAGCAGAAGAATCAGTGACCTGGAAACATTTTAAATATATAAACGAGGCTATAGAAGACCTGAAAAACCAGCATTACAGTATTTATGCTGTTGAACAGGCACAAAACAGTATAAGACTAAATGAACTTTATAAACCAGTTGAAAAAATAGCAGTAATATTTGGAAACGAGGTGACAGGGGTGGAGCAAACTACTATTGAGCAATGTGCCGGCTGTATCGAGATTCCGCAACTGGGAATGAAACACTCCCTGAATATATCAGTTGCAGCAGGCGTGGTATTATGGGAGCTCGTGAAACAGCATCTGAAATAATGTTGGCTGGTAGGATACCAGGTATTGTAATCGTGTTTGTTGTTTATTCAGCTCGTTTTGAACCTAAATTTGCGCATTCTTTATGTCGAAAGTAAAAAGTTACCTGTCTCTTATAAAGTTCTCCCATACCATCTTCGCCATGCCTTTTGCATTGATTGGATTTTTTCTTGGAATGTTTGAATACACTTCGGCTATTCCAGGTCGGCATACAAGAATCTTTCCTGCTCAATTTGACTGGAGTTTGCTTCTGGTGAAATTTATCCTCGTCATCCTCTGTATGGTCTTTGCCCGTAGTGCCGCCATGGCTTTTAACCGGTATCTGGATCGAAAATGGGATGCGCTCAATCCAAGAACCGCCATCAGGGAAATTCCTAAGGGCATCATCACACCTAAAAATGCATTGACGTTTACAATTATCAATTGCATTTTATTTATAGTAACCACATTCTTTATAAATAACATTTGTTTTTTTCTTTCTCCGGTGGCACTGGCTGTAGTACTAGGTTATAGCTATACAAAACGTTTTACACCTCTTTGTCATTTTATACTCGGCTTAGGCTTATCCCTGGCACCTATTGGTGCTTACCTGGCAGTTACCGGTATATTTCACTGGCTACCCATTTTATTTTCACTGGCGGTATTATTCTGGGTTAGTGGCTTTGATATTATTTATGCTTTGCAGGATGTTGAGTTCGATCAATCGCAACAACTGTATTCTATACCAGCCTGGCTGGGAAAAGAAAAAGCGCTGCGCATTTCTGAGTTTTTGCATTTAGTAAGTGCATTAGCTGTTGTTGCGGCTGGTACACTTGGAAATTTTGGATGGATGTATTGGATAGGCGTATTTGTATTTGGTGGATGTTTGATCTATCAACATTCTATTGTAAAACCCAATGACCTACGCAGGGTAAATCTTGCTTTTATGACCATGAATGGAATTGCCAGCGTGGTTTTTGCAATATTTGTAATAACAGACTTGTTTTTAAATTAAAATCAGCTCTGAAAAAAACACACATTATTTTATAAAATTTTCATGAGCAGAATTCTTTCTATTGATTACGGTAAAAAAAGAACGGGCATTGCAGTGACGGATCCGCTTAAAATAATAGCTACCGGCCTCTGTACAATGGAAACGCCAAAGCTCATGAACTTTTTAAAAGACTATTTTTCCAAGGAACAGGTGGAACTTGTTATTATTGGTATGCCGGTTAATTGGGATGATACTGCTACTCATGCAACACCACTTGTTCAGGCATTTATTAAACAATTCCGGAAAAACTTCCCTACGATTCCAATTAAAGAAGTGGATGAGCGGTTCACTTCAAAACTGGCCTCCCAGGCCATGTTGCAAATGGGCTTAAAGAAAAAGCAGCGTCAAAATAAAGCCATGATAGATGAAATAGCTGCTACCATTATGCTCCAGGAATACCTTCAAAGCTGCTAATATCGCGATTTTAACAGGTAATATTTTCCGACATCGGGCCTGTATGCTTTAAATTTGCAGGCAATAAATTTTTTAGAAGGTTTAAACAGACTAAAAGAATGATTCTTCCAATTGTAGCATATGGCAATCCTGTTTTAAGAAAAGTGGGGCATGATATAGATGAAAAATACCCAAACCTTGACAAATTGATCGAGGACATGTGGGAAACGATGTACGCTAGCAATGGGGTTGGCCTTGCTGCTCCGCAGGTTGGAAAAGACATTAGGTTATTTGTCATGGACAGTGCTCAGATCTTTGCCAATATGGATGAAGATGAAAAAAAGGAAGATGGTTTTCCGGATGCTCCGGGGATCAAACAAGTTTTTATTAATGCCCATATTGTTGAAGAACATGGTGACGACTGGGCTTACAACGAAGGTTGCTTAAGCATACCAAAGATCAGGGAAGATATTTACAGGGCAGAGGAGGTAACATTAGAATACCTGGATCAGAATTTTAAAAAGCATACCAAAACGTTTAATGGCGTTACCGGACGTATCATTTTGCATGAATACGATCATATAGATGGAAAATTATTTATCGATTACCTGTCACCGTTGAAACGAAAATTGCTGAAACGTAAACTGGATGATATTTCCAAAGGCAACGTAAAAGTGGATTATAAAATGGCCTTTCATAGGTAAGTCTACCTCGTAACTCTACGCAAAATTTTATAGTAGTTAAACTTTACCACCCGATGGGTTAAGTAATTAGCTTTACAGAGTTTATTATTGATCCAAAACACTGTTCTATGAAGAGACCTGTACTGCTACTGGTTTGCTCAGTGCTTAGTACTGCAATGATGGCCCAATCCATCACATCTTCTGTTATCAATACTGCAGGCAACACTTATACACAGGGATATTATAGCCTGGACTGGAGTATTGGCGAAATGGCCATTATCGAGTCCATGTATTCTTCTAACGGTGTTGCAACCATTACAAACGGTTTTTTACAACCCAATAGCCCTCCACAATCAACAACAAGGAATTTTACCGCAGATGAAGTAAAGATTTTTCCTAACCCTACCTATAACCATTTTGAGATCAACTTCCTAACCACGCAACAGGGAACACTTTCTATTGCCATTTATGATGCTTTGGGGAAAAATATCATACTACGTAAAACAGTAAGCTATGGCATTGGAAGTATTGAACATTTTAGTCTTTCGCAATTTGCTTCCGGAACATATTTTATACGAATTGATTTAATACCTGTGCCTGGTTCTGTAAGTAAGACAGGTATGTACAAGATAGTAAAGATGTCTTAATAGAGAATAAATCCATGATCATGAAAAAACTGCTGCTTCTAACTTTTTTCACATTTTCTATCACATTGTTGCTGGCCCAGGTGCCACAGCAAGTGAATTACCAGGGTATTGCCCGTAATTCAGTTGGTAATATCATTACCAATCAAAATATTACGTTGCGCCTTTCAATTCATGATGCTACGGCTACAGGCCCGGTAGTATATCGTGAATCGCATAACTTGAAAACCAATAATTTTGGAATTTTCACAACTGCAATAGGAGGTCCGAATGCAACGAATATCACTGGTAACTTCAGTTCAATCAACTGGAGTTCCGGGATTAAATATCTACAGGTAGAAATTGATGTAACAGGTGGTGCAAATTTCATTGACATGGGCACCTCTCCGTTACTAAGTGTGCCCTATGCTCTATATGCAGGAACAGCTGCGCCAACAGGTTCTGCAGGTGGAGATCTTACAGGAAGCTATCCAAATCCTTCTATAAAAAATGGCGCTGTTACAAATTCCAAACTAGCTGATGATGCAGTAAGCACATCAAAAATTCAGGATTATGCAATAACCAATTCAAAACTGGATGATGGCTCTGTAACGACAGCAAAAATTGCCCCTGGAGTACTTCCAACAACATTGCCGCCTTCTGGTACTGCAGGCGGAGATCTTACAGGAAATTATCCAGATCCTATAATTGCTTCAGGGGTTATTACAAATCCGAAATTGGCAGACGGAGCTGTTGGCACAACAAAAATTTCGGATGCAGCAGTTACAGATGTAAAACTTGCCGATAATTCAGTAGCTACATCCAAAGTGCAGGATGGAAGCATAACAACTGTAAAATTAGCCCCAGGCGTTCTTCCAACAACATTACCACCATCAGGTACTGCAGGAGGAGATCTTACAGGGAACTATCCTGATCCAATCATAACAACTGGGGCTATAACAGAAACTAAAATAGCCGATGGTGCAGTTAGTGCAGCTAAACTGGCGCCTGGTGTCATTCCATCGTCACTACCTCCAAGTGGTACGGCAGGTGGGGATCTTTCTGGTTCATATCCTAACCCTATTCTAAAAAATGGAGTGGTAGATAATAATAAGCTTGCCGACAATGCCGTTGGAACATCCAAAGTACAGGACGGAAGTATCACTGCCGATAAGCTTGCACCTGGGGTTATTCCAACTTCGCTTCCTATGAGCGGTGTTGCTGGTGGAGATTTAACAGGAAGTTATCCCAATCCAACCATTGCAAATGGTGTTGTTACTAATTCTAAACTGGCAGATGGTACAGTTAGCACAGCAAAAATTATTGATGCCAATGTAACTACACCAAAGCTGGCAGATGGAAGTGTAACATCCGCTAAAATAGCTGCAGGTGTTATCCCAACAACTTTGCCCCCATCAGGTGCGGCTGGTGGCGACTTGACAGGAACTTATCCTGCACCTGCTGTGGCCAACAATGCCATTACAACAACAAAAATTGCTGATGGTGCTGTTACTAATCCCAAACTTGCAGACAATTCTGTAAGTACTGCTAAAATCCAGGACGGATCAATTACTGCTGAAAAATTAGCAGCTGGTATAATTGGAAGCTCTAACCCAACAGGACCTGCTGGTGGTGATCTT
>DASTMJ010000143.1:0-10888 GCA_035714205.1 Flavisolibacter sp. | reverse complement strand
TCCCAGGAATGCCCATTATTATTTTACCCAGGCACATATTCCAAGGGCCCTGCCTGCATCCGAACTACAACAAAAGGCAGCACTATTTTCTTTGAAAGGCGCGGCTTATGAAGATGTAAATACAGCCCTGCAAAAAGCACTGGAAGCCGCTGCAAAAAACGACCTGCTGATTGTTTGCGGAAGTATTTTTTTAGTGGCGGAAGTAAATAAAAACCTAGTACTTCATCCCGCCTAAACGTTCTAATGCATAAAAAATGGTGGTGGTATGTAAGGCCTGCACAATTTTATTTTCACGAACCAGTTGTTTTACTTCATCCAGTGTATAAATCACCACTTCCACATCTTCCGTTTCATCCAGTTTCTGTTCGGCAATTTTTTCACCGCCCCGGGCAATGAACATATGCATATAATTATTAGAGGTAGCGGGGTTGGCGGAGATCTTTCCTAAAAATTCAAACTCCTCAAATACATAACCGGTTTCTTCCAGCAGTTCGCGGGCTATGGCTTTTTCATGTGTTTCCCCGGCATCTACTACGCCACCGGGAAGCTCGGTACTGATGACACCCAAACCATGCCGGTATTGTTTCACCATCACCACCTTTTCATCCTTGGTCAATGCAAAAGCCGTTACCCAACCCGGGTACTCAAGCGTATAATAGGCCTGCATGACCTTTCCATTCGGCAGTTCACATTTTTCCCGGCGTATGGTAAGCCATGGCACATTAAATAAATACTCCGACTCCAGAACTTTCCACTTCATTTCAAAAATTTAGCAGTGCAAACTAACAACAAGTTTTTACAGGCTTATTTTTCAAGCTCAATGAACCATATTTCGATGGAACTGAATGAGCCCTTACCATTTCATCCGTTCTCTCAAAGAGGTAATATGTGCTGTGTGATGACGCCCATGCCAGGCATACATTCCCAGTAAATCCCAAAGCGAATATTGTTTTTCGTTGGCAGGATGATATACGGTCTTTTCCCAATCGTTACCTGACAAATGTACCAGGAACTCATACATACGTTTGTGCAGGGCATACAAAAGTGTAATGGAAATATTTACAGGCAGGTTTTGAACATCGCTTGTCAGGGCCCACAATTTTTCCTGGTATGGTTTAATGGTGGGATTGCTTTCAGTATATCCAAGTTTAAAACGCATATAAGCATTGAGATGGCTGTCTGCCACATGGTGTATTACCTGGTGAACGGTCCAGCCACCATCCCGGTAAGGTGTTTGTAATTGTTGTTCATCAAGATTGTTGATCGCCTGCTCCAATGCATTGGGCAAAAATTGAATATCCGCCAGCCATTGCTCCCTGAGTTTTTCAGAAAACGGTTTTGGTTCAAAGATCCCGATGGGATAACGCAGATCATTGCTCATTTTTTTTGTTTTGAAGCAACGAAATAAAATCAAATCTATGAATGCAAGATTACCACCTGTCAAAAACAGCGGGCTATAGTATCTTGATCAACTCAATATCAAATTGTAAGGTTGCGCCACCCGGTATACCACCCGTTCCATAATCACCATAAGCCAAATGAGAAGGGATCCACAAACGCCAGGTACTTCCTTCGGGCATCAGGGGAACAACTTCCTGCCAGCCTTTGATCAATGCCGTCAGCGGCGCTGTAAAAGGTTGATTTCGTTTGAATGAAGAATCAAATTCTTTACCATCCAGCAAACAACCGCGGTAATGAGCTTTAATGGTATTTTTCAGGGAAGGTTTGGGACCGCTGCCCTCTGTCAGTATCGAATATTGTATACCGTTAGGCAGCTCCGTAACACCGTCCTTCTTTTTATTTTCTTCCATAAACGCTGCACCTGCTTCTTTTTCCGCATTTATCTTTTCATCCCGTGCACCTCTTAACCGATCCTGTAAACTCATGTTGTAATTTTTATGTTATCGATTTCAATTTTGTAACGTCTTAAGGTATCCATCAAAGATCAACCCATTTATAAACCTTCAACATCAGGATGCCAGCTACTCCTCCCTCAACGATTTCCCGGTTAAATGAATGAACACATCTTCCAGGTTAGCCTGCTTCACTTCTTTGGGTCGTTCAAAACCGGTATCAACCAGTTCATCTATCAGTTTATCGGGAGTGTTCAGTGCCACAATCCTTCCACTGTCTACAATGGCTACCCGGTCACAAAGATATTCGGCTTCGTCCATGTAATGGGTGGTTATAATTACCGTAGTACCCTTTGCCCGTATTTGTTTTACAAGGTCCCATAAATTTCTTCGTGCCTGCGGATCCAGCCCGGTTGTTGGCTCGTCAAGAAAAATGATCTTCGGTTCATTGATCAGGGTGGTTGCAATGGAAAAACGTTGTTTTTGTCCACCGCTCAGCTCTTTCACTTTTGCTTTGGCCTTGTCCCTGAGATTCACAAGGTCAAGCAACTCAAGTGCATCCGTTTTATTATTATACAATCCTGAAAAAAGATGGATCAGTTCCACAAGGTTTAAGCCGGGGTAAAATCCACTGGTTTGCAATTGCACACCAATGATCTTTTTGATCTCCTGCGGTTGCACGTCAAGGTCCATACCATCTACAAAGATCTTTCCACTGGTTTTGGGTCTCAGGGTTTCGATGATCTCCAGCGTGGTGGATTTGCCGGCGCCGTTCGGCCCCAGTAAACCAAAGATCTCGCCTTCATATACTTCAAAGCTCAAACCTTTCACCGCTTCAAAGTTTCCATAATTTTTTACCAGGTTCTGAACCGATATGATGGTTTTATTCATTTACTTTTTTATTAAACTAAGTTCCATTTTAACATCAGCCGTAGTAAAAGGTGAATCAACCACCTCAACATGTTCGAAGCCGTATTTTTTATACAGGCCAATGGCTGTTGTAAGCTGGTGATTGGAAAACAGGATCAGCTTTTTCGCATCCAGTTCTTTTGCTTTTTCAAGGCAACGTTCTATCAGCATTTTACTGATACCCTTACCCCTGAACGCTTTGGCAACACCCATCTTTGCCAGCTCGTAAACGTCTTCATGTTCTTTCATCAACGCTGCAGATCCAACTACCTGGTTATTATGCATAGCCAGGAAAATAAATCCACCCCTGTTTATTATTGTGCCCTGCGGATCATCCAAAACCATCAGGTCATGCGATTCGGTGAGACCATACAGATCAAGCCATTCAAGGTTCAGCTTTTTAAAATCAGGTTGATAGTTGGATGAATAATCAATGATCTCAACCAAAGCAGGTGTTGTTATCATAACATAAATTGAGCCTGCAAAGCTACAATTCAAACCTTATTCAGGCAGTCACCGTTTCCGGTGATGCAACTTTACCGGTATGCACTTCAAGGTCATCCATCATTTTTTTACTACCTATAAAAAATGGCGTACGCTGGTGTAATTCATTTGGTTTGATATCCAGGATCGATTGTTTTCCATCGGTTGCCCGGCCACCCGCAACTTCCACAATAAAAGCAAACGGGTTGCATTCGTATAACAAACGAAGTTTGCCTTTTGGCTTATCGGTTGTTCCGGGATACATGAACAAACCACCTTTGATCAGGTTTCGGTGTACATCGGCCACCATACTACCAATATAACGTTGTGTATACGGACCACCATTGTCTTTGGTTTTGTTCTGGCATTCGGCTATGTACGTACGTACTTCCTCGCTGTACTGGAAAAAATTACCATGATTTACCGAGTAGATCTTTCCAACTTCAGGGCATTTTATATCGGGGTGACTTAAACAAAATTCACCAATAGAAGGATCGAGTGTAAACCCGTTTACTCCCCTGCGGGTAGCATATACCAGCATGGTTGATGATCCGTAAATCACATAACCGGCTGCCACCTGGTTTTTTCCTTTTTGCAGAAAATCATCTTTTGTTACCGGGGTGCCTCTTTCCGATACACGGCGGTAAATACAAAAAATTGTACCTATGGAAATATTCACATCAATGTTGCCACTGCCGTCCAGCGGATCGAACATGCAAACGTATTTGGAGTTGCGGCTCACGGCATCATCAAAAGCAACAAAATCATCCAGTTCCTCGCTGGCAATACCGGCACAGCTTACGCCTCTTTGCAACACACCCATAAACTGGTTGTTAGCATAAATATCCAGTTTCTTTACTTCTTCTCCCTGCACATTGGTAGTTCCATGATCACCAAGGATGTCTACAAGACCTGCTTTGTTTACTTCCACATTCACACGTTTGGCAGCAAGGCCAATATCTCTTAATAAAGTGCTTAGTTCACCGGTGGCATGCGGAAATTGCCTGAGTGATTGAATGGTAAATTCATCAAGGGTAAGGACCTGTCGGTTAATAGGGCTCATTACAATCGTTTTTTAGTGGAACAAATGTAAGGGATGGCGCTGAAGTTTGTGTTTTGGCAGAGCTCTTCAATAAAATGCACTCTTTATAGAGGAGAAATTTATGTAGCCGGCAGTTGCACCACTATTTAACTTCTGTTGCGTCGCACACTTGTACGGCAACAATTCTATTCCGCGGGTTTATAAAATGATCTTGCGTAGCAAAGCCTCAGCATTATACGTTCATTCTTTTGTGATCCGTTATATCGCTACAGCAATTTCTTCCTGCAAATGTTCTTTCCATGCTTTGGCAACCGCCTCAGCTACTTTATCGGCTACTGTCATATCCAGGGTGCAGGGAATAATCCTGTCCCGCGTCGGTTCTTCAATACAATCGGCAATGGCATGAGCAGCGGCCAGTTTCATACCGGGGGTAATGGTGGTTGCCCTGGACAACAATGCACCCCGGAATAGTCCGGGGAACACCAGTACATTGTTCACCTGGTTGGGCAGGTCACTTCTTCCCGTACCCACAATAGCAGCACCACCTTCAAACGCTTCGCCGGGATCTATTTCCGGTGTAGGATTGGCACAGGCAAAAATGATGGCATCTTTTGCCATAAGCTTCACATCGTCCTGGTGTAAACTACCGGGCCCGCTGACACCAATAAATACGTCAGCATCCACAAGTGCATCCTGCAGTGTGCCTTTGATGTTATTATTGTTTGTATAATTAAGCAATTCGATCTTGGGTTTGTTCAGGTCCCTGCGGTCACCATGAATAATACCTTTTGTATCGCAAACAATCACTTCTTTAACAGCCATGCCATCTGCGTCTTTTATACCAATACCTTTCAGCATTTTTGAAATGGCAACACCCGCAGCACCGGCACCATTAACTACTACTTTCAGGTCGAACAAATTTTTACCCACCACTTTTGCGGCATTGATCAAACCTGCCAGCACCACGATGGCCGTTCCATGCTGGTCATCATGAAAAACAGGAATTCCAAGGTCCTGTAAACGTTCCTCTATTTCAAAACAACGCGGAGCCGAAATATCCTCCAGGTTAATACCTCCAAAAACAGGAGCCATTCTCCGTACCGTTTCTATGATCTCTTCTGTATCCTGTGTATCGAGGCAAATAGGGAACGCATTAACGCCACCATATTTTTTAAACAGCATGGCTTTGCCTTCCATCACCGGTATAGCAGCCAGGGCTCCAAGGTTTCCCAACCCTAAAATGGCGGAACCATCCGACACGATGGCGATGGTATTTCCTTTAATTGTATAATCGTAAACAGTGGAAGGATTTGCGGCGATCTCCCTGCAGGGTTGCGCTACACCCGGGGAATACAAAAGCGAAAGATCTTCTTTTGTTTTTATATCTACCTTATTCCCCGTTTCAATCTTCCCTTTCAGTTGTTTGTGCAACGCTAATGATTGCTTGTAGTATTCCATATTGTAAAATTAGTTACTGGTATACTCCCAACTCTATGACCCTGGTTATAAAAGGTACAGATAGTAATCACCATTTCGCAGATCCAAACGGCCCGGGATCGGTTAAGCCTATGGTAAGGTAAGTCTTTTGACAGTTTTCCATACATATATACTTTCTTATCTTTTGTTAACGCCTGCTATCCTTCTGCCCTCTCATCTTTGCAAAAAAGAATGATGAAAAAAATGATACAACTGGAAGAAGCGGCACAACTGTTAGCAGCTTTGGTACTCCTTTACCTTTTACCCTTACATTTTTCCTGGTGGATCTGGATCTTATTGTTTCTGGCACCGGATGTAAGCATGATTGGATATCTTTCCAACACCCGTACCGGCAGTGTGTTATATAACCTGTTCCATCATAAAGCAGTTGCCTTTATTTTACTGGTCATTGGTATTTTGTCTGGCTATATAGCCTTACAGGCTGCGGGTCTGTTGTTATGGGGTCATGCTTCCATGGACCGGGTGCTTGGGTACGGACTCAAATTCCCGGATGATTTCAAACATACTCACCTGGGAATGATCGGGAAAAAAAATATAAACCTTCAACCGAAAGATGTTGAAGAACCGGGAAATCTCAGATGGCATGGATGAGGATCAAGGCAAGGTTTATATTGGAATAACTATATTGGCAAACAAAAATAATACGCACTCGCAAAGCTTAACAAAGCATGAACAGGGCAGGAAATGATAAGACGCTTGAGCCATTAAAAAATGCCATCCGGAACTTCCTGCCTATGAGTGAAGATGAGTGGAACCTGGTAGTACCACATGTTGAAATCAAAACATTAAAGAAGGGCGGGTACCTGGCCCGTGAGGGCAAAACAAGCAATACGATTGCCTTGTTGACAGAAGGCAACATGCGTCATTTCTATACCCGTGATGGTGAAGAAAAAACAACCTATTTCTATTTTGAAAACCATTTTGTGGCAGCATATATCAGCTGCATAACCGGTAAACCTTCACAGTTGAGCATACAGGCTTTAACGGATTGCCGATTGCTGACATTTTCTTATCCGGTTTTGAAAGAGCTTTACAATAAAAGTCATGCATGGGAACGTTTTGGACGCCTGGTGGCCGAATACCTGGCCATCGGCCTTGAGGAACGAATGGTTAAACTACTCATGTTAAGTCCTGAAGAACGGTACAGGGAGTTGTTACAAAGCGATAAAAAGAAAATACTGGAGCGCATACCGCAACATTTTATTGCCAGCTATTTGGGTATGACACCGGTAAGTCTCAGCCGTATTCGTAACCGGTTAGCTAAAGATCAGTAAAGGTTATGATTCCAAAGTATTTCCACTACTGTCAAGTGGTAAAAATGGGTTGTAGGCAATTTCCCAAAGGTTGCCGTCCGGATCAGAGATATAACCGCTATAACCACCCCAGAATACTTTCTGTGGTTCTTTTATGATCCTTACACCCCTGTGCTTTAATTGTTCGATAACTTCATCCACCTCCAGCTCGCTTCTTGTATTATATGCCAGCGTAAAACCCCTGAATTCATTTTTACCAGGCTCCACCAGGGCATCTTCAGCCAGTTTTTCCAATGGGAAAAGAGCCAGCTGTATTCCGTTCAGTTGAAAAAAAACAATATCATCATTACTGGATCCTGTTTTTGTCCACCCGAACTTATTTTCATAAAAATCAGTTGCTGTAGTTATGTCCGATACACCGAGTGTAATTAGCGTCAACCGTTGTTCCATTCTTATCATTTTAGTTGTAACCTGAATCCATAAACCGGTAAGGTTCCCTGTATAAAATCCAGGTCTTCCGATCGTTTAAAACCCATTTGCTCATACATATTCCATGCAGTTTGCATGGCTTTTGTACTGTGTATGATCAGCTGCGACAAGCCTGCTTCTTTTGCTTTGCGGATGCATTCATTTGTCAATAGTTTCCCGATTCCTTTTCCCCTGGCCGCCGGGTCAACAGCCAGCAGCCGGAAACCTGCAGCATTTTTTTCAGCCGTGGCTATGCCACCGGAACCATAGTATTGCATATCATTAAAATAAACTACACCACCTGCTATTTTTTCACCATGTGCAACTGAAACCAAAAGTTCTGTTCCGGGTTTTGTGGTTAAGGCACCTATGTTATAAAGCATTTTATAATAAGCAGGTTGTTCCTCTTCTTTAGGAAAGCCTTCCAGTTGAGAGTATACCTGGACCATCAGTTTGCCAACTTCTTCAAATTCTGACGGTTTTGCATTTCTTATAATAAACGGATGATCACCCATGATGAAAAAAGAAATGAATAGTTGTGATCATGAAGTTAAATTGTTTTGCCAAACCATTTTTTAATAACCTTTCATATAATAGTACGATTTATGAATGGTCATTTTTCTCTAATTTAATCACATGCTACCAAAATCTTTCCTCATCATTTTACTCTCTGCCTGCACTTCTGTTCAGGCGCAACTTTCCGCCGATACCGTTGCCATGATCGACAAATTGATGAACCGCTATGCAGATTCCATTCCCGGGGCCCAGCTGGCCATCAGCCGTAACGGACAGGTTATTTATACTGCTGCCAGGGGCCTTGCCGACCTGGAACACAATGTGCCACTGACAAAAACCTCGAAGATAGAAGCAGGATCTGTTTCCAAGCAATTTACAGCAGCTGCCATTTTATTGTTACAGCAGCAGGGCAAACTGTCCACTGAAGATGATGTGCGGAAATATATTCCTGAGTTGCCGGACTATGGAAAAACAATCAGGATACGACATTTGATGCAACACACCAGCGGGTTAAAAGACTGGGGAAGCATAGCCGAATTATCCGGCTGGCCACGCACCACGAAGGCTTATAACAATGACGATGCTCTTGCCATCATCATCCGCCAAAAAACATTGAACAATGATCCCGGCGACGAATATATCTATAGCAATTCGGGGTACACCCTTCTTACCCATATTGTACAGAGGGTCAGTGGCATGAGCCATGCAGATTTCACGAAACAATATTTACTGGAGCCGGCCGGCATGAAACATACGGAATGGAGGAACAATTTTTCAAGGGTTGTAAAAGACCGTGCCATTGCATATGAAAAGAACGGAGATGATTATTATATGAACATGCCATTTGAAGATACCTATGGTCACGGTGCCCTTCTAACCACGGCGGAAGACCTGCTGGCATGGAATGAATTTTACCTGGGAGCCAGATTGGGTGCAGACCTGTTGAAGACACAATTGCAAACTAACTCCCTGAATAATGGCAAACCCAATTTATATGCAGCAGGACTAAATGTAATAAAGGTAAATGGCTGGAGAACTATTTCTCACAGCGGCGCAACAGCCGGTTACCGGGCCAACCTGGAATATTTTCCAGACCTTGGTTTATCAGTTGCGTGGCTCAGTAATAATGCCAATGGTGTAAGCGGTGTGCCGGGTGCAATACGGGAACTTTTTGTAAAAGACACTGTGAAACGAACCACAGTTACAGAGAAAGCTTCGCCTGTGGACATTAAAACCTTTGCACCTTACCTGGGTGCCTACCGCAATGAAAAAATGGGAGGCGGTTTTCGTGTATGGATGACCGATACCAGCTTAATGAGTACTCCCAATGGCAGGATGATACCTGTTTCTGATCGGATAGCCACTATGGGAAGAGCCCGTATCATCTTCCAGGCAAAACCCAGGAGCTTGCAGTATATTACCCCTTCGGGTGATACCCTGGTTTTTACAGGTGCTGACACTGCCAGCACTACAGCAACCGCCCTTAAAGAATACGAAGGAACTTATGAATCGGAGGAAACGGATGCAGCCGTTCAATTGTTTGAAAAGAACGGGAAGTTGTACAGTCGTGTACGGAATTCGGAAACAGAACTTACACCCGTTTATAAAGATGGTTTTTCTATACCGGCCGGCGATGTTTTTTTTGAACGCAATAAACAGGGCAGGATTACAAGGTTGCTGGTTAGCATATCAAGAGCACGGAAAGTGGAATATAAAAAGGTAAAATGATAAAACCAGCCTGTATCCTGTAATAACGGCTATCAACCGGAAAGAGTCTCTAAATCGCCAAATAAAAACAAAACCCAAACTCCTGAAATTTTATCAGACTTCTATATGTACCAGGCGCATCCTGCCGAAGATCTATACTTGTTCGTTTGCAGGAACCATAGCCGTGGTGGCCATTTGACTGCCATGTTTTCTGTCAGGTACTGGTTGCATTTTGGGTTTATCAATTTCCTGTTTATTTAAAACCTGCCTGATGGAAACCAGGTGAGAAAACAATACAACCGGAACGATTACGGCCGGCAACAACACATAGGGGAAATATAAAACCGCAATGTTTGGCTGATCGAATGCCAGCTTCTGAAAAGGAAAAGGCAAACATAAAATAGCAATCACAACTATATTGATCAAAAGCGCAAGGCATACCAGGTTCCAGGCCAGCAAGGCCTTTCTTTTGAAACTGTTTTTTGAAAGCAACACCACCAGGGCAAATGGAGCTGTTATCCCGGAAATGATATCCAGGTTCCATCCCTCAAAGGTCATCAGCACCGGAACTGCTTTATGAAGGAATAGCCAGTATAAAACAACTTCCACCGGTATCCTGATCACATGCAAAATAGTCAGGTATTCCAGGTTTGCCTGGTCAATAAAGGTTCGTCCTTTGGCAGTAACAAACAACGCAGCTATTAAAATAAATGGCGGAAGAACGGCCAGGAGAAAACGAGGAGGCATCACATCCGTCACCGTATAAAATTCATTCAGACCCAAAATGCATTGCAGCAGCACCCAACAGGAAAAAAGAACCAAAACTTTTCTGGAATTATTGAATGCTTTAAAGAACAACAGGGCTGTAAGTACTGTGGTTAGAAAAAACACCCCTGGTATGTACGATGGTAAGCCTTCCATTTTTATAATTTTTTACAAAGAAAATACAGCCGGTAAAAAAATTGCTTGCCAAATGGCAAGAAAAGAAACTGGTTTATGCCTGTGAAAATTCTTTACGGATGCGGCTTAATGAAGTATCTGTAACACCCAGGTAGGTGGCAACATGTTTTAAGGCGGCATACTGAAAGATCTCCGGGTTGTTTTGTAATAAATTCCTGTACCGTTCTTCCGCTGTTTCTGTGATCATGGAAAGCATACGT
>DASTMJ010000142.1:0-11486 GCA_035714205.1 Flavisolibacter sp. | reverse complement strand
TAATATGCCATTCTGATTTAAATAACCTAATGATAAACGATATGGCAATTTCTTCAACGAACCCGAAACACTTAAATTATTATCAGAAGCAATAGCGGTTTGATATATTTCGTCCTGCCAGTCGGTATTGGCAGATCCCATTAACGCTTTTTGCCCATCAGTGCCATATGTATTTACTAATGACCGGAACTGGTCTGGCGATAATACCGAAAATTTCTTGGCAAGCACACCTGCCGATAACTGAGAAACAAATGAAAATCTTGGTTTTCCAGTTTGACCTTTTTTTGTTGTGATAAGAATGACACCATTAGAGGCGCGGCTACCATAAATAGCCGTTGCCGATGCATCTTTTAAAACCGTGAACGTAGCGATATCATTTGGGTTCAGCATGGCCAGGGGATTGGCTACACCGGCTATTCCCGAATTCGATATAGGCATACCATCAATAACAATTAACGGGTCGTTACTCGCATTTAAAGAAGACCCGCCCCTGATCCGGATGGTGCTGCCAGAACCCGGAGCTCCGTCATTGGATGTAATGGCTACGCCTGCCACTTTACCCGCTATTAATTGTTCTGGAGTAGTAATAGCGCCACGGTTAAAATCTTTGGCGGTAACAGTGGTAATAGAACCAGTAAGGTCCTTCTTACGAGCAGTACCATACCCAATTACCACAATCTCATTCAAATTGCCGGCAGATGATTGTAAAACAACATCAACTGAATTTCCTGCTATCGGTAATTCCTGTAAGGAATACCCGATTGAACTAAATACCAGTGTGGTGGCAGTGGATGAAACCGAAAGAGAATAACTGCCATCTCCAATTGTAGTGGTTCCCCGGTTCTGACCTTTTACAATTACAGAAACACCGGCAATTCCTTTGCCCGTTGCATCAGTTACTTTACCTGTTACCAATTTGTCTTGTGCGGAAGCGTTGCCGTAAATAAACAACATCAGGATAAGCCCTGGTAAGCAGAGCCATTTTCTCATATTCATATGCGTGTGTATGTTAAAAAAATTGGTATCGCAGTCGTTAATGTGTATCGGAGACACAATTATAGATATTTTTTAACAATCCCTCAAATTATTTTAACCCTATTATGGATCGCTAAAGGTTTTCTGGTATCAGGCTGTAACTCGTGCTGATTTTAGTTTCCCTCGTTCCTGGCCAACCCGTTTAAGGCCTGTTTTTAATTTATACAGTTTTCCGGGGCGGTGCGGTACGTCTTCCTCCATTTCATTGAGGTCAACCAGCCAGTTTTTAAGGTTGATCCGTTTACGGAAATTTCTGCGGTCCAGTTCCTGTCCCAGGATAGCCTGGTAAAGGTCCTGGAGTTCACGCAATGAAAACTTATCTGGCAGCAGGTTGAAGATCACGGGGTGTTCCAGTACCTTTTCACGCAGGCGTTGAAGGCAGGTATCCAGAATGGTTTTGTGATCAAAGGCCATATTTCCAATATCGTTTACATTATGCCAGTGAAGCTCATTATGGGTTAACTGTAGCTTATGGCTTTTAATATTAACTAATGAATAATAGGCCACGGTAATTACCCGACCAGAGGGATGCCGGTTAATATTGCCGAAGGTATACACTTGCTCAAGATACACATCCCGTAGCCCTGTGCGCTGCTGCAACACACGGTAGGGCGCATTTTCAAGATCTTCATCCGGGGTTACAAGGTCTCCCAGCAAAGACCAGAGGTCTTCAAATTCTTTCAGATCTGATTTTATCAATAAAACCTTAAGTTGTTTTTCATCATAACCAAATATGACGCAATCCACAGAAACAGCGATGTTGAAATACTCTTTGTGACTACTTTTTTCAATGGCAGCTGTTTTTAGTGTTGAAAGTTTTTGCATGCTATTTATTGAATAGTTACGGGAATTGTTTTGGTTGAAGTTTTGGTTTGCAGTTTAATATAATACAAACCGTCAGGAATAAACAATCCTTTTATTTCTAACTGGTGTACTCCCTTTGCAAGAAACCGTTGGCCAGTGTTTTTTACCGGCTGTCCCCATATATTATAAATCTCCATATCTAGCGTACTTGCCTGCGGTATTGTTACTTCTATTGTTACTGTTGATGAGAAGGGATTTGGATAGGCCTTTGCTTCCAGCGATGTTCCTGTCCATGGCACATTAATTACCGGCGTTGTGGCCACGTTATTGACATTCCGGTTCAGGAAAACATGGAATTCTCCGGGCTGTAACGTAATACTTTGTACTGCTCCGGTAGCTGTAAAAATTTTATTTTCCAGGTAATCAAACCAATTACCCTGGGTTGGTAGCGTTACAGAAACTGTACGTTGTGTAATATCAAAATTACCAACAACAAAAACTTTGGAACTGTCACCCGAGATAACCTGGATCCATTTAACCGGTGCTTCCACATTTTGGCTGATTGTGCCGGATAGAAAAAGATTTTTATACCAGGGATGGAAGCGAAGATGAATCAATTGACTGTACGTGTTATAAACTGATTTTCTTCTTGCATCACCCAGGTAATCCCATCTTATTGGTTTATTGGCCAGCCTGCAGTCGTTATTGATTGAACCATCTGTACAGGTATTGATTGAATAGGGATACCCAAGCTCCCCAAACTGCCAGAGCATTTTAGGCCCCGGAATAGTAAATAAAAAGGCTGCATTCAACTCCATCCGTTTTAATGCAGTAGTACTATCCTTTATAGAATAGCTGCCTGAAGCTGCCCCGTAATTAATGTTTTTATATACAATTCTCTCTTCATCATGACTTTCCATATAGGTAACCACGTGAGGGTTTGCCCAGCCCCGGGTTGTATGAATTCCCCAGCTAAAATTGGAATTATTTACATAGCCCATTGAAGCCTCGCTGTAGTTGTAATTTAAATTTCCCCAAAACAACATTCCATAGTCAGCCAGTTCTTTTTCTTCCTGGTTTACCGATAAGTGTTCCAGTATTACATATGATCCGTTTGATTTATTTTGTACAGTATCATAGTATGCCTTCCATAGCCCAACCCTCGACGCATCATAAGCACTCCAGTTAGTTACTTCCGTTGAGGAATTACAATTACTGGTAGTGCAATAATTATTTTGTGTAAACCCTTTTGAAAGATCAAAACGGTAACCATCAATTTTATATTCCTTTAGCCAATGTTCTACAACCCTTCCAAAAAAATATTTGGTATCGACACTTGAATGGTTCATATCATATCCCACATTATACGGGTGTTTGGCAATAGGGTTAAACCATGGATTATCTGCAGCTGGACGATTATTGGCTGAATCCCAGTACAACTGGACCATGGGTGATTGACCAAAGGAGTGGTTCAAAGCAATATCCATAATAACAGCAATGCCATTTTTATGGCAGGAATCAATAAATGTTTTAAAAGCATTTTTTGTTCCGTAATATTTATCAGGCGCAAAATAAAAGGATGGATTATATCCCCAGCTCTCATTGCCTTCAAATTCATTTACCGGCATTAACTCAATGGCATTAATGCCAAGTGTTTTTAAATAACTGATGCTATCGGTAAGTGTTTTCCAGTCATGAGCAGTTACAAAATCCCTTAATAATAATTCATAGATTACCAGCCCTTTTTTATCTGACCTGTTGAAATCGGTAATATCCCAGTTATAAACAGGGGCTGCTGTTTGAAGTACACTTAGAATACCTGTTTGACCTGCAGGATAAGGTTTCAGATTGGGATAAGTAGAAGAAGAAATAAATCCGTCCGAAGGATCTAACACCTTTTCGGTATAGGGATCTGCAATCTTTAAACTACCATCCACCAGGTACTGGTAGGCATATTCCTTTCCTGGTTCTAGACCTGTAACCCGCAACCAGAAGAATTTGCCATCCGGAGTTTTGTTCATGATATCAGCGGTGCCCGGTGTCCAGTTATTAAATTCACCAATAACGGTAACGGTGTTTTTACCTGGTGCTCTTAATACCAAAATAGCTGATGTATCCCCTACTTCATAGTTTATGCCATCTCTTACCTGCGCAGGCAAGCTGGCAACAGGTGAGCCGCTTCCGGCAACAAAAACATTGATAGTATCATAGGTAGCGACAAGGCCATTATAAGCTTCCGCAATAATTTGCTGATTACCAGCATTCGTAACCACAGAAACTGCGGTTAAAGTAGTGGTATTATCAAGTACGGCAAAAGGCGTAGTACTGTTGTGAAAAAGTTTTATATAAGATGCTGTGCTGGCAACAGCCGTAACGGTAAAATTGCTTCCTATACTCCAGGTCTGCGGCTCAGGTACCGGTATATATTTAGGTTGTTTGGCAGGCTGGTCTATCCTAACGGCCAATGTATTTTTATATATAGGTACATACATGTCGCTGCCGTCGGCATTTCTTTGGGCCTGGCAATTAGTGCAATTACCTGTCCTGAACAACACAGCAATCGACCGCAACTCTTCACCGGCAGCCAGGCCAAAAAAACTTCGTGGATTAGCAACGGTGAAAGACCATTTATTGGTGCCGGCAGTTGTGGCCAAGGCTGCCGTTTCTACAGAACCCCAGGTAAAAGGTGCATGTAGCCAGTTGGAGGGACTAGTACTCAAATTGGTGATAGCACCAATGTGCACATATACATTGCCGGCAAAGCCAAGCAACCCTTTATTGCCTTTGGTGGCATCAACAGTAATAGTAACAACATCTGTCTCTTTCGGAAAAGCAGGCGTCCAGGTCAACAACTGGGCCTGCAGCGTAAAACCATAACAGGCAGTCACACAAAATAGCAGCAATCTCTTCATAGCAAGTAGTATTCGGACTAAAGATAATAACATGTACTTAAAACACATTGTTTTTATAGAACTCTTTCATCTTACCCAGTATTTTTACACTGCTATGAGCATTGATAAGACCAGGCAATTACAGGAAAAAACATTCAAGCTTCTGAAAAGCATCGAGGCTGGCCATTTAACCATTAAAGATATTGACCAGCTGAGAGAGGTGCTTCGTTTTCATGAATACCGATATTATATACAAAACGATCCGCTGATCTCCGACTTTGAATACGATACCCTATATAAACAACTGGAGGGATTGGAAAAAGAAAATCCTGATCTTATCGTTCCATATTCTCCCACACAAAGAGTAGCCACGGGACTTACCAAAGATTTTCCTGCAGTTCAGCATTTGGTTCCCATGCTTTCACTTGACAACTCGTATAATAGTGATGACCTCGTGGATTTTGATCGGAAAGCAAAAGAACTTACCGGGCTTTCTGAAATAGAATATTGCGTGGAACCTAAGTTTGATGGCGCCAGCATTTCACTGCTGTATGAAAACGATTGCCTGGTACGTGGTGCCACACGGGGCGATGGTGTGCAGGGAGACGACATTACTCCCAATATCAAACAGATCAGAACCATTCCCTTATCTGCCTCTTTTTCACAATATGGGCTTGAAACTGTAGAGATACGGGGCGAAGTACTGATCAACAAAAGCAATTTCAAAAAATTCAATGAAGCATTAACAGAACAGGGACTTGCACCCCTGGCCAACCCACGTAATGCCGCTGCCGGTACACTGCGTATAAAAGATCCGTTGGAAGTGGGTCGCAGAAAACTGGAAGCCTTTGTATACCATATCAGTTATTATACACTGCAAAAAGGCAGCAAAGAATTGCATTCCCATTCTCAGTCACTGGAACTATTATGGGAACTTGGTTTCAGAAGTCCTGACAAAGAAAAAAAAGTATTTAAAGGAATACAGCCGGTTATTAATTACTGCAACGAATTTGAAACATCCCGCGATGACCTGCCATATGAAATTGATGGAATGGTCATTAAAGTAAATGATATTAAACTGCAGGACCGCATGGGTATGACAACCCATCACCCACGCTGGGCTATTGCATACAAATTCAAGGCAAGGCAGGCTACAAGCAAGCTGGTTCGTGTGGAATTTCAGGTGGGAAGAACAGGCAATATTGGCCCTGTTGCCAAGATAGAGCCTGTACATATCGGGGGTGTTACAGTAAGCTCAGTTTCTTTATTTAACGAGGATGTGATTCGGGAAAAAGATATTCGGATAGGCGACACCGTTTTAGTTGAAAGGGCCGGCGATGTGATCCCTTACATCGTCAAACCATTAACTGATCTGAGAAAAGGCGAAGAGAAACCGATAAAATTCCCCACAAATTGCCCTTCCTGTGGAGATAAACTCTTCAAATCGGTTGATGAAGCTGCCTGGCGTTGTGTAAACATTAATTGCCCCGCACAGGTTTTGGAACGCCTGATGCATTTTTCCAGTAAGGATGCGATGGACATAAGAGGTTTGGGTGGAGCTATCATACAAAAATTTTATACACTGGGATTGCTCACATCTATCCCACAGATCTACCAACTGGACTATGAAGCAATCAACCAGCTGGAAGGATTTGGCAAAAAATCAATTGATAACCTGAAAGCGGCCATTGAAGCCTCTAAATCACAACCTTTACACCGGCTGATTTATGCTTTAGGGATCAGGTATGTGGGAGAAACCATGGCCAAAACACTGGCCCATGCTGTAGACCATTTACTCCAACTCCAACACTTTGATGAAGAAGCGCTACAAAAATTAGAGGATGTAGGGCCAAAAGTAGCCGGTAGTGTTGTACAGTTTTTCAGCAATAAGGAAAATATTCAAATGATTAAGGCACTTGGCGAACTGGGGCTGCAGTTAAAAAATGAAAAAAAAGAATTTGTGAGTGGCGGTAACCTGGATGGACAGAGCTTTTTATTTACAGGTACCCTTTCAAAGTTGAAAAGAAGCGAGGCAGAGGATATGGTGGAACAAAACGGTGGAAAAATTGTGAGCGGGGTAAGCAGCAAGCTCAACTACCTTGTTGTAGGAGAAGACGCAGGTAGCAAGCTGGAAAAAGCCAAAAAGATAACCAGCATTAAGATCATTTCAGAAGACCAGTTTTTAAAAATGTTGCAACCGGGTTAACCCATTAAACTACGGGTTAGCTGGTTAACACACCGGAGTATTATATGCCTGGAATTACTCTAATAAATTTTTCCTTCAAACATGAAGAATAAATACCACAGATAAAACAATCTTTGCAAAAGATTTACACTGTGGTATAAAGTGGCGGGCACAAATTTTTTATACAATAATTTACCACTACAGTAAACCGTTATAGCCTTAAGGTGTAGATAAAAACAACATTATGATTAAGAAGTTAGCCTCAGAAGTATGGAAGCCTTTAGTTTTTAAAGGGAGTAAAGATCTTCGGAACCGTTACGCAGTATCGTCGGCCGGCCGCATTGCCAGTTATAAGGAAAATGTGCTGGAAGATGGTAAACTACTGAATGGCTCCCTTACTACAGGATACCGCACACTAAATCTTCACCGGCCGGGGCATAAAGGAACGCTTTACATACACAGGGAACTTGCCAAGCTTTTTTTAAAACGCCCATCCCCTAAATACCGTTTTGTTATTCATAAAAATCATAACAAGCTCGACAATTCTGTCAAAAACCTTGCTTGGGCAACGCTTGATGAAATGATCCAACACCAGCAAAAAAGTCCGGCAAAAATTGCCTACAAAAAAAAGCAGGCTAGTAGGGATGTTGGCTTAAAGCTTACCGCCACGCAGGTAAAAAAGATCAAAGACCAGTTGGAAAATAAAAACAGGCGCATTACGATAAAACAACTGGCTGAAAAATACGACGTCAGTGAAATGACCATGTATCGCATTAAAAGCGGTGAAAACTGGGGCAGGGTTTGATCACATATATTAATAATCCCTTCCACCTGTAAACCGGGTAAAACAACAATCATTCAACTAACTTTACGTAGTTAATCAACCTGCCTCGAAAACTACTTTTATTTCACTCGATAAAAAAGGAGGCGTTTATGATTGTTCGTTTAACTTTTTGCAAGTTTCTGCCACAACATATTGCAGAAGCAAAGCGAATCTACAAAGAAGAAATCACCCCGATTGTAAAAAGGCAAAAAGGCAACATGGGTATAAAGTTGCTGGAACCGGCCGACAAAAAAGATGATTTCATATCTATTACCGAATGGAAAACACTGCAGGATGCCGAAGCATACCATACGACCGGCGCTTACAAAAAACTGATAAGTAAGCTGGATGGATTTTTTTTAAAAGAACCAACCTTAAAAACCTACACGGTAGAAAAAATTAGCGAGCCCTTGCAACACCTGCTGTAACCACAAACCAAAATTGGCTGGTCCACACCTCTAAGCCAGCCAATTTTTAGCATTCAACAATTTATCTAAAACGAAGGAGTTAGTACCTTCAGTGAATGTTAGAACCGCAAACACTCAAATTTCTTACACAGCTCAAAAAGAACAATAACAAGCCATGGTTCGATGCACACCGGGCACAATATGAAGCTGCCCGTATTGATTTTTCCAACTTCATTCAATTGGTAATTGAAGCACTACAAAAATCAGACACCACTATTACGGGTATTACATCAAAAGATTGCCTGTTCCGCATAAACCGCGACATAAGATTTTCTAAAGACAAACGTCCATATAAATCCAATTTTGGTGCGTCTGTAAAAAGAGGTGGAAGGAAATCGGTGTTTGCAGGTTATTATTTTCATTGCGAACCAGGCCAGAGTTTTGTCGGCGGCGGATTATGGATGCCGGAACCTGGTGCATTAAAAAATGTGCGACAGGAAATTGATTACAACTGGGATGAGTTCCGGTCGATTTTAAAAGAAAAAAAATTCAGGAGCACATTTGGCGACCTATACAAAAACCAGGACGTTAGCTTAAGTAACATACCCAAAGGCTATGAAAAAGAAAACCCTGCCGGTGAATATTTAAAGCTGAAAAGTTTCATTGCAGAAACCAGGCTGGATGATGAAGAACTTACTAAAGCAAGTTTGCATAAAAAAACCGTATCCGCCTTCGGGGCGCTGCAGCCCCTGCTCCGTTTTATAAACAGGACACTTGAATAAAAAATTGCCGGTAAACACGGGATGGCTCCTTCAATGACCTTTAGTCATCATATTAACGCACCTAGTACAGTTGAAACTGTCTTCGTATCCAATAAATCCATCAGGTTAAAACCTGCCTACATGGTTAACTAATAAAGTCTATTAGGTTCAATAGCCACTATTTATGGATTATACACAAATGTGATACTGCTGCTTGCATCATATTCAAGCTGTCCATCAAAATTCAACTTTTACAAAAGCACAACAATAAGATTTGTTAAGGTGCTATGTGTTTTGCAGACTGTACAATAATCTTGTAATATCAAAACCTGTTTATTATGAAAACATTTTTACACCTGTTCCTGATTGTTATAGTCATTTCTTTTAGTGCCTGTGCAGGACATAAATATTATACTGCCAATAATTTTGAACAGCAAACTTCTAAACATAAGATCATTGCAATTCTGCCTGCAGAAATGATCTTCACAGGTACCCAGCCAAAAAATGTGTCTCCTGAGGATATTACAGCAATTGAAGAAGCTGAAAGTCTTGCGTTTCAAAACTCACTTTACAATAGTGTACTAAGACATGCTAATACAAGAAAATACTTCACAAGTGTAACCGTGCAGGATATTAGCACTACCTTAAACCGTTTGGAAGAACATAAAATTTCGGTTCGGCAATCATGGAAAGAAGATGATAAGAAACTGGCTGAGGTATTGGGTGTAGATGCGGTAGTACGAATGCGAATTCAAAAGAAGCGGTACATGAGCGACCTGGCTTCTATGGGAATTGATATGGGCCGGCAAATCTTATGGCAAACAGGTGCCACCACAAGGTTACCGCTGCCTTACGTTTCAAATAAAACAAACGACATCATTGCCTCCTGTAATGTAATCAGCAATAATATAACCCTGTGGAACGACAACTATCGCAAGGGAGCTGATTATAATAGCCCGGCAGAAGAAGTGATCAATAACATTACAGATAATTTCGGAAAGAATTTTCCCTATAAAAAAAGAAATAGCTAATTGCCTCATAACTGGCAAGACACAAGATGCTGTCTTGCCAGTTATCTGTTTATTTAGATCTCCAACAATCTCTTTTCCAGTAAATATTCAGCAATTTGTACGGCATTGGTAGCAGCACCTTTTCTCAGGTTATCGCTAACCACCCACATATTAAGTGTATTTGGTTGCGTTTCATCCCGGCGCAGCCGTCCTACAAACACTTCGTCTTTTTCATGCGCCCATAAAGGCATTGGATAAATTTGTTGAGAAGGATCATCCTGCACGATAACTCCCGGCGCATCATGTAAAATTTGTTTTACCTCGTTAAGGTCAAAGTCATTTTCAAATTCAACATTAATGCTTTCACTATGGCCACCCATTACGGGTATACGCACCGTTGTTGCTGTCACCTTAATGGAATCATCACCCATGATCTTTTTGGTTTCATTTACCATTTTCATTTCTTCCTTGGTATAACCATTGTCTAAAAACACATCTATCTGTGGCAAAGCATTCAGATCAATCTGGTATTTATAGGCCATTTCCCCCTCTTTACCGCTTCTTTCATTAAATAACTGGTCTACAGCTTTTTTCCCCGTACCTGTTACACTCTGGTAAGTGGAAACAACAATTCTTTTAATGCCATATTTTTTATGCAAGGGTTCAAGGGCCACTACCATTTGAATGGTAGAGCAATTAGGGTTGGCAATTATTTTATCATTTGCTGTAAGCACATGGGCATTTACTTCGGGCACCACCAGGGGTTTTGCCGGGTCCATTCTCCAGGCTGAAGAATTATCAATTACGGTAATTCCTGCTTCTGCAAATTTTGGTGCCCATTCCAGTGAACTGGAACCACCTGCAGAAAATAAAGCCACGGACGGTTTGGCTGCAATACCATCCTGCATTCCTACAACTTTATATTTTTTTCCCCTGAATTCCACTGTTTTTCCCACTGAACGTTCTGAAGCAACAGGAATGAGTTCATCTACCGGGAAATTGCGTTCCGCAAGAACCTGTAACATTTTTGTACCTACAAGACCGGTGGCACCGACAACTGCAACTTTCATTGTTTGTTTGTTTTATTTGAATTAAAAAAGCCTTCCGGTTCGGGGAAGGCTTGTAATTTATTTAGAACATACGTTACGTTACACACCTTCCTTTGGAGAAAACTGTTTTTTCGTAATTGTATGTTTTGTTTTTTGCATTGATGGATGCGAATGTAGGATGAAAACTTGTTGCCACCAAATACATTATACTTTTCAACAATACTTGTTTACATTAGTATCCGATGAGAAAATTTGTATTACTGCTTGTTTTGTTTTTCTGTGGTGTAATGGATTTACATGCACAATTTGCAAACCGCTTTGATATTGTGATCACCGAGATCATGGCCGACCCTTCACCCCAGGTAGGCTTGCCTAACGCCGAATTTGTGGAAATCAAAAATGTGAGCGGACATGATATTGATTTGCAAAACTTCAGGCTGGCTACCCTATCTTCAAACAGCGGAGCCTTCCCCTCCTATATTTTATCCGCCGGTGATTTTCTTATACTTTCATCTACTTCC
>DASTMJ010000141.1:0-3271 GCA_035714205.1 Flavisolibacter sp. | reverse complement strand
CATCTATAGTTAATGAACTATAATCTGTCATTTCCATGTCCTCACCACTCGTAGTTCCACTACTGTTCATATCATTTGTTGCACTCTCGTGAAGAGTAGTATCAGCATCTTCATCCGCCTGCAATTCACCATAATATGGTGCAGGTGTGGTAGTTTGCTGATCTTGCATGGTTGATCCTTCTGCTGAAATTTTCTCAGCTCTTAATTGACCATTCTCTATTACACGTACAGTATATAGCTCTTCCCCATCTAAACCTTTAATAGCAGTGATATCATAAATATCATCTCCATAAATGTTTATTGCTTTTTCAATTACTGACTCTGGGACTGCACTATGCAATACAGGTTTTGCAACAGTGTAACTTATACCTGCATTGTTATAATACACATTAATCAGGCGATTTTCTTTCTTGTGTGTAATACGCCAGAATTCATTGCTTTGTTCCCAACTGGTAGGCTGTACACCAGGATAATCTCTTTCAAAATAAAAAATAACGTTGGAAGGTACTGCTGCTTTAAATGCCGCATAGTCACCAGTACTTGTTAAAGTAACATTCTCGGTGTTCATATTTGCATTGACTTCTGTTTGGTTGGTTGTCTTAAGACTGTCTGGTGTGGTTTCCACCTGTGCAAATACAGCGCAACAACTTCCAATCAATAACCACGATAAAAATGTCTTTTTCATATTTGTATGTTTTTAAAGGTTAACCAACAATTTCGATCTGCAACTTTGATGCCCCGGTCATCAGCCGAAGGGCAAAATTTCTGGAGTTTTATAGTTTAAATTTATTTGGACCTTTCTTAGTACCGGATGTTTTTGCCGTAGGGTTTTCATCATCAGACTTAGTCTGCCTGTTACTTTTTTCAGGAGCTCCCGGCAAATCTGTCCGGTAATGGTTCCTCCTCTTTTCATTGCTGCCATGATTGCTCTGGCTCCCACTCCTATTCTTTTTCTCTTTTTCCATATTGCTTTTACCCTAATCAAGAAAAAAAAGTGCCTAATCCTTATTGCCGGGTTTACTTTTTCAAGGTTACCTGGAAAATGATATTCGTCCTCCCCAAAATATTACGCACGGTACCCTTGACTTAAATCACTTGAATGCAACCAGGTTTAAAAATTTATCTCCTTGGTTGTCAATCATTTATTTCATTAGCCGTAGTTTTCCTATATGATTTCTTGTACTCAGAAGTTAGTTTTGACCCGTCAGCAGTAACTCCGGACTAATGAAAAGCCGTGATGTCCGTCCCCCGGAATTTTACTGTAACAACTTTCTCCGATATTCCCATGTAAAAACTTGTCCTAATCCATACCTCAGGGTCGGCATTGTTTCACCCAAAAATGAAAACAATGACGAAAAAATTATTGACAAGGGCAGGTTTTGTCGCACAAGGGCTGTTATTAGTTTCAACAGCCTATGGTGGTCAACAGCAACCTGATACTTTACAAATCTGGACTATTAACCAGGATAACGGGCTAATAGCTTCAAAACGCTCCGACACATCTATCATTTACTCCATTGAACAACGTGATGCAGCAAATAATGCAAGTATGCAACAATTGGCTTCCCCTAAAGTGGAGCTGAATTCAATGGCCAAAAAGTTTGTTGCAGGGTACCTTGAAGAAAATGAAGAAACACTCAAAAAAGTACAGCAAAGAAGTGGAAGCTGGTTTAAAATCTTTGATAATATCCTTGCGGCAAAAGGATTACCGCTTGAACTTAAATACCTGGCTGTAATTGAATCCAAATTAAAGACAAATGCAGTTTCCCATTGTGGCGCGGTTGGTCCATGGCAAATAATGCCTGTTACTGCTCGCGAATTGGGTCTCAAGGTGAACAGTAAAATAGATGAAAGAAAAAGTATCTATAAAAGCACCCGTGCTGCCGCTGACTATTTAAAAGATTTATATAAGATCTTTGATGACTGGCTTTTAGTAATTGCAGCTTATAATGCTGGACCTGGTACTGTTTTAAAAGCTATTAAAAATTCCGGTAGTCGTAATTTCTGGAAACTTCAATATCATTTGCCATTGGAAACGAGGCTTCATGTAAAAAGATTCATAGGCGCTCATTATTTTTTTCAGGAAGAGGGAAGTGAAACTGTATTGACGAAATATGAATTGCTGGCTTACCAGAAAAAAGTAAATGAGTTCCTCGCAATGCGAAAACAGGTTGAACTGCCTCAGGAAATGATATCTATTGAGATTACGGATTCAAGAATAGTTGAAACACCTTTATCAATACCCACTTATGAAAACATTGAAACAAATAAAGAAAAATAGCATAATAGTGACCAGGCATTTTACCTGGTCACATTTTATTACCGCTCTTTGTATCTATGCTATGATCAGGTTTTTGCTTAACTTATTGGCAGCCTTAAGTTAGTAATCAATAACCCGGATAATATCGTTTTCCTAATACCAATACATTGGATCTGCCTTCCAGTAAGCTTCCGGTTGAACGATATGTGAATTCAATACGGTCTATATATCTGCCTTCTCTTGCAAGTTCTATTTCTCTGCTGGTTCCTCCTGCTGGAACCACTTCATCAATGGCTGGTGTTAATTTATCTCCATTCTGATAATAAACAACGAGGTCCTTTATCCTTACTTCCTTATCCTCAACCTTGAATCTTATAGCTGTAAACTGGTAACGGCTATCTACATCAATTACATCTTTATCTCTCACAAAATTAACCTTCTGCTCCCCCAACAGTTCCCAACCTTCTTCAATTCCTATACTCCTGGTTGTTTTACAACTAACCATAGTGATAGTTATAATTGCAAAAAATATTAAGTAAGCTGACCGATTTATGGCGTACATGATTTTCATTTTGACTTTTATCAAAATTAAAACTAAATCGTTATATGGATCAGTTCACCTTGTCCAGTGCCTTTATCTGGGACAAATATGCTTTGGGAAGGAGCAGGGATTTCAAATACCAATCGACTTTCAATAATTTGCTTAATGAATACAATTTTAAGATAGGCACTAAGAAAGAAACTCTTCCCATGTTTAAAAGACGTTTCACAGTTTCTGGAACCACTAGCTTTTGACCTTCCCACAAAATCCGGTATCTAACTACACCCAAATGCTTTCTATATTGTTTAAACAGATCCTTAGTAAAATCTCCATTCTGTAAATCCATTTCTAAATGAACTTCTCGGTCTGTTTGCCAGGTTTCATAAGTTTTAGGCAGATCTGGGATCTGCATCCTAATCCCTATTCTATAAAAAACATCATAGAGATCATCCTTTTCCTCCCTCGTCAAT
>DASTMJ010000140.1:0-6299 GCA_035714205.1 Flavisolibacter sp. | reverse complement strand
ACCGCCGGTGTTCAGGAAGTTCGGGCCTGGACCATTCATGAAGGCTGGAAAGCACCCCAGGCAGCCAGCGTGATTCATACAGATTTTGAAAAAGGTTTTATTAAAGCAGAAGTTATTAGTTACGATGACTTTGTAAAATATGGTTCTGAAGCTGCAGCCCGTGAAGTTGGAAGATTAAGAATTGAAGGAAAAGAATACCTGGTGAAAGATGGAGATGTCATGCATTTCCGGTTCAATGTTTGATCGTAAATTATTATGTAACAATCAAAAAGTCTTCCGATAAAGAAGACTTTTTTTGTTTTAAAACAATGCCCTGATGGCGGCTCTGCCTATGTGTACGGTTCTTGCATCGCCGGGCTTGCGGCCTTCGTATTGAAAATTCAGTTCAATGTTGTTCAATAAACGCTTGGTAAGATCAACTGACCATAAATAATTACTTCCAGGCAATAAACCATCAAGCATAATATAACTTACAGTCGTATTGGCAGGGTGATTATAACTGATATTGTTATACGTAAATTTTGCATTGATGGAACTGTTCTGTAAAACGTTATACTTTGTTTCGAGATTCAGGGAGTTGGATAAAGAATGTTCTCCGCCAAATTCTGGTTTGTTCTTTTTTTGCTCCAGCCGGTAACTGGTTTGTATTCTAAAAATAGTCCCTTTAACAAAAGAAATTCTTGGCTCCGTATGATACACCGTTAATTCGTAATTGCGGTTACCAAAATTGGGAGTGTATAAAGCATTTACTCCTTTTTTAGAATTTATATCAAAGGTTATTGAGGTACTGATGTTCCACCTGATCTTGGCAATCCAGTCATTTAGCTTGCGGCTCTCATAACCGTAGGTCAGCAATGCTTTACCGGTATTTTGTAAATTACTTATGTCGAAGCCCCATTTGGTTGAAAAGCGGTTGAACGAAATTGTATTGATGAATGAAGTACTCAACGTAAGTAACGCGGTATCATTCAACCCGTATTTGAAAGGGTTGAACTCAAAATCACCTTTGGCAATGGACTTTTTTGTTTTTTGCATGGATGTTTGCCAGTTGAAACGGGCAATAAAATTGGCAAAGCCGCTAATGTCACTCCTATTTAATACCGCCTTCGGATTAAAATTGAACGTATAATTTAATGTTGTATAAGCAGCCTTTGTAAATTCATTGGTGGGTATAAATATGCGGATGAATTTTGCCTGGTCCTGGAACAATGCAATTTCAAATTCATTTAGGGTTTGAATGTTATTACTGTCATAGTCATTCCAGGTGTATTCTCCCTGTCCGGCCGGCACTTCGAGGTAGGCAAAATCCCTGCGTTGCTCCTGTCCTGTTCCAAGTTCATACAACACACTACCGGTTACCAATCCTTTCCATTCATTGATCATATATTCTGTGCGACCCAGCAAGGTTTTATCTTCATTTTGCCTGGATACGATTTTGTCATACACTTTTAATACACGGTAAGTTGCATTGAATAATAACTGGTGACGGGTGTTTTGCAATAATTCAGCTCCCAGGTTAAAGTTATAACTTCTGTCTCCTTTTATAAATTGTTTGGAAACCGGGTACCGGTCAGCCCGGGTAAAAAAGTTCAGGCTGTACTTGTTTTTCCGGCTTTCATCTGATTTTAAATAAGCGGTATAGGTATCAAACGAAAAGCTCAACGGAGATAAAGAATCTTTGTATTTGTCCATCACTTCATTTCGTTCCAATGCATACCGGAAACCTAATTTGTAGGATGAAAGTCTTTTAAATTCTTTGCTTACATCAATAATTGGCCGCAAGTATTTTCCTTTATTATAAGTGTTGGTAAAATTGGTTATGGCCAGTTGGTTATTAAAACTCCATCCTACCCAACTTGCCGAATGCTGAACAATATTTTGAAAACCTTTATACGCATCGCTTCTTTGGTAACTCATAAACTGGTACGATACGGCATGATTGTTTTTATCTTTCAGCCCTGTCGATAATCGTATTATATTTTCCGTTGCCGGCGCCTGTTGAAAGGGTAATCCCCAATCTCTTGAAAATTCAACATACCGTAAACGTTCCAATGGCTTAAACTTCTCCTCTACCCTTTCGTAATCTATGTTCGAGGTCAAAATAAGTTTTTTGGCAACATTGATTTCTGCTATGTTGGTGTATTGAACCCTTGCGGCCATGCCTCTGTCATCTCCCCCATCCTTAGTGGAAAATGTATTTACATCGTAATTACTTAATGCAAATTCTGTTTTTAAAAGATTGTTTTTATTGATCTGATAGTCGGTTCCAATACTTATGAGTTGTTGTTTTTTGGGAGTTACCAGCACCATAACCGGTTCGTAACGTCCCTGCGGTATTCCATTCATGGGCGGCACATAACGAAAAACTTTACCATTGGCGCCATTAAAATCCGGAACGTAATTACCACGACCTTCACCAAGGTCAGTGAACGATAATGCATATTTAGCCACACCGGGATCTACAGAATAACGATAGAATGAATCAATAACTACACCGGATGTGTCGTATACCTTTTCGTACAGAATCTTATCAGTTGAAAAGCTATCCTGCATAATCGTAGGATATAAAGCTTTATTGATGCTGTCACCAACATCAAACAAAAATTGTTTTTGCCTGGTGTCCAGTGTCTGATTGATCTGAGAGTTTTTTGCATCGCTATTATTAAAGGCACTGATCCTGAATTTCAGTTTCTCGTTCACTCCAATCTCCTGGGCAAGAAAAAGATTGGCGTTCAAATAATTGCGGTCGGCGTATTCAAACTCAATCTGAATACGGGAATCTTTTGTGATCATGCGTTTCGGCATGAATGTTACCTCTGCCGTATTATAATTGATGATGTAATCCTGGTCCTCTCCTCTCTGCAACACTTCTCCATCCAAATAAACTCTTTCCGTGTTAGCCAGCACAATAAAAAAGAATTCGTTGTTGGCACCCGTAAGCCTGTATGGTCCCTGGTTTCCTTCCAGCCCCTGGAACACATTACGTGTAAATTTTCCCTTGGCAATAGATCCGCTAACCAAAGTATTTGATGTGAGTGAAGATGATATTTTATTTGTTGTTTGATAGGAAATGCCCTGGAGGCGTTTGTAAAAACTAAGGAAATACATATTGTTCTGCCGGATGTCAATATCTCCCAAATTCAATTGCCAGTTCTTTTTTTTGAACTGGAGAAAAACCTGGTCAAACTCATTAAGTTGTTGAGTAGTTCCGTCTGGTTGTATTGGAATGTTATTATCAGTTAAAGCTGCAGCAATTTCAATGCTGTCTTTCAGCATCCCATTTAATTGCAATTGAAATGTGGAGTTGACTACAGCATCCTGGTTATTTCCAAAAGAGAGGGCCCTTCCAAAACTTCCGTTGTATTGTATGTTGCCAAAATCAAAAAGATTTTTAGAAGTGGATTCATCAACAGGATTAAACTCGTAAGGCTTGCTATATACATTATTAATGATGCTGTCGTAACTCAAACGTTGCACCACTTTATTGAACTTATAGGGAAATACTCTATAGCTGATTGAAACACTATCCTGCAAGGGTTTTTGTTTCCAATAAAGAACTGAGTTCACAAGGTCGACCCTGTAAGTAGTTGTATCAATTTCCTGAACGGTAAACGTATTGGGAACAATGCTTAAACTATCGAGTAAAATACTATCAGAAAGAACCGGTATCTTTTTTAACCGCAGATTTGAAGCAGGCGTAGCTTGGAAGGGAACCTGGGCATGGGCTTCAACAAAAAAAGCTGTCAATACACTCAATAGCAGTATGCGGCTCAAAAGCTTCAATAGTCAGGTTTTTCAGGAATGGTAAAAATGCCAATTTTTAACGCTTAATCCTAGCAATAATTGTAAAATATAGGTAGAAATACGAAGTAATTATATGAAAAAAGCCCCTTGCGGAGCTTTTGCCTATAATTTGAACGGGATCATTTATCCGAAGACAGGCCGGCCATCAGGTAATCCTTATGCATCCGGGAAATATTAGTAATTGAAATTTCCTTTGGACAAACAGCTTCACAGGCACCTGTGAATGTACAGGATCCAAATCCTTCATTATCCATTTGCGCAACCATGCTTAGTACCCTATTCTGGCGTTCAGGCTGTCCTTGCGGCAACAATCCAAGATGGGCCACTTTAGCCGATAAAAACAAAGAAGCAGATGCATTTTTGCAGGCTGCAACGCAGGCGCCACAGGCAATACAAGCCGCCGCTGCAAAAGAGGCATCGGCATTGTCCTTATTAATGGGAATAGAATTACCATCAACAGCATTGCCAGTGTTAACCGATATAAACCCACCAGCCTGTATAATCCGGTCAAATGAAGTACGATCCGTTACCAGGTCCTTAATCACCGGGAAACCACTGGCTCTCCATGGTTCTACCACAATGGTGTCGCCATCTTTAAAAGCACGCATATGCAATTGACAGGTTGTGGTAGCATGCCAGGGCCCGTGCGGACGGCCATTGATATGCATTGAACACATTCCGCAGATTCCTTCTCGGCAATCATGGTCAAAAGCAATAGGATCTTTTCCTTCTATCACTAATTTTTCGTTCAACACATCAAACATCTCAAGAAAAGACATTTCAGAAGAAATATCTTTTACTTCATATGTTTCAAATCTACCATCGCTGTTTTTGTTTGCCTGACGCCAAACTTTAAGTGTCAGGTTCATATTGTAATGTTCCATTAAGTAAAATTTATAGAACGCAGATAATTTTGATTTTACGACTCACACAGATCAGCATAATGAATGTTTGTTATGAAGATCTCGTTCGTTTATTTATAAGAACGTTGTGTTGGTTTTACAGTATCATAGATCAGCGGCTCTTTATTCAATTGCCATTGAAATCCTTCCTGGAATTGCCATGCTGCTACATACATAAATTCCGCATCATGACGTAAAGCTTCACCCTCTTCAGTTTGATGCTCTTCACGAAAATGGCCACCACAACTTTCTCCACGATGTAAGGCATCAATACACATCAACTCACCCAGTTCAATAAAATCAGCGACCCGACCCGCCTTGTCCAATTCGGGGTTAAATTCATTGGTTCCACCAGGTATTTTAATATCTCTCCAGAATTCTTCTCTCAACTGGCGTATTTCCTCTATTGCTTCCTGTAAGCCTTGTGCATTACGGGCCATACCACATTTATCCCACATGATCTTACCCAAACGTTTGTGCATACTTTCAACTGTTTGTGTACCCTTAATGCTCATCAATCGATCAATTCTGTCACGAACAGATTTTTCTGCTTCTTCAAATGCCGGGTGTGAAGTTGGAATGGCATTCACACGAATTTCATCGGCCAGGTAATTTCCAATAGTGTAAGGAATTACAAAATAGCCATCTGCCAATCCCTGCATTAGTGCAGATGCACCCAAACGGTTGGCGCCATGATCTGAGAAATTACATTCGCCCAACGCATACAAACCAGGAATGGTAGTCATCAATTCATAATCAACCCACAAACCACCCATGGTATAGTGAACTGCCGGATAGATGCGCATTGGAATTTCATATGGATTTTCACCTGTGATCTTCTCGTACATATCAAACAGGTTACCATATTTTTCTTTTACAACTTCTTTACCTAATGCAGTAATCGTAGCTGCATCAGCGTTAGCCAGGTTTCGTTTGCTGGCTTCTATCTTGCCATATCGCTGAATAGCTGCAGCATAGTCCAGGTACACGGCCTGTCTTGATGATCCAACACCATAACCGGCATCGCATCTTTCTTTGGCTGCTCTTGAAGCCACGTCGCGGGGAACAAGGTTACCAAACGCAGGATATCTTCTTTCTAAATAATAATCTCTTTCCTCTTCCGGAATTTCATTTGGCCTGCGTGTATCATTTTGTTTTTTCGGAACCCAGATACGTCCATCATTACGCAAAGACTCTGACATCAACGTCAGTTTCGACTGGTGTTCGCCGGTTACCGGTATGCAGGTAGGGTGAATTTGCGTGAAACAAGGATTCCCAAATAAGGCGCCTTTTTTATGGGCTTTCCAAATGGCCGTGGTATTGCTACCCATGGCATTTGTTGAAAGATAGAACACATTACCATATCCACCGCTGCACAATAAAACGGCATGTCCAAAATGACGTTCCAGTTCGCCTGTCACAAGATCGCGGGCAATAATACCACGGGCCTTGCCATCAATCATTACAATCTCAAGCATTTCGTGGCGGGTGTACATATCCACATTACCAAGAGCTACTTGTCTTTCCAAAGCCTGGTAAGCACCAATCAGTAACTGCTGACCCGTTTGGCCGGCCGCATAAAATGTACGTTGC
>DASTMJ010000139.1:0-17513 GCA_035714205.1 Flavisolibacter sp. | reverse complement strand
GCCTTCCTGGGTAAACTTGGTTTTTGAACCTGCCGCATATTTTTGAATGCTTTCAGGTTTCAAAAAAACCTTAACCATGTCACGATTGTCAACAATTATGTATTTGGAAACATCACCATTGGCAATCATTTGCTTGAATTGTTCAAAATTGGTCTTTTCAAGGGAAGTAGAAAAAGGTCCAAAAAACTGGAACCCGATCAACACCGCAAATATGATGGCGTAAACCCAATAAATACTGAATTTAGGGCCTTTACGCGGAGCTTCGCCATCATTGTTGCTGCCAGATGAACGGTTCGTGAACTTTGGCAGCCTTGATTTATTATCGTTTTTATTTGAATCTTGTGACATTTTATTTTTCTTATAGGTCTAAAACAGAATGATGCAAGTAAATTCTTTTTAAGGAATATTGAGTAATTCTCAAAGGTATTTAACAAACACAGGCATTAACCGTTGTGTTCCTCCATTACCGCATCGCTCCACATTTCTTCTAACTTGTAAAATTTCCTTTGCTCAGGCAGCATAATATGAACTACAATGTTCACATAATCAATTAATACCCATTGAAGATTTTGTTTTCCTTCATGGCGATAAGGTTTTTCATCACAATTTTTTTTAACCTGTTCTTCTATAAAATCGGAAATGGCCCTGATTTGGGGCTGGTTGTTGGCCTCGCAGATAACAAAGAAATCGGCTACTGCTTCAGGTATTTTTCTCAAATCAAGGGAAACAATATTCTCCCCTTTTTTTTCCTGGATAGCCCGTATTATTGATTTAAAAATTTTTGAATTCCTGTTCAACCGGCCAGTACCTTTCTTTCGTGTGGCTAATACTTCTAATGGTTCCAAATACTAAATAGGTTTTTGTTAGTAAATAATTTGTGCAGTTTATTAGGCCGTAACAATTAAAGTTATTTTTCTTTGTTCAAAAATACTAAGTTAATTGTCATCTTTAAACCAAATAGGACACCCGTTCATTGAACTGCATACGGTGGATAGCACCAACAACTATGCCATGGGATTGGTACATGCAGGTATGGCACAGCATGGTACTGTAGTGTTTAGTCATGAGCAAACAAAAGGCCGTGGACAACGTAATAGAAAGTGGGTATCCGAACCCCGTAATAATATTGCTTTAAGTGTAATTATTGAGCCCCGGGGACTCAGCAGCTCCCAGCTTTTTTTGTTGAGTAAAACGATTGCAACCGGCACCATGAATTTTTTTAACAACTATGCTAAAAGCGGAACTACCATAAAATGGCCAAATGATATTTATTGGCGTGACAGAAAGGCAGGAGGCATTTTAATAGAAAATGTTTTGCAGGGTAATGAATGGAAATATGCCGTAGCTGGTATTGGGTTGAATATCAATCAAACTCAATTTACAGGCTTAGGCAATAAAGCTGTTTCATTAAAACAAATTACAGGGGTAGATTACCACCCCTTACAACTGGCGAAAGAGTTGTGCCAATTTCTGGAAAACCAGTTTCAGAAATTTATGAAACAACCCGGTTCCATTGCAAAGGAATATCAAAAGAACCTGTATAAATTGGGTGAAACTGTTAAGTTTAAAAAAGGCAGCCGCGTATTTGAAGCCCGGGTAAAAGAAGTTACCGACCGGGGAGTACTTGTTGTAGAACATAAGGTGGAGGAGCGGTTTGACATTGGGGAAGTTGATTGGGTTCTTAGCTGATCCGGAAAGCACAGGACCCAATTGTTTTTACTTGAATAAAATAAACATCAGTAATTGACTAACTGAACAAAATTCAGAAGATCGCTGACAAACCTGTTTGGTTCTTCCCAATGCAAGGCATGCCCGGTACCTTTATAAATAACCAGTTTTGCATTTTTAATTTGTTTGACCAATTGGTCCTGGTCTGACATGGCAATAAATCCATCTTTATCGCCCCACAACAATAAAACAGGTTTATTTAGTTTTTTAAGCGAATCGGTAAGATCGGTATCCATAATATCTGTAAAGGCATTGCGGAATACTGTTACCGTCGGTTTCATACTTTCGGTAACCAGTAACCTGTAATAGTCTTCATTAATGGGTTTTGCAAGGGTTGCTTTCTGAAACGCATCCATAAAATCATAAGAAAGAGTGTCCTTTATTTGTAAAACCTCCTGGTAAAATTCTGGCATCCCTGCATTATCCTTGAAACAGGCATCGGAGGAAATCACAACAACGGCTTTTGTTAAAGAAGGATGATCCAATGCAAATTGCTGTGCTACCAGGCCACCCATAGAATGGCCGGCAATAATAACCTTGCCCAATCTCTTCTTTTCTATAAAATTGGCTACATCGTTTGCAAAATCTTTGATAGTATAGGAGGAATGGAGTTTTGAGGAATTACCATGTCCCCTGAGTGATATAGCAAATGCATGAACTGAAGACGGTAAAAGTTTTAGCGTGGATTCAAAAGAATGCCATGAATCAGAAATGCCATGAAGGAAGACAACAGGATTTCCTGTATTCGTTCCCGTTTCAACATATTCCAGGTTCACATTACCCGGGAGTATTATAGTTTTTGCCCGAAGTTTATTTTTTACCTGTGGCCTGTGATTCTGGATTGTTGACAATTGCTGTGAAAAGGCCGTTGCTCCTGCTACAATAAAACTGAAAGCGATCAATATGTTTTTCATAAAAAAGTTTTTCCAAAAATCGGATAGAAGAAAGGCTGATACAATGCCTGATTGTGATAGGTTAAGTGACCTAAAGTGGTAGTGCTTTAAGGGTACTAACTCAATCTGAATTGAAAACAACTGATCAAACAATACGTTGATGAATAGCTTTGGCAACAACTTCTGTAAGCGAGGCTACATGTAATTTTTCATATATTTTTTTTACATGCGAACGAACTGTTTCATAGCTAATGTGCAAATCAGCTCCAATCATTTTATAACTTAAGCCATTGACAAGGCAGGTTAATACTTCTTTTTCCCGTGGGGTGAGCTGGTAGTCAGGTGCTTCTTCCGGTACAACATGTTGCGGGATCTGCTGAAGTTTGGTTAATACTTTTCGTGCAATAGAAGGCGACATTGGGGAACCGCCATACTGTAATTCGTGAATGGAATCGATCAGTTTTGTATTGAGATGATTTTTTAGAATATATCCTGAAGCGCCGGCACAAATGGAATCAAACACCCGTTCGTCGTCTTCAAATACAGTCTGCATCATTATTTGCACATGAGGTAATTCTTTTTTAAGTGCGTGAACCGCTTCTATCCCGGTCATACCTGGCATTTCAATATCCATCAGGATCAGGTCGGGATTACATTCCTTAACATCATCAACGCAATCAAGTACATGCGAGAATGAGCCAACCACTTCAAACTCAGGTACTGTTTTTAATAACAGGGTTATGCTTTCCCTGATATTCTTATTATCATCAAATATGGCTATGCGAAGACTCATGTGTATAGTAAAGTTGGGTTCTATTTTTTAGGTTTCCTATCCCCTAATCAGGTGATAGGAAACTGAAATTCTACAAGTGTGCCTTTTCCTGGCTGACTTTTGATCTGCACATTCCCTTTCATTTCTTTCGCTCTTAGCTGCATGTTCTTTAAGCCGTTACCTCCACCATACACATCAGATGATTTAAATCCCTCCGAAGTTTTGGTCATATCAAAACCTTTTCCATCATCGTTGATCCTCATGCTGATCTTATCGCCTGCCTTTTCTATACGCACATCCAGGTTTTGGCAGCCGGAATACTTCAGACAGTTATTTACAGCTTCTTTATAAATGAGATAAAAGTTTTTTCGTTTTTCCATATCAAGGTTAATAACCGTTATGTGCGGATCGTAAAAAAAATGGAGATTTATATTTTGTGAAGCAAGAAGTGGCCTGGCAAATGATTGCATTCGCTGTAGTATAACCTCCATATTGTCATTCCTTGGGTTGATGGCCCATACTGTATCATTTAATTCAGATATCATTTCGCTTGATGTGGCACTGATCCTTTCAAGCGTATGTTGAAGATCATTTTCCTTTTGTTGCTGGTGATATATTTTAGCTACCTGGCTGTAAACAGAAATACTGCTGAGTGTGGAGCCAACATTATCATGAAGATCCTGTGCAATTTTATTACGTATTGCCTGGCGTTTTATCAACTCGTTAATGCGATAACGATATAGTAGCAGGATGGCCGCAATGGTTAAAAGACCGCTTACAATATAAAACCAGATCGTTTTCCAGAATGGTGGAACTACCACAAGTTTGATGGATGCATATTCGCTGTTCCAAACACCAGGAGTATTGGTAGCTCTTACTTTAAACACATATTCACCGCCTTCCAGGTTTGAATAACTTACATAGTTCCGTTCACCCACATTAACCCAGTCTTCGTTAAAACCTTCCAGTTTGTAAGCATATTGAACACCTGTACCCGGGGCAAAGTAAGGAGCAGCAAAGTCAATAGTGAAGTAATTTTCTTTATAGTTCAATTTTACCTCATTCTGCCAAAGCAAATGATTTTGGGAATTGTTGAAAATAAAAAAATCGGTCAGATACACTTTTGGTTGTGAAACTGCTTCCTGTACCGAATCGGGATGAAATGAAATAAAATAATTCAGGCCGGCTACATAAAGTTTTCCTTTCCTGTCCTTAAAAATTTTTCCTTTTACGCCGCCTTTTCTCTCCAGGTCTGGCAGGGTGTAACTTGTATATGATTTTCTTTTTGGATCATATTTATGCAAATTGCCATTGCTGATCATCCAGATATTTCCATGGTGGTCCACCTGTAAACCTTCCAACAGGTTATTGGATGCAGCAATATGATGAAATTCATTTCTAACCTGGTCAAACCGGTGAAGTCCGCCACCATAAGTACTCACCCATAAAAAACCTTTTTCATCTTCAATAACATCAGATATGTTATTACTTGTTAGAGTATTTTCGGCCCCCGGTTTATGGTTAAAATATATAAATGCCGGTGAAGGTTTTTCCCGCCAAAGGCCCAGGCCCGATTTTGAGGTGGTGATCCACAACGTACCTGTTTTGGATTTAAAAAATTTACGTATGCGGTTATCTGTTAAATTGAAATGTTCTACAATCTTACGGTTGGTATCCAGTCTTGAAATCCATTGTTGTAGTTTATGGTCATAATAGGTCAGAAAATGGCCAAAAGGGGCTGTCAGCAATACCTTGCTGCCCGAAATGGTATGTTCCATCATGGATGTAATCCTTGAATCTATAATGCGATTCATTACTCCATCCTTATCTGTATTGGGCAACAATTGCAGGCTATTGGTTTCAGGGTTGTATTGAAACACTGAATAATCTGAACCAATAAAAAATGTTCCATCTCCATTTTTATAAAAATGCGTGGCATGTATTTTTTCCCCTTTGAATTGTAATGGGCGGTGAACGATCGTTCCGTCCGTCTTTTTTATATAAATGCCATCACTGGTTCCGATCCAGGTATTATTGTCTTCATCCTCGTAAAAATCATAAACCTGCGTTGACGATCCCAATGGATTTAAAAAAGTTTGAACAAATTGCTGTTTATAGGTATTATTTATGCTGATGCCTTTGCTGGTACCCAGCCACATCCTTCCGGAAGCATCGCGGTAAATACAATTAACCCGGTTATCTGCAATAGAGCCTTCTCTTGCTACATCGCTCCTGTAATTATAAAACCGGTTGCTATTTTTATCATAAATGTGAAGACCTTTTTCACTTCCACCCATCCATAACATTCCGTCCCTGTCCTCTGCAAAACTCAATATTTCATCATTTTCAAAAGAATAAACTCCCTGTTTTTCATACACTTCTTCTTTCGCTATAGAATGATCATATTTATACAGAACTTTGTCCCAGGAACCAAACCACATATTTTTATCGCTGTCGAGATATAAAGCCGTTACAGCAGCATGAGGAAGTTTTGCATATAAGTCCTGGTATCTTTTATCCTCTTCATACGTCAGGTTTTGCGGATTTATTTTTACAATACCGCTTCCTTCTCTTCCAGCCCATATAATTCCATCCTTATCTAAATGCAGGTCTAATACTGTTTTTGAATTTTTAGGAACAGTGGTAAACACCTCAGTGGTTTTATTAAAACATAACACAGAACTGCCACTTGTGGCTAGCCAAAGATTTCCGTACTTATCTTCAAGAAGCGCATTAATAATATTGGCCGGAATGGTTCCTTTTTTGTCAGGAGTATGTTTGTATTGTTTTATTTGCCTGGAAGGATGCAGGCGATAATTATAACGCGATAATCCACCGTCAGCAGTAGCTATCCACAATACTTCGTTCTTATCTTCTAAAAGATCAGTAATTATATTGCCCGAAATAGATGTGGAGTCATTAAAACGATGACGGAAATGAATAAAGTTTTTGCCATCAAAACGATTCAATCCATCATCGGTACCAAACCACATAAAGCCTCTCTTATCCTGCAGAATGCAATTTACCTTGTTGTGCGATAAACCATTTTGGATGGTTATGTTCTCAAAATAAAGTGTCGGCCTTTGTGCCTTAAGTAGCAAAAAACATAAAAAGAACAAAAGCAAAAATGCCAGCTTTTTCATGATGAAACTGAGTATTACTAAGCTAAAAAAAATCTGCCGCACCTAAACATTAAGTTTTAGGCACGGCAGATAACTTACATTCATAAATCCTGCTCAAAGAGTTAATCCTGTCATGTTGTGGTTTTGGTATGAAAGTCCCGTTTTGAGAAGCCAAATGTGCGTAATCAAGGAATATTTACACATCACCTAAAGTGGGGATGAAGAAAGATCCCGGACAATACCGGGATCATAATGGATGTAGTTAAGAACCGGAAATTTATAAAATAATACCTCTTACGTTATTATTTATCGGCAGCTGGCGATGCATTGATCTCTCTTATAGATACTTCGTTTTCGTCCGAAGCATGTGCATTCACTTTTCCCGTTGTTTTAAGATGTGCCGTAGAGCCGTTGCTTATAAACACATCAATTTTATCTGCATTTAATACGCCACGGGTGTTTACAACCACATTCCTGCCGACTGTTAATTTGGACAATTCATTCACAAGCACAAAAACTTGGGAATCTGATCCAAGCGTTTTTTGTGCCTCAATCTGAAGACTATTGCCGGTTAATGTAACCTTCAGCTTTTTAAAAGCATCGTTCTGAATGGTTACTGCTTTTTCAGCTGCAGGTATCAATACTACATTTAAGTTATCGGCAATGGAAATGTCTTTTACATTGCCTGCAGAAATAACAAGAGCTTCTTCCTGTTGCGCATTCGCACCTATAAGGCTCCCGGCCAAAGCAAATGCAGTCATTAAAATTTTAATTTTCATTTTTTTTAAGTTTATCTGTTTGTAATTATTTGTTTTTGTTCTTAGGCAAAGTTGCCATCTCAAAGGAGCTTTTACAATTGCCTAACCCGGTGAAAATCTTCACCCAATGGGGGGATAAAAAACCAGGAACTGTTTAGTTCCTGGTTCTAACGGTTTTGTTTAACCGTTTATAATAGTGGTTGTTATCTTCCGGATTTTTTATAAAATAATTTTTTGGCGACATTCCAGCCGGGCGGGTTTATCTTCTGTCCAAGATACCTGTCATGTTAATTGCTTTAAATGATTTTGCACAGTCCACTCACCAACTTTGTTTCCCAGCTCCTGGCCGGCTTCGCAGGCGAACCTGAAATGTATACCTGCTTTTACTCTTGAATCGGCATTTTCATCTGCAGCCCGTAAAAAGCTATTAAACGAGCGTTTTTCGCCAGCAATTACTGCTGTTGTTGATGTCATTGAAAATGGTCTTGAACCAATTAATTTTGTTAATACTGTTGCAGCTGCATTACCCAGTGCACTATGGGTGGAAGGATAGTCATGTACCGGTGGTGTGGGCATTAACGGCTCCCAATTTGCATCCGGTTCTGTAGCATTGTTTTTATCTTTTTCTGCATTCCGAATGGCAGTAAATGGTCGCCAGAAATTATAATAAAATTTAGAATCCCATCCGGCCGTATAAGAATCAGCCATTGCCATATTCAGCAAAGCCATTAAACGGGCAGCATCCGGTAAATTTAACTTCTGATCAGCTACAGCCGTTCTTGCAACCCGGTTCCATCCTATTTCTGAAAATTCATACCAGAATTGTGCATAGCTGGTTTGATCAGCTGTTCTGGTGGTGCTTGACTTACCTCCGTCTTGTTTTACTTCATTAAATGCTTTTGAATAAGCGCTGCTGTTCAGGGCTGGCGGTGGTAGGCACCTGAATTGCTCAGGAGATTTCAACGAAAAAGTTTGCATTGTTTTCCAGTGTGGCGCAAAAACAAAATCAAATGGAGGTACTGCCTGGTAAATTCCCGGTGTATTGTTTGATGCCAGTTTGGCTATGGGATCCAACTCAGCACCATCCCTGTTTCTTCTTGCTAAAATAGCGTTAGCGGCTTGCTTGCCCAATGTAATACCTCTTGCTTTGCCTTCCTTGTTTTTTACCCGGGATAATGCCTGGTTTAGTTTTTCATCAAGCATTTGTTTTTTATTAGCGCAGGTGTTGATCAGGATGGTGTAGGCTGCCACAGATGCTGCGGCTACCGGGTCTGCCAGTTCATCATTTCCACGAAATGAATAGGTTTGAAAATTTGGTTCAATTGCATTCAATGCATCATGAATGGCGAGATGGGTCATGGCATTGATGCGGGCAGCTAACAGGGAATGTTGGTAATTTTCACCCATACTTTCGTAAGCAATTTGATTCCATTCCAGAACGATCTGTGCATCATATTGTTTCAGGTTTGGTTTTGGGGTTTCTGTTTCAACAAAAGACCAGCTAGCCATTGCCAGTACAGCTAATAGCAACATCATTTTTTTTGGTTTCATGTTTTTCATTTTTTATTGTGCAAAACTCAATTGGTTACATACAATTTTGCATCACTTAAAATGGATAATCACTCACTGAAAATGGGGATAGTAGATTGTAAACAAAGGAGTAGAAGGAGTTCTATCATTTTTTAGTCACCGTAAGGCAGGTAGATAACAACCGGGCAAATGCTACAGGCAGGATATGGACGGTAATTCTATTGTGTAAATACAAAGTTGGTGAAGATTCAAAATAAAAATGCATCACCAATTACAGGTGATGCATTCAATTAACAAAAATGAAGTTTAAGCTTGTGTTGTTTTCATAATTTCCTCTGCGTGAGCTTTATTTTTTGGCTTTAAGAAAATTTTCTGAATGCTTCCCTTTTCGTCGATAACAAAGGTTGTGCGGTGAAGTCCCATGTATTTGCGCCCATATAAATTTTTTTCGCCCCACACTCCATATTTTTTTATGATCTTATGCCCGGGATCTGCTAATAAAGTAAAAGGGAGGTTGAATTTTTCCCTGAACTGTTTATGACTTTTTTCATCATTCGGACTTACACCAATCACTTTGAATCCTTTTTTTATCAGGGAGGAATAGTTATCTCTCAAATTGCAGGCCTGCACGGTGCAGGTAGGTGTGTCATCTTCCGGATAAAAATAGAGCACAACTTTTTGTCCTTTGAAATCTGCTAATGAAACCCTTTTCCCGTCCTGATCTATGCCTGAAAATGCCGGTGCTTTTTCGCCAACCTGTAAGTTCGTAGCCATAATATTTATTTTGTAGATTGAAAAATTAAAAATGGGATACGTTAGGAGTATTATCTTCTCACATTCCAAACCTTTGTAGTAACGTTCCCTGCCTCATCTTCCACAAATATCTTCAGTTGATGTTCACCTCTCGGGAATTTTTCATCAAAACTGTAGATCCATGTTTTGCCTTTATCGTTTGTAAAACGCAGCCACTGTCCATCCAGTTCTGCCCGAAAGGATTTAATACTGTTGAAATTATCTTTTGGAGTAAATACAATTCGGGAGGCTTTTGACAAATTGGTTGTTGCCAGGTAAACAGTTGGAGGTTCGTTATCTATAAATGCCTGGTAGTTTCCAAACTGTCTGAATTTGGCCATTAGCCAGCCTTTTTGCCAGGTGGCTTTCTGAACAAAGGTCTTTGTGCCGGAAGTATTCCTGATGACAACACGTTCTTTCCATTCTTCAGCAATAGGTTGCGATGGTAGAATGCGTACTGTAATAAAATCATGCGAGGGTATAGCAGCGCTTAAGAACGAATGCTGTTGGGACACGGAATTGGCAGCTTGATTTTCAACTACATTATAAACAACATTTACGGCATCGTACATTGTTTTTTCTGTTGTAACCAACTGGAAGTTCTCCCGCTCAAAAACATTCAGGTTGTTTGGTAAAAACTGTTCGGAACCTGTATAGCTTGCCGGAGTTAAGGCTCCATCATATTGAACTTTGAATGCAATACGAGTTGTGTTAAAATTAGCATCCTGTACCTCTATTAAAACATCATGTACTTCGCCATCCTGTAAATGAACAACGCCGTCACCTCCATATGTATCGTAAGCAATTTCGGTGGCACCAGGCAAAGGAGAAATATGTTGCAATTGTGCACCACCTTTTGCTGCATATGGATAGTCAATATGCCCATTCATATACCTTGTTTCATTGTAATCAATCTGGTCCAGCGTAAATGAGGAAACAGGGTTGCCATCAACACTCAGTTTGGCTAAGTAAACACCATTTGGATTTGGAGTTCCTGTAAAGCGGTCAACAGCACCAATAGCAAAACTGATCTTATTCGATCCTACACGGATAATGCTGTTTTTTGTTTTCTGAATATTCAGCAGCTGTGGTGCCTGCATGTATGTACTTTTATTCCGGTCGTACATCGCAAGACGGGTAACAGAGGGAGGTACAGCATCCGGAATGGGGAATTTAAAAAGTAAAGGATTCAGAACCTTATCAGTTTTCGTGTCACGAATTTCAAAATGCACATGAGGACCTTGTGATCCACCTGTACTTCCACTCAAGCCAATATACTGACCTTTGTCCACCGGAAATTGATCCGGTGCCAGTTGCAGATCCACCTTCCAGCTCTCTGTTGCGTATTGCTGCTTCTTTACATAGTCCTGTAATGCAGGAAAAAAAGCATTCATGTGGGCATACAAGGTAGTATAACCATTAGGATGATTGATATAAATAGCTTGTCCAAAACCACCCGGTTCAACCACAACTCTTGAAACATATCCTTCTGCAGCTGCAAAAACCTTGAGATTTACTTTTTGCTGGGTGCGTATGTCAAGTCCCATATGCCAGTGATTGGTACGTAACTCCCCAAAATTGGCTACCAGCTGCATGGGTATGTTTAGTGGGTGCCTGAAATAATGTTTAGGATAGGATTGGGCCTTTACAGACTGAAAAACCAGGCTTGCCATCAAAAAAATAGATACGGTTTTTATCATCATTGCCTTTTTTTGGATATGGTTATTTTCAAATTTATGGTCCAGGCCGGGCATAAAATTGGTAACTTAATAGTGGGTAAAAATATTTATTCTTTTAAACCAAATAATATGAGTGTAAATAACAAACATCTTGCTACCTTTTTATTGGGTGCCGCCGCCGCCTTTGGTGCATATAAGTATATGAACATGACTGATGAAGAAAAGGAAAAGTTGGCAACCGACATTAAAGACAAAGCCAATAAATTGAAAAAATCTGCTTTAGATGCAGAAGACCAGGCCATGGATTATTTTAACGAGTTAAAAACAAAAGGTGCGGACTCCTTAAAAGAATATATGCCAAAAATGGAGGAGTTTTTTGAAAACCTGTTTAAAGGTGGAACTAAGACCACAACTACCGCCGGTCCGGAAAATCCTTCAGCAAATTAAGGACGTTAAGGCCGGTTTAGTAAATGCGGTATGATATTTTATTGAATCTTACCGGCAAATACATTATTTCTTAACCATAAAATAAAAGTTATGACACGCAAAGGTGGATTAGGTTCTCTTTTATTATTAGGTGCTGCAGCATTTGGCGCATATAAATATTCAAAAATGTCAGAGCAGCAAAAAAGAGACCTTGTAAGTAAGGGAAAAAAATTAGTAAATGATAATTTAGGAGGTCTTGGTAAAGCTTTCGGCAAAAAACAACCTGTTTCCACAGTAAATGGAACAGTGTAATCTTTTCGAAAGAGCCTGTTAATCCTAAAAAACATTGTAAAAGCAAAACCTCAATTACCTTAGTTTTGCAACCCGGGCAATAGCCCGGTTTTTTTATACCTGCACTTGTAGTGAAACATCAAACGTTGCATGTGAAAATTAACTCACGTCTCACGTTTTACATCACTGAAGTAACAGGCCAAATTTTATAAAATAGTATGCCCAAAGACTCCTCTATAAAATCAGTTTTAATTATTGGCTCAGGCCCTATTGTTATTGGCCAGGCTTGTGAATTTGATTATTCCGGCACACAGGCTGCCCGCAGCCTGAGGGAAGAAGGGATTGAAGTGATCCTGATTAACAGTAACCCGGCTACCATTATGACAGACCCTATGATGGCCGACAAGGTTTACCTGCTTCCCTTAACAGTTGAAAGTATAGAACAAATACTGGAGGAAAATAATATCGATGCCGTTTTACCCACAATGGGGGGACAAACAGCGCTGAACCTTGCTAAGGAAGCAGAAGACCTGGGTATTTGGGAAAAATATAAGGTACGCCTCATCGGCGTAGATATAAAAGCCATTGACAAAGCTGAAGACCGTGAGAAATTCCGTCAATGGATGATACAACTTGGTGTGCCGGTAGCTCCGGCACATACAGCTAACTCTTTTTTAGAAGGAAAAGAATTTGCACAGGATATCGGTTTTCCACTGGTTATTCGCCCATCCTTTACCTTGGGAGGAACAGGTGGGGGGTTTGTTCACGGACCTGAAGATCTTGATGACGCCCTGCAAAGAGGTTTGCAGGCATCTCCTATTCATGAGGTGCTGGTAGAAAAGGCTGTGCTGGGATGGAAAGAATTTGAACTGGAGCTTTTGCGGGACGCAGCCGATAACGTTTGCATCATTTGTACGGTTGAGAATTTTGATCCTATGGGCGTACATACCGGTGATTCCATAACGGTGGCGCCTGCAATGACACTTAGTGATACAGCTTTTCAACTGATGCGCAATACCGCCATCATGATGATGCGTGATCTTGGAAATTTTGCCGGGGGGTGTAATGTGCAGTTTGCTTTAAATCCCGAAACCGAAGAGATCATCGCCATTGAAATTAATCCTCGTGTTAGTCGGTCATCTGCTCTTGCTTCTAAAGCAACCGGTTACCCCATAGCAAAAATTGCAGCTAAGCTTGCTATTGGTTATACACTTGACGAATTAACCAATCCCATCATTAAGACAACATCAGCCTATTTTGAACCCGCACTGGATTATGTAATTGTAAAGATCCCACGCTGGAATTTTGACAAGTTTAAAGGCGCAAACGATACACTTGGTTTACAAATGAAAAGTGTTGGTGAAGTAATGGCCATCGGACGCAGCTTTACGGAAGCCATTCAAAAAGCTTGTCAGAGTTTAGAAAATAATGCTGTGGGACTGGGTTATTATGGCAAAAGCCAGATGCATGCCGAGGAACTGTTAGAGTATATCAAAGTTCCAAAATGGGATCGCATCTTCCGCATTAAAGATGCATTGATGCTGGGCGTGAGTGTGAACACTATTGCCAAGGCAACATTAATTGACCGTTGGTTCATTTACGAGATTCAGAAGATCTGCAACATAGAAAAAGAATTAGGTAATTACTGGATGGAGGAATTACCAATGGACCTGATCAAAAAGGCCAAGATCCATGGATTTAGCGATGAACAAATTGCCCGCATCATCCAGGACGGAAGTGAAGAAGAAGTATATGAAAAAAGAAAGGCTGCCGGTGTAACGAGGGTATTTAAAATGGTAGATACCTGCAGTGCAGAATTTGAAGCAAAAACACCTTATTTCTACTCTACGTTTGAAGAAGGTCACGATAATGAGAGTAAGGTCTCTGATAAAAAGAAGATCATTGTTCTGGGTAGTGGCCCCAATAGAATTGGCCAGGGAATTGAATTTGATTATTGCTGCGTGCATGGATTGCTGGCCATCAAAGAATGTGGTTACGAGGCTATCATGGTAAACTGCAACCCTGAGACGGTTTCTACCGATTTTGATATGGCTGATAAGCTCTATTTTGAACCGGTATTCTGGGAGCACCTGTGGGAGATCATTGAACATGAAAAACCTGAAGGTGTAATTGTTCAATTGGGTGGACAAACCGCATTGAAACTGGCAGAGCGGCTGCATGAAAAAGGAATCAGGATTATAGGTACTTCGTATGACAATATGGATATTGCTGAAGACCGGGGACGTTTTAGTGATATGTTAAAGGAGTTGAACATTCCCTATCCCGAATACGGTACCGCTTATGATGTGGATGAAGCAGTGCAGGTAGCACAAAGAGTAGGTTATCCTGTTTTGGTGCGCCCAAGTTATGTGTTGGGTGGACAAAGAATGCGGATCGTTATCAATGATGACGAGCTGGAAAAAGCGGTTATAAGTCTATTAAAACATATTCCCGGCAACAAAATCCTGATCGATCATTTTCTTGATCGTTGCCAGGAAGCGGAGATCGATGCTATTTTCGATGGTGATGATTTTCATGTAATGGGTGTGATGGAACATATTGAACCAGCCGGTATCCACAGCGGGGACAGCAATGCCGTGTTGCCTGCTTTTAATCTTACACCACTTGTTGTTACTACAATGGAACTCTATGCAGAAAAAATTGCACGAGCCCTCAACATAAAAGGTTTGATCAACATTCAGTTTGCAATAAAAGATGGTAAAGTGTACGTGATAGAAGCCAATCCAAGAGCATCACGAACCACGCCATTTATTGCAAAAGCGTATGGCATTCCTTACCTAAATGTGGCAACCAAGGTAATGATGGGAGAGAAGAAGCTGAAAGATTTCACCTTCGAAAAGAAGTTAACTGGTTTTGCCATCAAAGAGCCTGTGTTTTCTTTCAATAAATTTCCGGGAGTAAATAAGGAGTTAGGTCCGGAAATGAAGAGTACAGGTGAAGCAATACGTTTTATCAAAGACCTGAGAGATCCTTATTTCCGCCAGTTGTACAAGGACAGGAGTATGTACCTGAGTAAATAAGGTGGTCAATAGAATTGTAAAGCCTGTGCCAATGTGTACGGGCTTTTTGTTTTCGGCTGTATGTTGCTATGATACGTTCCTTGCTACGCTCCGTTCATCAGCATTAATACTAAGGAACATATTTTAGTTCTGATTGTTTTTGCTGCTTTTTATTTCTTTGTATAAATGCTTTTATATGAACAAAGAGATGCAATATATAGCCCGACAAATTACCGATGCGTATGAAGGAGATCCCTGGTTTGGAAGAAATGCAAAAGCCTTATTGTCAGAGGTAAATGAACAAACAGCATTTGAAAAACCCAATGGGCAACACAGTATGGTGGAGCTGGTCTGGCACATGGTCAACTGGAGAGAGTTTGTCATCAGCCGGTTAACAAAAGATTCGACTAAAGACATTAATTATTTTGAAGTAAATGACTGGAGAGCTTTGGATCATTCCGATAAAGCCCTTCTGCAACAAGGATTGCAACGTTTGCACCAAACACAAGCCGAATTACTTGAAGTGATAGGTAACGAAAGTGATGCATTGCTTGATAAAAATGTTGAAGAGAGAAGCTATACTTTCAGGAAATTATTGCATGGCATTTTGCAGCACGATATTTACCATCTTGGTCAAATTGCATACCTGCAAAAGCTTTTAACTGGTAAACAATAAATAGGTAGTGGCAATGGAATGCTTCGTTGATTAAGGTCAACTTTTGATTTTTGAATAACGTATTTCCCTGGTAAATAGGCTGTAACGGTCCCTAGAAAAAAAAAGGCCTGCCCTAAAAAGAGCCGGCCGTTGCTAACCTATGAAAAACACCAAGTTCAAATATAGGTTAAAAACCAAATTATTGCAACTAGGGCAAATTTCTTTTGTTAGCACGGCCAGGCAGGCGGTTTTGCAAACGGTCCTGCCTTAATTCTTTTACTTCTTTTATAAATTCACGTTCGTAGGTAAAAACCTCGTTACTCCGCTTTTCACCAATCACCGGTTTAAATTGGTCGCGGTATTTTAAACGCAATTCAACGATCTTTTGTTGAAGCACCAGGCGGTCTCCTTTAAAGTCCTGGTTTGTTTTTCTTAATTCCTTAAAATATTCAAGGAATATGGGACCGAAACGTTCGGCTTCCTGCCTGGACAAACTAAGTTTTTGTTGGATGTACTCCGTCATCTTCTGGCGTACCTTACCGCCCTCGTCATCCTGGGCAAAGGATGCGGTATTTACCAGCAAAACAAAACTTAAGAGGTATATAATTTTTTTCATAATAGGGTTAATTGATCACTAACAAATCTTCATCATCAGTTGGTACCTGCATTAAAAATGCTTCCAGTTCGGTGTCTGTCACACCAGTTAAAAGTTTTTCCACTTCAGGGCTTGATGTAACCCGCGCCGTTTCCATGCTTGCAGAACTTATATCAGTTGTCTTAATAAATTCATCCAGCTCTTTGGTACTTACATTTTTAAGTTGATGTGCAAGGGGCCTGTCGGCATCCAGCCGGTTATTTTTTTGGTTCAAGTAAAAATAGCCTGAGAAGGCAATGATACCTGTAACCATAGCGGCAACTGCATAACGCATCCATTTCCTGGCACCTAAATGCACAACTTTTGGTTTTGAATCATGCAGTTTTGATAAAACCTGCTCTGGTAAATTGGAAAAATAACCCAAGGGAACTTGGTAGGGCATTGTTTTATCAATAAAAGACAAAACAAGGGAGTCTTCATCACGGATAAAAACGGGCAACTCGTCAATAACTGCTTGAAAATAATGTTCGGGGATAGCATACGGCATGGTACGCGGAATGCCGGCTATCAGGGGAGAAAGGGAAGCTATTTCTTCACAAGCCGAAAGTTCTCCCTGGCCCTTAATCTTAGCCATAATGGAAGTGGCAAGTCCATCAAAATAACCTTCCGGCACAGAAAACGGATTGTTGTCTGAAGAGGAAGGCAAATTGCTGTTTAGCCCATTTAATTCATCGTTTATGTTATTATGGCGGTTCATTTTCAGGTGTTAAGACCTAAATGCCTCATTAAGGTTTAATGATTTTTAATGTAGTCCTCAATTTTTTTTACTGCATGGTGATAACTGGCTTTTAGAGCTCCTTCGCTAGTATCCAGCACACGACTCATTTCCTCGTAAGGCATTTCATCATAATATCGCAAACTGAAAACAACTCGTTGTTTATCAGGCAGTTGCTGGATGGCAAGCTGAAGCTTCCACTCCAGTTTATTGGCGTCAAAATGAGAATCAGCCTTCACTTTATTGCTTAAGCCTGATTCCACATCGCTGAAACTCACAGCGGTTCGTTTTTTCTGCCCTTCAAGAAACGTTAGAGATTCATTCGTTGCCACCCTATACAACCAGGTATAGAGTTGGGAGTCTTCGCGAAAGTTTTCCAGACCATTCCAAACCCTTATAAAAACATTTTGTAATACGTCGTTGGCGTCGTCGTGATCAACTACCATACGTCGTGTGTGCCAGTAAAGCCGTTCCTGG
>DASTMJ010000138.1:0-2857 GCA_035714205.1 Flavisolibacter sp. | reverse complement strand
ACCACATAAAAAAAGCTACGCAAGGAAAAGCTATTATAATGCTCTTAAGTGATCATGGATACAGGTATGCATCAAATGCCGAAAACTATTATTCAAATCTTGCGGCCATTTATAGGCCTGATGGAGTGTATGGGTCCTACTACGATTCAATAAGCAATGTAAATCAATTCCGGGTGTTGTTCAATCAATATTTTCATCAGAATTTTGAAATACTTCCAGATAGGGCAGCCGACAAATAAAGGGTAACCGGATTGTCTAATACCACCTGGCGTCATTTAGAAGAGCCAGTGTATTTTTCGCTGTCATTCCGAGGGATTTCTGAGAAACCCGGTTTTGTTATAAAAACGCCGCCTCCCATTAATATCAGGAATGGCAATAATGAAAATATAAATCTGTTATGCCACTCATCGCACGATAACACTACTGTAACAGTAATAAAAAAGATAACGGTAATTAAAAACAAGATTTCAGGCAGAAAACGACTGGCCAATTTTCTGAAACCTAAAAAAATCATGATATATACGGAATAAAAATAAACGCCGATGTAAATATTATGAAAGGCAGAAAAATAGTTTCGTATAACGCCCCAAAAAGCAATAAACCTTCTGCCTGCCATTTCGAAAAACAGTGAAGTATGATTCGTAATTATATACCATAAACTTTCCACAGAGTTTTTTTCTACGGGTACAATAATGTTTTGCTTTTCATTTACACCAGATACACCACAGATAATCATTTTCTCACTATAGGTTACAATAAAATCAAATTCTCCACCTGAACCAAGAGCAAAATTTAAGAGGAAGTAAACTAAAATAATGCTTAGGATGGCAGACAATGCTAATAATGCAAATGCTCTGTTTCTGTAAAACTTAAATAAAAGAAAAACGACTGTGGCAGGGATAAAAAATAATCCGGTTGGCCTTGTAAAGTATAACAATGATAAAAAGAAAATGATTTTTAAAATACTTTTTTTTGATAAAGCCGCAGTTGTAAATAGAATATACGTGTAGATTATACCGAAACTGTAGTATAAGGATTCTGTGAAGAGGTGCACGTTGTATAAGTGATAATAAAACATTCCAAGGAAAAGCATTGTTAGCAAAAACGCTTTTGAATTGCTCCTTGTTAAATAATAACTTAATCTATAAAATAGCACAATTGAAATGGCATTAACCACCAGTTGCACTAATACCACAAACCATGGAAAGCTGTTGGTTAGTTTGCTAAAGGCAATCAATAAAATTTCAACTGAATAAAAAAGGAAATTGCCGCTTGAAAATGAATTGGTTTTTAGGAAGGTTTCAGCCTCAGAAATGTATTTTTCTGCCTCGTAATTCGTTACAATTCCAAAATGCATTAAAAAGAATATCTGGAAAAGCAACCAGGTAAAGCCAATGATCCAAAAGCAATTAGTTGTGGTTAGTTTAAAAGATTCTTTGGTTAAATCCATTTGTAAAGGGAATAAAAATAGTTCACAAATAGGTTTTACGGAAAATGCTTTTTGAGATTTAAAATTGGCTTCTCTAATAAATAAAAACTAAAAGTGCTAATAACGAGAGTAATTAAAAAACTAAGGCACGAAATAATAAAAGCTCTGGATAAAAGAGAATCAGAATACAGTTCCAGGTAATCTGTCAACAAAAAATTTAGTGTTAAATAAACGGGAATATGGAAGACATACACACCGTATGATATTTTTCCTATGAAATGTAAGGGCTTCAAATGTTTGATCCATTTAACCAGGCTGCTTTCATTTTTAATTATATGGTATAAAATGGAACTAAAAAATGCAGCTGAAATAGTATATCCAATGGTTGGAAATAATAGATTATCCTGCCTCACATTTCCAAATAGTAAAAGGCTGGTAGCTATCAAAAGCAAAAAAGACAGAATTACCCATTTTATTAGGACCAGATTAACTTCTCTTCCTTGTTTTAAATGAACAGCTAGCAAACAGCCCATTAACAAACTGTCCATTCTAGTAAGCGTACTACAATAAAAAGTTTCAACTTCATTAGGATTTACATACCATGTACAGACGCGACTTATAACAGCAGTAATTATCAAAGCATAGATTACTCGTTTTAATGTATCTAAGTTTTTTACAAAAAATAAGATGATGGGCCAAAATATATAAAACTGTTCCTCTATAGCCAATGACCAGAAATGGGCAAGAAATGGTACTGGAGGAGGGCCCTTGTGCACCATTAACCAGTTTTGAAAATAAGACCAATACCAAAGTTTATTGTCATTATAATAACTGTATGTAGTAGCTGGTCCTTTTGCTGAAAATAGTAGGGGTGAAAACGTAAAAAATACAATCAGGATTAAATAGTATAAAGGAAAGATTCTTAAAAACCTCCGTACATAAAAATTTCTGATATAATTTTTGTTTTGCCGCGATTCAAGTAAAAGATTGGTTATTAAGAATCCGGATAACACAAAGAACAGATCTACACCCATCCAACCAAACCTGAAAAAACTTACCGAACTGAAATTATGGTAAAATACCACTATTAATATGGCAATGCCTCTTAAGATGTCAAGTGCAGGATAATGCACCCGGGCAGCAGTTTGGGAATACATGGATATTGGTTTTTTTATAGATCTGGATCTAAGTCTTTACCAAAATAATAGATTTGTATGAATTTACAAATGCACATTCCTTAAAATATATTTGCCAATCATATCAAATTCAAGATTGATCTTGTTGCCTTCTTGCACATATTGAAGATTTGTATGCTCAAACGTATATGGAATTACAGCTACTTTGAAAGAATTTTTCTTAACATCAAAGGCTGTCAGGCTGATTCCGTTTACGCAAACTGATCCTTTTTCGATCATTAGCGGGGCAAAT
>DASTMJ010000137.1:0-11566 GCA_035714205.1 Flavisolibacter sp. | reverse complement strand
TATTTACAATCACAAGTTCTACATTGTCGTCAGCCAGTAACTCTTCAAACATTCTATAGGTTTTTACCGAAGGATATGTTTCCTGAGCCAGGTTTTTCGACCGCTCCCACACTGCATAAAAATGAAATCCATGGCGGGGCTGTAAAAAAGGGGCGTGAAATAATTTTCCGCTCATACCAAACGAAAGAAGTGCTGTATTTACTGGTTTCATAATTCTAAATTAGAGAAGTAGCCAGATTATTGTGTTTATACAATATGCCCGTTCAGAAATACTTCCTTGATTTCGAAATTTTTGTTGAAAACAATCAGATCTGCCCTGGCCCCAGCCTTCAATATTCCCCTATCATTTGTTTTGATCAATTGTGCCGGGTACGTTGACGCCATTCTTAGTGCTTCTTCCAACGAAATTCCGGCATGGTTCAATACGTTTTGTACAGCATTCAATAAAGTAAGGCAGGACCCCGATAGTGTTCCATCAGGCAGGGTAAAACGATCAGGTTGTTTAACATGAATATAAGCTCCCTCCCTGTTTTCTTCTACTGCATCAGTAATAAAGAATAATCGTTCCTTCAATATTTTTTTACTGATGGCCACCGTATTGTAATCCACATGAATGCCATCGGCAATAATACTTGCATACACATTATCCGATTGAAAAATGGCGCCGGGTAACCCTGTGTCCCTGTGATGAAAAGCCGACATTGCATTAAATAAATGCGTAGCTGCCTGGATGCCATGCTCAAATCCTTTTTTCGCTTCCTGGAAACTGGCGTTGCTATGCCCCGCAGAAACCACAATATTGTTAGAGATTAAATGCCTGATAACTGATGCATGGGTGTGTTCGGGAGCCAGCGTCATCATCTTGATAACACCTCCGGCATAATCTACCAGCGCCTTGATCTCATCCAATTCAGGTTTTTTGATGAACTGCTCCAGGTGTGCACCCTTTTTAACTGGATTAATGTAAGGACCTTCGAAATGCAGACCCAATACAGCTGGATGAGTATTATTTTTCACCACATCAATAGCCTTTCTGAAAACATCCATGGAGTTGGTAGCAAGGGTAATTAAAAATCCTGTGGTGCCTGTTTTCAACAAAGCCATGGTCATGGCATGCAAGGCTTCAACAGAAGGATCGTTTGAAAAAAGAAAACCACCGCCACCATAGATCTGCAGGTCAATTAAACCAGGTGCCACATAACTACCCGGATAATTAAGAATTTCAATATCACCAGGAAGTTCAGCTTCGGCAACGATCGCTTTGATGTGATCATTCTCTATTAGTAAAGCCTTCCCTTTTATTTGTTCATTTCCTGTAAAAATAGTCTCCGCAATTATTGCCCTGGCCATGGTTATTAATAAATTTTTTCCGCAAATCTTTATTACTTTTTCTGCTGTGCTTTACTTTCAGCTTCTTTAGCTGCCAGTAAATAAATAAGCGTAGCTGTGCCATCCATGGTAGGTTCATTGGTGCTGTAATCACCGTAATCATCATGATACACCACGAGGTCGCTTTGAAAATCTTCATATTCATCGGGCTCGTATAACCGTATTCCAATCAGGTTTTTATAAATACTGCCATAAACAGGACCATCAACCAGGCCGCCATCGATGGGATATTTTTTAAGATGGGTGAATGCTGAATGTGGATCAACTGGTGTATCACCCCACGAAGGCAATCCATAAACCATAGATGTTCCCCAAGGATTACAACCAAACAACCAATCGATTGACGCCTGTGCCAATTCATCAAACTGACGATCACCACATAATTGTTTATACCAATAACACTGAATAGCAAAAGCAACCGTAAGATTATTACTGCACCAGATGAAGGGTATGCCACGGTAAAAAGCATTTTCCCTGGCTTTATTCCAAACTGCTTCAATTCCATTTCTATAAAAATTTAGAATGGTATCTTTTTTTGAGCCCCGCAGCTTTTTGGCAAGTTCGTAATGCCCAATGTTTATGAACGGGTACCATTGATAGTGTTTGGCCGTATCTGTTCCCAACCATGGTGTAACAGGTTCTTTCAAAGCATAGTCATAAGCATCGTTGATCTTGTTCTGCCAAACAGATGCGAGTTCCATATCATCTACCCAGTTTTCTTCGGCATATATGTAAGGTGATTTAACCGAAACTGTTTGTGTGACACCCGGCTTGATAAAAGCATATGTATATGCAGATGATGCTTTTTGACCTAAGAGAATACTGTACTTTTTATCAGTTATGCCAAACACCTGGGATCCCAGGGAAAAAGCACTGCTTAATTTTGCGGCTGTTGAGGAAGTGCCGGTTGTGTTATTCATGAACTTCCCTCTCTGCTGGGGCTCACCATTGATAAAATACACAGGTCTTTGAAAACCTCTTCCATACTGGCTGTCCAACTTAGGCATACGCATAGAAATATGGTCCCTGTCATCAGCGATCTGGTTAAACATCCAATCTTTTTTTGGATGCATTTTCAGCAACCAATCCAAACCCCATTTAGCCTCGTCCAACACATCAGCTCTTCCGTTCTTGCCTTCCAGCCCGTTAGCTGTTTTTTCATCAGTAAATACTTTTGGAAAATCCCTGTATGCCGCAAGCAAATGAAAGGTAGCATTCGCCGAAGTAGTAGCATATTGTAAATAATCCGAAGCATCATGCCATCCACCGGTTGCATCAATATAAGTACTGTCTTTCATTGGTCCGTACAAGGTATATCCATCCTCAGTATGACAGCTGTCCTTTAAATAAGGATTAAAACCGGTTCTTTGCTGGCGCATATAACGCAGGCAAAAGTCTGCGCTGCCTTTATAAACGTCGTCATCAATTTCAAATTCGGGCGACTTCACACCGCCGGCCTGCAGGTAATATCGACCGGTTTTTTTGAACGAGGAAAAATTCAACCGGTAGCTTTGTTTAAACGGACCATACTCACCAAATGATTTACCTGTTGAACCATTAAAAGCAATTTTTTTAGTAACAGCGTTGATCAACTGAAACGTTTTAATGGTTTCATTTTCTTTTGAACACCACACTGCTGTCTTAATACCGACCGGAGTGTATCCCAATTGGTTAATGCGGATCCATGAACGCGGAGCTGGCTTGTGGACAAATGATACTATAGCGAGAATACCGGAAACCAAAAAAAGCTTATAAACATTATTCATAAATGAATGAATTGTTGAAGAAACTTTATCCTGTAAATTATGGATAAACTATTAATCTGTATTTCCATTTCCGGTAGACAGACTCACAATCCTGAAAATTAATGGAAGGATTTGCTAATCAGAAACTAATAATTTCTTTTTTTAGCAGCGGCATATTTTTCTTTAATCACCAGGTACATGGGTTTTTCATAGACTTTACTCTCAAGCCAGGAAATAATATCGAGGTATGCAAATGCTCTTGTTTCGAAACGGTTTTTTTCCAATCCTTTTACCTTGTTCAGCAGTTTTTCAAATTCCGGTTTTAATTTTCGTGGAGAAAGGTGGAAGGTATTTCTAATAAAGGCAAACATCTCTTCTTCTATCACCGTAAGATTTTCCATTTTGGCCATAAAACGATACACAGATTTTGTCAGGTATTCCATAATATCGTAATTGCCTAACTCGTAATGCGCTAATAAATGCATCAGGCGGGCATAACATTGAAGATCATTCCTCAGGTCAACTTTCCAGTTTATGATCTTTTGCAGGTAATCAATACAGGTTTCAAAATTATTATTACCAAAATAAAGCGATGCTATTTTGTAGTAGAAAACCAGTATACGGTGCCTGTCAAGGTAAAGGGAATATTGGTCAAGATTCTGATTTATATACGACACAAGAGAAAGGCCTTCTTTAAATGTACCGAGCATAAAGTGCTGGTTCATTTTTGCTGTGTTCAGGTAAACAAATGTCTGAATCCGGTTACTATCATTATGATTTGCTGTTTTTGATTTGGCAAATTCTTCAAATGTTTTCAAAACCAATTCAAACTGCTGATAATTCCTCAAATCAAAATGTGCATTTAACAGGTTGTGTATTCCCTTTATATAATGTCCTGTCTCCACTTTGATCATGTGGGGTTGCTCATGAAAAAGATCAACCCATTTTTGAGTATACCGGTAATACATTAAAAAATCCTGGCGAATAAACGCATACCAGCAATAACTTTGGTAGAGATACAGTCTTTCATAAAAACCGGTTTGTTGCCAGGCATTAGCTGGCAGGTTTTGTTGAAAAAATTTTCTAACGCCGGTCTCATCTGCTTCGTTTCTTGCATGCCCATGTTTAATGTACCAGCTATACAACTGCATTGCAAGGTTAGACAAGCTGGTGATCACTCTTCTTTTTTCATTCACCTCGTTGGCTTCATGGGCAAGTAGATCAGCTCTGTCCTGCAGGCTCCGGGTAATGTGTAAGGTTTCAATTTTTTTTTCCAGGGAAATGATCTGTATAAAAAAACTATCCTGGTTGTATTGAAGAGTGAGCTCTTTCAGTTTGTCCAGAATTTTGAGGCTTTGGTGATAAAGACCTTTGTTATATAAGATGCGTGCATAATCAAGTTGCTCGTGCAACTGCATATCTATACTTTCTTCACTTTTTAAAAGTCTTAAGCTGGCCAGTAACTGTTTATAGAGATGCGCTTTTATATTGGAAAACTGTTCTTTTTTGATGGAATTCAAGCGCTTTAAAATAACGGTCTCATCATACTCAGCAACTTTGTCAATGGCATCAAAAAGCTGGATGATTTTAAGGTCTTTATTAGATGAATTGCGTTGTATATATAATTTAAAATTCCTTTTTTCTGCTTTTTGCAGGGAACGGATCAATAAAAATAAAGGATCGGCAGACCGGTTGGGCATCGTAAGTAATTTCTCCTGAAATGCTTTACTGGTAAGGCTTTTAAAAACTTCTTGCCATTTTCAGCATTGTAATTGACTCTATAACTTATTTAGCCTGCAAATTTAGCACATCCTACTTTTACATTGTTGATTGCATCATCATCTTATATGCAACAATACGTTAACAATTTATTAAGTCTACTTAAATTTCTCTATTCATATAGCAAGCAATCGTTAGCACCCCTTGTTTCTACAAGGGGTTTTTCTATGGATAATGGTTATTAACCCAGGGCATTTTTAAAAACGACAAATGAAGCCGTAGCTTCATCAATATAATAACGGGAGTAAAACAGGAATAAAAAGGTGGGAGGGCCGTTTGTGGGCCGGTTAAATTGAAAACAGGTAATTAGAGTCCTTCATACCCGCCGCCATTGTCGTCAAAAGAATAACGTCTGCCAATCTTCAGATCTTCCGGCATTTGTTTAACACGGCTCTCAAAAGAATTAGAGACCTGGTATTGACTGTGTACTAGTTTCAGGTGGTTTTCGGTGGTTTTGACTGATTGTTCAAGACCTGTTTTAACTTTTGTATTGTTTTTCATATTGTCTAGTTGCTTATTAAAACTTAAGTAGGTTAAAAAAAGTCCACTGTAGACACAGCGGACTTCTAACGATTGCTTGCTATATGAACTTGAAAACTTTTGTTCGGTTAGAAAGATTTTTACTTCTTATCTGTCTGTATCAGGGTATAAAATTATCACGAAACAACAAGAGAGCCGGTTCAACCTAATGAATTAAATACAATATCAAAAATGAGAAAACATTATGAAGAACCTTTACAGCAAAGGGTTTCAGCCAATCATTTTAACGACGCCCAAGGTTTTGGCAATATGCAGGTCTTAATAATTTTTTAACAGAAACCAGACCTATCCCCCAACAAGAAGTGATTTAATCTCTTTCCGTAAAAGCATCTTTACGTTGTTGTTCGGTTACGGATTCTTCTTGCTGGGTTTCTTCCTTTTCTGGAATTTTTGTTTCTTTAAATGGATTGTGCTTTTCACTGTCTTTGTGATGTATGTTTTTTTGCTCCGGGGTCTCTCTCTCCTGTGTTTTATCTTTCATAAAAACCTTTTTTAAAAATGATCAATTTATTGCCAGGGAAAACGAACTACTATCATTTTATAACTATGTAAATGTTCATAGGTCTTCCCATCATATCCTCAAAATTGTGACAGCACTACATGACTGCAAATGATGGCCATCAGTCGTGGTCCTGATTGTTTACGAGGAACCAAATCACAGGTCAAGATCACCACTATACTCCCATAAACCCAAACTTCCGCCAATCGGAATTATATTTTTTAATGGGATTGGATTTTCCATCATCCAGGCAAATCTTCCTTTGGAATAATCTCCGAAAGCTCTTTCTTCCAGTGAGAGTGTATTAATGCATGTAGGTGTGTATTGCAAGTCTTCTACCCGCAATACTTCTGTAAGTAGTACCTGGCCAATGATGGCCCCAAAAGGTAACTGGTTAAAATCCTGAATATGTTTTGAAAACGGTGGCTGCGATACCAAACCCCCACCCTTTTTCCCTTTACTGGCATGTATCAGCAATTCTCCACGGTAAGCTGTGGACCACGAGCGGGTTTCAATCTGTTTCACTCCTAATATAACCAGAGTTGCCCATGGCTGCAAAAGGCTGATTACTTTCATAGATCAACTCTATAAAAATAAATGCCACGTATTATTTTCCGAAAATATCATTCAGTAAGCCCGCTAATCGTAGCCCTCCTTTCAATAACTGTTCGTTTAGAAGATCAACGTGATAATAATTGTATTCATAACCAAGGCGGGGGTTTTCAGTTTTGATCTCATCATGTAATTTTTGAGCGATGGTATATGAATCAAACAACCATTCTGCAAGCGGTTGTCTCAGGTATTTTTGTTTTTGTGCTCTGGTAGGGAAGTTGATCGCTTTTACATATTCTGTATAACTCAATTGCTGGAACTCGATGAGGTGCGTATCCCAAACCCTGTGCAAATTAGAGTTGGTGCTGAACCAGGTAAGTTTAATATCATTGCCACCTGAAGTGCCAACAGGGCTTACGTGTAAAGGCTGACTCATGTCTTCAGCAATATGAATTAAAAGACGCAGGTACATCAGTTTTTTCTCACGTGGCAGATTTTTTTTCTTTAACTCCCTGCTGAGAAAATTCAGCCTTGTATATGCATCTACAGCCGTATCCTTTTTCAGAAATTGTTGTATTTGCTGGTAGTTCAATCCTTTTTCAAAATTTATATAATGCCAGGGATCTATATGCTTATATGCGGTGTCAGATTTAATAAAATCAGCCCAGTTACTAGCCATGGCAATGGTCTCATTACCCAGGATCTTTTTGATCTCTGCACGGGCTTTTTCAGTTAAATATCTGTCTGCAATTTCACCAACAATACGATGGCCCAGCATACCCCAGGCACTTGATTGAAGTGGAAGAATATAAAACAGGAAAACCAGGATACCGGATGTAAAAACTTTTTTGCGCATAATTGAAAATATAGATGCGCAAAAGTAAAAGTTTTGGGCCTGATAAATTGTATTTCTTCTTACCGGGCCTGTTCCCTGCATTGTTAGCAGAACCAAAACTAAAAATTACAGTTGTGAGCAGGGAACGGCCGGAAGAATGAGATTATAAACGGGTCACTACCACGTCTTCCACCACACGGCTGGAGATCTGGAAAACCTGTCCCTGCTTTTCATTTTGTGTAAAAACCGTTACTGAAATGCTTGAGTTTCTTAACTCAGATTTGCTAAAACGGAATTGCTTAGAGAATTTCCTGTCGTTAGATTTTGAGTTGTACAAAATAGTCCCTTCTTCATCTTTTATAATTACATAAAAGGCTTCGCCATTTGTATTATCAAAATTTAATTGAAACGTTACATGGTCATCAATCACGCCAAGGTACTTTACAGTTGCCGGTGTATCAGCAAACTGTTTTACCTGTGCTAACGTCATTAAAGGTGTAATAGTACCTGAAAGGAACAGGAATAAAACCGGGATTAGTCTTAAGATCATTGCTTGTCTTTTGTTGCGGAGTGCTTGCTTTTTCATATTGAATTGTAATTAGTGAATTAATATTCTATTCATTGAAAAGCAATCGTAGGGCAAGCAATTGATTAGCGGTTAATTTATCAATATCTGATTAAAACCTGGGCCAAAGGTATCCGCGTAAAAAAAGCTTTACAATTCAAAATTCGAAGGGTTATATCATGGCTAAACATTTAATATTTTTATAAAACCCTTACCGGAACTGCATTACAGGCATCGTTAGTTATTACAGCCAACTTGCTTTATTTATTAATTATCTTAAACCAGGATTGTTGTTAATGGTTCGTTTTTGTTCCTCTATACAACAGGTCACCTATTTGGTTTGCCAGATAAGTATTAGTACTTATGACGTAATTTATTAAAATTAAAAATTATGCAATTCATTCCGTGAATTATACAATTCATGCATTCGAAAATTCAACTAGCAAGCAGCTATTGTTGGGCTGGTTTTAAAAAGGTTAAATTGTAAATGAATGAGTATCAATGTAACAATCCCGAAATACACCAGTAAGGATTTTACTATCATGGTTGCAACCATGCTACCAATGACAGTAGTTATGAATTTTTTACTGTATGGTGACAGGTACTTCAGGGAATTCCCGGTTTTTGTATGGACCTCCCTTGTTACCTTTCTCATATTATGCGCTGCTTTTACGCTGTATGGGCAGGTTGCCATTTCTTTGCGCAATCGCTTTCCCGGTGACCACGAAGTTTTTAAACGCCTTGCTATCAGCATTACTATATTTATTTTAATGACAGGGGTTTACCTGTCAATTGTATGCCGTGGCTATGATCTAGTAAATTTTATGGGTTATGAATACAATGAAAGCAACTTTGCCAAATGTTTTATAACCTTCGTTTGCATGAATATTTTTCTCACCTTTCTCAGCGAAGGTGTGTCTCGTTTTGAAAATTATAAGATCACACTTTCTGAAACGGAACAGCTGAAAAAAGAATACATGCAAAGCCAGTTATTGGGATTAAAAAGCCAAATGAATCCCCATTTTCTTTTTAATGGGCTGAATACACTGTCCTGCCTGATACAGGAAGATGCAGATAAGGCAGAAGATTTCCTGGATCATATGAGTAAGGTTTACAGGTACCTGCTACGCAATAATGATATACAGCTTGTAGATCTCCAGACAGAACTCAATTTTATCCGGTCCTACTACTTTTTATTGAAAGAACGTTATGCAGAGGGATTACAATTAACCATAGACGTTGATAAGCAACATTATGGTTACCAGCTCCCCCCACTCACCCTGCAAATGATCTTTGAAAATGTGATCTCTCAAAACGCCATAGGCAAAAACCGTCCACTACGTATAAGCATTCGAACAGAAGGGGATGAACTGATTGTAACCAACACCGTACAACTGAAACTAAATCCTGCTGATTGCTGCGATGACGCCATTGAAAATATTGCGAATAAATTCAAACTACTCTGCCAGAAAGATATGATCATCCAACATGGAGTGGCCGATAGAACATTACGGATGCCTTTACTATCAAATAAAGAACTGGTAGAAGCATGAAATGGATCAAACCCTATAAGGTAGATTGGGTGCCGTTTGTTACGGCAATGCCTGTATTTTGCATTATTTTAAACCAATTGCTGTTCGGCAACAGGCAATGGCATGATTACAGGATCTGGCTCTATTCGTTTCCCTATATCTATTTCCAGGGTGTTATTTCCTGGTATTTACACATTGTGGTCATGCACTGGCTACGTGTTAAATTCCCACTTATACAACAAACTTCGTTACGTTTATCATTACTTGTATTTGCCCATCTTAGCATTATTGTACTAACCTACACGTTCCTTTTTTTCCTTTACGATGCCGTGCATTTTTTAGGTTACGAATTAAATACTGAAAACCTGAAATATGCTTTATACTTCGGAGTGGCTAAAACTTTGATAGCGGCCAGCATGTGGGAAGGTGACTATACATTGCGTTTATGGCGAAAAACACTTATGGAAAAAGAAAAACTGGAACAACTTACCATACAGCAGGAGTTCGAAACTTTAAAAAGCCAGGTAAATCCGCATTTTCTTTTTAATTGTTTTAATACCCTTTCTTCTCTAATAACCGAAGACAGGAAACAGGCGGAGGTCTTTTTAAATGAACTCAGCAAAGTATACCGTTACCTGTTACGTAATAATGAGGATGGGCTCAGCACACTTCAGACGGAGATCAAATTCATTGAATCGTATTACCGCTTATTAAAGACACGGCATGGAGATGCAGTGCAGATAGAAATTGAGATAGATAAGAAATATGAGCAGTATCTTTTACCCACTTTAAGCCTTCAGTTGTTAGTGGAAAATGCTGTAAAACATAACGTATTATCAAGAAGCAAACCGTTGGTGATTGATATATTTACAACTACAGGTAATAAACTGGTGGTGAGTAACAACCTGCAGATTAGAAGTTTAAAAGCTCCATCGAATAAAATTGGGCTTGAAAACATAAGGAGCAAATACGAGCTTTTAAATCAGCCAGGGGTACAGGTATTGGAAGATGCCAATAGTTTCAGTGTAGTATTACCGCTGATATGGAACAGGGTCAGCCATCAGAAATTAGTCACAACCGAACCACTTTAAAAATACACGTATGAAAATTTTAATTGTTGAAGATGAAGACCTGGCTGTAAAAAAGCTTAAAAAAACCTTGATGAGCGTAGATGAAACCGCAACCGTTGTTGGAGAGGCAGACAGCATCAAAAGCACTGTACAATGGCTACAGGACAACCCATCTCCGGATCTCATTCTTATGGATATTGAACTGGCAGACGGTCAAAGCTTTGAAATTTTCAATCATGTACAGGTTAAAAGCCCTGTAATATTTATTACGTCTTATGATGAATATGCCTTAAAAGCATTTAAAGTAAACAGCGTTGACTATTTATTAAAGCCGGTGCAAAAAGAAGACCTGCATGCAGCTTTAGATAAATACAAGGAAATGAAAAAAATGTATACCAAAGAATCTGCAACATCGCAGGTAATGATTGAAGACCTTGTAAAAGAACTGCAGCAAAAACTGCAAACCAAAGAATTCAGAAAACGTTTCCTGGTAAAGCTTGGCCAAAAACTGGTTTCCGTAGAGGTGGAAGACATAGCTTACTTTTTTAGTGACGGACGCCTCAATTTTTTCAAAACCTTTGATAATAAAAAATACGTGGTTGATTATACAATGGATGAATTGAATGAAATGTTGGACCCGGATAAATATTTCCGTATCAGCCGCTCCTTTTTTATTTCAGTGAATAGTGTTGCACAAATACACGATTATTTTGGAAACCGCCTGATGCTGCAGCTTAAGCCTGAAACAGAAAAAGAAGCCATCGTAAGCCGTGAAAAGGTTACTGAATTTAAAAACTGGCTTGGAAAATAAAGTTGAAGTTAAATTAGTACGGAGCACCGGTCACCGGTGCTTTTTTATTGGGTGCTATTTAAGATCAACATAAAGAATCAGCGAAAAGCTCCGGTTATCAGATGTAATATCAACAGATGCTGATAGAGCTTCTGTCCGTTTCTGGATTGACTTTTTAAACCTTGATTTGAATTCATCTGTTATATACTTACATTCAGAAATGATCTCGATCAGCATCTTTGATTTTACCTGGTTTATATTCACAAATAC
>DASTMJ010000136.1:0-6093 GCA_035714205.1 Flavisolibacter sp. | reverse complement strand
ACATTCATATTCCTGAACCAAAGAAAGCAACTGCAACAGTAAAAGACCTAATGGAAGTATTAAAACAAAGCCTGGACACAAAGAAAAAACGGGCTTGATAGATGAATATAAATTTGCACAAAAAGCCTTGATGAACTCAAGGCTTTTTAATTACTTACCTGTTCGTGCCGGGTTATTGGCCTCGGAATTTCCATTGTAATCCTGGTAGCTGTCTTTTTCATCTTTCTTCTCACCAGTTCCATCGTTTTTTCCGGTTATGCGGTAATCATTATGTTCTGTACTACCCGTTCGTTCATATAACTCTGAAGAATTTTGTTGATCCCGGTTTTCTGCGGGTGTATTGTTTTTATTTTTTGTACTCATATCCCTGTTTTCTTTTACAGGTCAATAAATCATGCCATAAAAAACAAGCTGACTGAAGACAGGTTTTTTTGAATGGCATAGGTTTTTCTCTTTTTTTGTTATGAGCTTAACTCTCTATAATAAGAAGCGGCATTTTAATAAAACAACCGAGCCGGTTGGAAAGGAAAAATCCTCAAAAGGATCATTGCGCTTTGTTATACAGAAACACGACGCTTCACATTTGCATTACGACTTCAGGCTGGAGATGGAAGGTGTTTTAAAAAGCTGGGCAGTACCAAAGGGGCCTTCACTTAATCCTGCCGATAAGCGGTTGGCTATGATGGTTGAAGACCATCCATTCGATTACAAGGATTTTGAAGGAATAATTCCTGCAGGAAATTATGGTGGTGGTACAGTAATCGTTTGGGACGAAGGCACCTACGAACCAATAGAAGGAAAAGGGTTAAGCAGGAAGGAACAGGAAAAATTATTGCTGAAACAATTGCATGCCGGTAATTTAAAGATCGAATTACACGGCAAAAAACTAAAAGGAGATTTTGCTTTGTTTTTAATGAAGACCCGTGGTGAACGTTCCTGGATACTGGTAAAGAAGAGTGATGATTTTGCCACGGAGAAAGACGTTTTAAAACAGGATACTTCCGTTAAAACGGGTAAAACAATTGCGGATGTAGCTGCAGAAAATGGCACCGTGCCCAATCATCCTGATCCTGGAAAGGGATCAAAAAAAAGCAAACTGAAGTTGCTGGAAGATGCTCCTGCTAAAAAAAAGGCACCGGGTAAGGTTGCTAAAAAAAAGCCAGCCGTTGCGGGTAAAAAAAAAGTCAACTTAAAAAAGCTGTTGGGAAGTGAATTTTCAAAACTCAGGAAATCACCAATGCCGGTGAATGTCATTCCCATGCTGGCAACACTTATTAACGAGCCATTTGATAATGACGACTGGATCTTCGAAATAAAATGGGATGGTTATAGGGCAGTTGCAGCATGTAACAATAAAAAGGTGGAACTCAGTTCAAGGAACCTTAGTCAATTCACTGAAAGATATGCTCCGGTAACACATGCTTTACAACAATTGCAATTGAAAGCAGTTTTGGATGGCGAAATAGTAGCAGTTAATGAAAAAGGTATGGCCGATTTTCAGATGTTGCAAAACTGGCAAAATACCACCGCACATTTACAATATTTGGTTTTTGATATAGCGTGGCTGGATGGATATGATCTTACACGTTTACCTTTAATAGAACGAAAACGGTTATTAAAAGAAATTTTGCCTGATGATGATTTGGTGATTAAATACAGCGATCACGTGGAGGGAAGCGGAAAAGAGTTTTTTGAAATTGCTATGTCTCAGGGATTGGAAGGTATTATGGCAAAAAAAGCCAACAGTAGTTATCAGGTTGGAACAAGAACCGATGCCTGGGTAAAAATAAAAGTAAACCAGCGCCAGGAAGTAGTAATTGCAGGATACACCCAGCCACGTAGAACAAGAAAACATTTTGGGTCATTATTACTTGGTATTTACGATGAAGGCAAACTTCAATACATTGGCCATACAGGCAGCGGCTTTACTACTGGAACATTGGAAACGATCTATAATAAACTGCAACCACTGGTTACAACAACTTGCCCCTTTGAAAAATGCCCAAAGGGAAATATGCCGGTAACATGGGTAAAACCAAAGCTGGTTTGCGAAATCAAGTTTACCGAATGGACAAAAGACCGGATTGCCCGCCATCCCATTTTTATGGGTTTGCGTGATGATAAAAAAGCAAAAGAAGTAACATTCGAAAAACCAATTAACATGGCTACAGCAAAAAAAACCGCAGCGTCTAAAAAAGCAGGTACGAAAAAACTGCCGGCAAAAAAAAGCGGTACAAAAAAAGCACAACCATCAGGAGTTGCATCTAAAAAAAAAGTTCAGCCTCTAGCAAAAAATAAATTCGTATCGGTTGAAGAAGGTGACCAATTGATAAATTTAGATAACCACGAATTGAAGCTTACCAACCTTTCTAAACTTTACTGGAAAAAAGAAGGGTTCAGTAAGGGTGATATGATAAATTATTATTTGAAGATCACACCTTACATGTTTCCTTACATGAAAGACAGGCCACAATCGCTTAATCGTCATCCCAATGGTATTGACGCACCTAATTTCTACCAAAAAGATGTAAAGGGAAAAGTACCGGAATGGATGCAGACTCACCAGGATTTTAGTGAATCAACCAATCAAACAGTTGAATACCTTGTTTGCGCTAACGAAGCAACATTGATTTATATGGCCAATTTAGGTTGTATAGAAATGCATCCCTGGCATTCACGGTGGCAAAGCTGGCAACAACCCGATTGGTGTTTGATTGATCTTGACCCTGATAAAACCAATACGTTTGAACAGGTTATTGAAACGGCACAGCTTGTTAAAAAAATACTGGACGATATTGGTGCACCCAGTTATGTAAAAACGTCCGGCTCCAGCGGCATTCATATTTACATTCCCTTAGGTGCAAAGTATAGTTATGATCAATCAAAACAATTAGCAGAACTGGTTGTGCACCTTGTACACGCAGAAATGCCAGGTATTACCAGTGTTTTACGCAACCCTGCCAAACGCAAAGGAAAAATTTACCTTGATTTTTTACAGAATAGGGAAACACAAACTGCAGCAGCTCCTTATTCACTCAGGCCAAAACCAGGTGTGCCCGTTTCTACACCATTGGATTGGACCGAAGTAAAAAAAGGATTAACACCTACAACTTATACAGCCTATAATATTTTTGACCGCCTGAATACGGAAGGCGATTTGTTTAAACCATTGTTGGGAAAAGGAATTAATTTGGAAAAGGTATTAGCCAGGTTAACAACCATTATTCAATGATATGAACACATCGATTACTGTATTTGATTCTTCGGTTTTTGATTTTATAAATAAAGAGTTCAGTATTGATACGCTCAGTAATGATTGTTTGTTTACGGAAGGGCCGGTGTGGAACAAGGAAGGTTTTTATCTGTTCAGTGACACACAGGCAAACTTAATTTATAAGCAAAGGCCGGGTCATAAGAAAGAGGTTCATCTTGTTAACAGTGGCACAGCAAACACAAACGATCCTGATCTTAAACCCGATCAAACCGGGTCTAACGGCTTAGCCTACACTGTAGACGGATCTTTATTGATCTGCCAGCATGGTAATCATGCCATTGCAAAATATGATGGTAGTGTAATGCATAATTTTATTGCTGGGTTTCAAAACAGGCCATTTAATAGCCCAAATGATTTGATCGTACATAAAGATGGCAGAATTTATTTCAGCGACCCGCCATACGGGTTGAAGAACGGGCAATTGAACATAGAAAAATTCCAGCCGGTTGCCGGCGTATATTGCCGGGAGAAAGAAGATGTGCGACTGATTTGTGATACCTATCAATATCCAAATGGCGTTTGTTTATCCCCCGGTCATGATCAATTGTATATCTGCTCCAGCAAACCATTTGAAAAATTTATTTCAGTTTATGATGTTGCAACACAACAGCTAATAAAAGTAGTAGCTGAAGAAAACAGTGATGGAATTGAATGTGATCAAGCCGGAAATATCTATCTAAGCACAAAAGAGGGGATTGTTATTTTAAACAAAGAAGGACATAGGCTGGCTTTGGTTTCCTTACCATCGATTCCTGCAAATCATTGCTGGGGAGGCGATGGCGGGAAAGATCTTTTTATTACGGCAAGGGAGAATATTTTTCTTATCAGGGATTTTTTGAGATGAGTTGACGGTAAAAATGGTTTTGTAATTGACACAAGCTGTTGCCTGGCTAGTCTTCAAAAAACTGTATGTTATTTTCTTTTAAAAATTGTTTGATGATATCAACATGAACACAATTGCCTACGTGTAACAAGGGTTGGTTGGTTACTTTTACCTTCCGTCCTTCTGAATAAACTTCCTGGTTATTCATATCAAAGCCAAGGTGCAGGTGATTGGTCATGCTTTGCATGCCATACACAATTCCGTTTGCATCAAATAGCGGCCCGCCGCTTTGACCTTTTAATCCTGGTGTGCTCATTTCAACCCCAAAGATCTTTCCACCTGCTTCACCAAAATGGCGGGTTACCATGCCTTCAATTGGGAAGCGTACGGTTCTTGGAACATCATTCGTCCAGCTTATTTGTTCTGTAGCTGTATCATACTTAAAATTAGTGAATTCGGGAAAGGGAAAACCAAGCCTGCACAGGAACACACCAGGTTGTAATTCATTGCTGTTCTTTGCAAAAACTGCATGCCCCTGGTAAAACAACCGGCTGTAGCCTTTCATTTTTAAAATAGCCAGGTCGTAAGCAGGGTGTTCAACTATATCAATGGTTTTCAGGTCAACACAATCTACCAACTGGTATAAAAGCTGGCAGGCATTATTGGGTTTATCAAACCCATATCGTGTTTTTAATTCTTTTATCTTCTTGTTGTTAGTACCCGAAACCTGTAGGTTGTTTTTTTCTTTTTGAAAATTCTGGAATTGCTGAAAAATGGTCCCGGCCTGTTTGATCAGGGTGGTTACGTGTTTACAGGTGATGGCAACACCGTCATCATTCACAAAAAAAAGAGTAGCTGCGCCTGGCCTGATTAGCTGTTCGCCATACACGTTTGATATAAAATGAATGGGTCTTGTAAATTGACCTACTTTTTGAATAGCAGTTTTGAACATTTGTTATGGTATTGATCAGCAACCTGAAATTAGATTTTCTTTTCCACGAATGCCTGCAAAGAAAAAGGCCCTGATCAAAGACCAGAACCTTTTATTCTCTCTTCCCTTCGCTGAAATTACTCAGATCAGGTTCAATGGGTATGTTCTCAGGTTATTCGAAAGATTAACCACCCCTTGAGAGAAAAGAACATAATAGTAGTACTTCAGAAACTATGCCATTCTGTAGTTACCCGTTAACTATTTCGCCACCGTTTGGATGTAATACCTGCCCAGTCATATAAGATGCATCCTGGCTCGCTAAAAAAAGGTAGGAGGGAGCAACCTCGGCTGGTTCCCCCGCTCTTCCCAGTGGAACATCGCTGCCAAACTCTGCTACTTTTTTCCCTTTAAAACTGCCAACAATTAAGGGTGTCCAGATAGGACCAGGGGCAACGGCATTTACCCGGATTCCTTTTTTGGCCAGGTTTTGCGCCAGGCTCCGTGTAAAAGTTAAGATGGCACCTTTGGTGGAAGAATAATCTAAAAGTTCAGCACTTCCCCGGTAAGCGGTTACTGATGTAGTATTGATAATGCATGCACCTTTTTTTAGGTAGGGCATTGCAAATTTTGTAATGCGAAACATGGAAAGAATATTGGTTTCAAATGTTTCGTAAAGCTGTGCATCAGTAATATCGGTGATCGATTTTTGTTCTGTTTGGGTGGCAGCATTGTTTACAAGAATGTCAAGCTTACCAAATTTCTTAATAGTGGCGGTTACTAATTTTTCGCAAAACCGTTCTTTCCGGATGTCGCCAGGTAACAGCAGGCATTCACCTCCCAGTTCTTCTTCTATCAGTCGTTTTACCTCCTGTGCATCTTTTTCTTCTGCGGGTAAATAAGATATGGAAACCCTGGCACCTTCTTTCGCAAAAAGAAGCGCAACTGCTTTCCCAATTCCGCTGTCACCACCAGTGATCAGTGCAACCTTGCCGCTAAGTTTTTCCGAAGCTTCGGGTTTCATACTTTTTGGCCTGGGTTTCATCTTTAATTCCAGTCCGGGCATTC
>DASTMJ010000135.1:0-6840 GCA_035714205.1 Flavisolibacter sp. | reverse complement strand
CGGCCAGGGGTGAGTTGGGTGTTTATATAGTTAGTGAAGGCGGCACAACTCCTTATCGGATTAAGTTCCGTTCACCGGGGTTTTCCAATCTTTCTGCCCTTGATCATATGGTAAGAGGAAGTAAAATTGGTGACCTTATGGCAACCATGGGCACCCTTGACCTGGTAATACCGGATATTGACAGATAATTATTTTGAAGAAAGAATTTTAGATGTTGAATCAGTTTCATTTAAAATTCAAAATTCAAAAATCAAAATAACGGAGCATGTTTAGTTTACACGGCATAACAAATTCTATTCAAAGCTGGTTGAATGCCAACTTCAATCCTACCTGGGTTTTGATCATTCAGTGTGTTATCGTTATCCTGTTGGCCATAGGCTTATTTGCAGTTTTAGGGTTAGTGCTTGTCTTAATGGAAAGAAAAGTGGCGGCCCGTATGCAGATACGTGTTGGTCCAAACCGTGTAGGACCGAAAGGAATATTTCAAACATCGGCTGACACATTAAAACTGATCTTAAAAGAAGGGTTAACACCTGATGGAGCTGATAAATTCTTATTCAACCTCGCTCCTTTTGTCGTAATGATCGTAGCCATGCTGATACTGGCTCCTATTGCCTTTGCAAAAGATTTCCAGATCTGGGATCTCAATATCGGCGTGTTGTATGTAACGGCCATTTCTTCCCTTTCAGTTATCGGTATACTAATGGCCGGCTGGGCCAGCAACAATAAATATTCGTTACTTGGAGCCATGCGCAGCGGCGCCCAAATTGTGAGCTACGAGTTATCAGCAGGTCTTGCTTTGCTAACGATCGTGGTTTTAACCGGCAGCCTGCAGGTTAGTGATATTATCAACTCGCAACAAAATGGCTGGTGGATCTTTAAAGGACATATTCCTGCCATCATTGCTTTTGTCATTTTTATTATTGCGGCAACGGCCGAAACCAACCGTGCACCTTTTGACCTGGCAGAAGCAGAATCAGAACTGACAGCTGGCTTTCATACAGAGTATTCAGGAATGAAGTTCGCTTTGTTCTTCCTGGCCGAATACATCAATATATTTATTGTATGTGCCATTGGCGCTACTTTGTTTTTGGGTGGATGGATGCCTTTGCACATTGGTAACTGGGAAGGTTTTAACCACATCATGGATTACATTCCTTCGTCCATCTGGTTTTTTGGAAAAACATTTTTCCTGATCTTTTTGATCATGTGGTTCCGCTGGACTTTCCCAAGGTTACGGGTTGACCAGTTACTGAATTTAGAATGGAAGTATTTATTGCCAATCAGTTTGTTCAACCTGCTGTTGGTATCGGTGATAGCCATATTGGGTTGGCATTTTTAAGGTTGAGATGTCGAGATTTTTGTCCGGGGTGCAGAATAGAAATGAAGCTTTGGTTGCGTCGCACTCTTGTACGTTTAGTTCAATATTCACCTTGGATTTTGAAATAAAGATTGTATGAGAAATGGACATTAAGTTTTTAAAAAGATCAATAATGTTCTGAACCCTGAAGGGAGTGACACAAGGGGTGTTGAACAGAAAACCAAAGCTGGCTAAATAAAAACAATTAAACAGTCATCATGTTTATTACAGAATATATCTCCGACGTTTTCAAGGCCACCAGGTCGCTGCTGGTTGGCATGAAACGCACCGGCTCTTATTTTATAAGACCGAAAGAGATCATCACCGAACAATATCCCGATAACCGCGACACACTGAAAATGACGGACCGGTTTCGTGGTGAAGTGATTATGCCGCATGATGAAAACAATGAGCATGCCTGCACGGGTTGTACTGCCTGCGAACTGGCTTGTCCAAATGCCACCATTAAGATCATTACCAAATTTGACATAACACCTGAAGGCAAAAAGAAAAAAGCGCTGGACACGTTTGTTTATCACCTGGAGCTATGCACCATGTGTGGTTTATGTGTGGAAGCCTGTCCTACCGACGCTATTAAAATGGGACAAAACTTTGAACACAGTGTATATGACAGAAGTATGCTGCTAAAAAAATTAAATAACCCGGGATCAAAAATCAGGGAGGGAGTTGAATAATGAGTGCATCAGCCATTATATTTTATGTTATCTCCGCTTTCATTTTAGGAATGGGATTGTTGGCGGTAACTTCAAGGCAAATTTTTCGTTCAGCTATCTGGCTTCTTTTAAGCCTTGTGGGTATTGCTGCCCTTTATTTCTGGATGCAGGTTGAATTTATTGCAGCCGTGCAGATTGTAGTTTACGTTGGCGGTATTGTCGTACTGATCATCTTCTCCATTTTTTTAACGCAAAAATCCGGTGAAGAAATGCCAAAGCCGGTGATGAAACGCACCATACCGTCTATACTGGCAGCTTTGTTTGGATTTGCTTTTTCGTATAACCTTATCAGCCATTATGATTTTGCACCTGCCAGCACGCAACCATTTAATATAACTGTAGCCGACATTGGTACGCAAATGCTCAGCACCACAGCACATGGTTATGTATTGCCCTTTGAAGTAGTAAGTATGTTGCTCTTATCGGCCATGATCGGGTGCATTGTTATTGCCATGAAAACACCAGAACAAAAAGCTGCTGAAAAAGAAACCATCATTGTTGAAAATATTGATACCCGTGGACCATCTGAAGTGATTACGCCACGCATTTCTGAACCTTTAATAACAGAGGAAGCATAATGAGCGAAGTACCCATAACACATATTCTATTTGTAAGCACCGCCCTGTTTTTTATTGGCATGTACGGTTTGTTTACCAGGCGTAATATGATCACCATGCTGATGTCGATAGAATTGATCCTCAACAGCGTGAACATCAATTTTGTGGCATTCAATAAATACCTCTATCCCGGCAAACTGGACGGCGTGTTTTTTACCATCTTCATTATAACCATTGCTGCTGCTGAAGCGGCAGTTGCCATAGCCATCATCATTAATTTATACCGGAGCCATAAATCTATTGATGTGGAAGACGCGACGGAATTGAAATGGTGAGAAGTGAAAGAGTACCTGATTTTTGAATATTGAATTTTTCATTATGGACTATCAGCAATATATTTTCCTGATTATTTTACTTCCACTGGCAACCTTTGTTTTGCTTGGATTATCCGGAAGAAAATATTTCAACCGGTCGGCAGGTCATATTGGAACGCTTTCCCTGCTGGCAACATTCCTGTTTTCATTGATTGTTGGTTACAACTATTTTTTTGTAGATGGAAAAGTAAACGGTGTTTACGATAAAATCATTCCTTTCCAATTTAACTGGCTGCAATTTTCGCCCAATGTTTCCATTGATATGGGTGCGCTGCTCGATCCCATTTCTGTTATGATGATCATTGTGGTAAGTTTCATATCGTTGATGGTGCATGTTTTTAGTTTGGGTTATATGAAAGGTGAAGAACGGTTTGCTACTTACTACGCCTTTCTATCCTTGTTTACATTTTCCATGCTTGGATTGGTATTGGCTTCCAACATTTTCCAGGTGTATATTTTCTGGGAACTGGTGGGTGTATCGTCTTACCTGCTCATTGGTTTTTATTATAACAGACCATCGGCGGTGGCGGCTTCAAAAAAAGCATTTATTGTTACCCGATTTGCCGATTTGGGATTTTTAATTGGCATCCTGATCCTCGGTTTTCACAGCGGCACACTTGACATTGGCTTGCTGATAGAAAAACTTACGTCGGCTCAATCTGCCGAATTCATTGGCATTACTACAGCATCATTTCTTGGAGTTTCGATGTTAACCTGGGGTCTGGGCTTGGTGTTCATTGGCGGAGCCGGCAAATCAGCCATGTTTCCCCTGCACATATGGCTACCCGACGCGATGGAAGGTCCAACACCCGTGTCAGCTTTGATTCATGCTGCAACGATGGTAGTGGCAGGTGTTTATCTGGTAGCAAGATTGTTCCCTGTTTTTTCAATGGATATAAATGCCTTGCAGATTGTGACCTGGGTTGGCGTTACATCGGCATTAATAGCTGCAGTGATTGCCTGTACTCAAACGGACATTAAACGGGTACTGGCTTATTCTACCATGTCGCAGATCGGGTACATGATGTTTTCATTGGGAGTTAGTGGCTATGGTGGTGAGAACGGTTTAGGTTATACAGCTTCCATGTTTCATTTGTTCACACATGCTTTTTTCAAATCACTTCTATTTCTTGGCGCCGGAGCAGTGATACATTTTGTGCACAGTAACGACATGAAGGATATGGGCGGACTACGAAAGTTGATGCCGGTTACCCATATTGCTTTTTTAATCGCCTGCCTGGCCATTGCCGGTGTGCCGCCGTTTGCAGGTTTCTTCAGTAAAGAAGAAATTTTGTTAGCATCCTTTCAATCAAATAAGGCGGTTTATATTATTGGTTTATTCACAGCCGGTCTTACAGCTTTTTATATGTTCCGTTTATATTTTTCTATTTTCTGGAGAAAAGAAGCGGTACTGCATGAAGCCCATCATGCGGATGGAACGGCCTCCATGAAATGGCCACTTATCGTTCTGTCTATTTGCTCTATTGCTGCTGGTTATGTTCCCTTCACGCAGTTGGTTACTTCCGACGGCGCCCCTCTCTCTACCCATTTCGACTGGACGTTTTCTCTTATACCGGTGGCCTTGGTTGTGGTGGCTATCTTAATTGCTGCCCGGTTATACAAAACAGAAAATGAAGCACCGGTTAGGTTGGCAACTGCATTAGGCGGTTTATACAAAGCGGCTTACAGGAAATTTTATATTGATGAAATCTATTTGTTTATCACACAAAAGGTCATTTTCAATTTAATTGGCCGACCGGCAGCGTGGGTAGACCGCTACATCATTGATGGTATGATGAATGGCCTGGCATATGTAACGGCTAATACTTCCAACATGATCAAAGTTGTGCAATCCGGGAAAGTGCAGAATTATGCGTTGTACTTTTTTGGTGGCATAGTGGGACTGGCCATTGTATTTATCTACTTATGGAAATAAACAAGATCAAAACGGCAAAAAAATAAATTTATGTTCCTCTCACTTCTCATTATATTTCCTCTCCTCACTGCCATCAGCATTCTTTTTTGTAAAGGATTGAAACAGGTAAGAACCCTATCGTTAACGGCCTCGGTGATGCAACTGGCTCTATCACTGCTCTTGTTAACCGAATATTGGCAGCTGCGTTCAGCAGGCAATATAGCCCAGATGTTATTTGAATATAATTACACCTGGTTTCAGCCACTCAACATTAATTATCATATTGGAGTCGATGGTATTTCAATTGCCATGATCCTCCTGACTGCCTTTGTTGTGATGGCCGGTGTGTTGGTTTCATGGACACAGGAAACACTGAATAAGGAATTTTTCTTTTTACTGATGCTGTTGAGTGTGGGTGCTTATGGATTTTTTATATCCCTTGACCTGTTCACGATGTTTTTCTTTTTGGAAGTTGCGGTCATACCCAAATTTTTATTGATCGGCATTTGGGGCAGCGGTAAAAAAGAATACAGTGCTATGAAACTGGCCCTGATGTTAATGGGGGGTACAGCACTGGTATTTGTAGGCCTCGCCGGAATCTATTTCAACACCGGCACTTTTGACATTTTGCAGATCTCGCAATTATCAATACCGCTTTCAGTACAAAAATTCTTCTTTCCTTTTGCATTTATTGGTTTTGGAATTTTTACAGCCTTGTTCCCGTTTCATACCTGGGTGCCCGACGGTCACTCGTCTGCACCAACAGCGGCTTCCATGTTTTTAGCCGGCATTTCTATGAAACTTGGCGGTTATGGTTGTTTGCGGGTAGCAACCTACCTTATGCCTGATGCAGCCCAGGCTTATTCGTGGATCATCGTCCTGTTAGCAACAATTGCTATTATTTATGGAGCGTTTGCCACCATGATGCAGAAGGATCTGAAATATATTAATGCTTATTCTTCGGTAAGCCACTGTGGTTTTGTATTGCTTGGAATTGGTATGCTTACCAAAACATCCATCAACGGGGCCGTTTTACAGATGGTATCACACGGTTTAATGACGGCACTTTTCTTCGCCGCCATTGGAATGATCTACAGCAGAACGCATACCCGGGTGGTGGCTCAACTGGGCGGACTTTTAAAAGTAACCCCTTTTATTTCCACTGTTTTTGTAATTGCCGGTTTGTGCTCGTTAGGATTACCTGGTTTTAGCGGCTTTGTTGCTGAAATGACTGTGTTCATGGGCTCCTGGCAAAACCCGGATACCTGGTACCGGGTAGCAACCATACTGGCCTGCGCTTCTATAGTGGTAACAGCTGTTTATATTTTGAGAGCAACCGGCAAAACCATCATGGGACCTATGAGTAGTGCCTATGAAAAACTGAACGATGCCAGTTGGAATGAAAAACTGGCGGCGGGTCTGTTAATAACGGGCATTGTCATTATAGGCGTTGCACCGTTCTTAATTAATGAACTGATCAACCCGGCAACGGAAGAAATTATGAATAAAGTGATAGGGTTGGCGAAATAAAAATAGATGCTATAAAAGATTGCATCAACACAACTCAAGTCCAAAACAAAAAGCTTAAAACTAATTATAGATGTGGACCGAATTTTTGATATTGATGAAACAGGAAATGGCAATCATTGCCATCATCTTTATCCTGATGTTTTTGAAACTGGGAAAAGAACGGAGCAACGAGAGCTTTATGAATATTGTAAATATCTTATTGCTCATTAACCTGGTTGTTGGGTTTTTCTGGAATAGTGAAGGCATGTTGTTCAATGAAATGTTTCGTACTAATAAACTGATGGTGCTGGAAAAAAATATCCTGAACCTGGCCATGCTCATCATCTCCATGCAATCGTATTCCTGGCTGAAGACGCATAAGCATGTTCCT
>DASTMJ010000134.1:0-3237 GCA_035714205.1 Flavisolibacter sp. | reverse complement strand
TTTTTCAATATAGGGAAAGAACTCCCTTTCTTCAAACCGTATGTGATCATTCAGCAGCCCGGCAAATTTTTCGAGCAGCGCTTCATCGGTCACCGATTCATTGATGTGTACAAGGGCTTCCAGTTCCTGGTGTTCTTCGTTCATTCTTCGTACCCCCGGGTCATCTGCCGGTAAATACGAGGCCACAATTTCTTCTTCTTCCCTGAAGTGTTCTGCCAGGTGCTGCTGCCAGAACCAGTTTACATAATCACCAATTTCCTGTATAGGTGTATGGTTCCGAAGGCCCTGCCTGATCTTCCACACCAGTAACAATCCTTCGTGGTGGTCTTTTGATAAGGGCGTTAATTGCGGGCTGCGTTTGATGGGTTGGGGTTGCGACATAGAAGCTGTTTGATTTTTCCGGTAAGGTACCAGGTACCATACTATTTGTTTAGTAATGAACTTTATAAAACAATTTGCGGCTATTGCCGGCCGTAAGGTTTAACCGTTCTGAATAAATAACTCGTACAGTTTATCCATGATAAAAACGATCACTTCCTTTACATACCGGAACCCAATGGCAACAATAAAGATAGAGATCAGCCAGATGGCGTACTGCCGCAGATCATACATTTCCATGCCGGGATTTGAATACATGATCTTTAGTTTAATGGTTATGAATCCATAACAAAGTACCCCATTTTTATGGAAACCATTAATGAGATTGATCATTTACTGCTTTGACGGATATCAATACCGGGATACCGGGGCTTACTTTCCAAGGATCTTCCTGTACAGCGATCGTATACTCTCCTTATCCCATTTGGCAAAACGGCCACGCTGCACCACCAGCCTGTTGGATTCGCCGGGATGTTGTAAAAAATAATGAAATACAAATGCTTCATGGGGATTGTGCCAGCCCACGATCTGCCCGAAACGGAGGTCATTAAACACAAGGGTGTCGTGCCATTTTTCAACGGTATAAAAACCCTGCGAAAACCGGAGCAGCTTCTGCACTTCTTCATGATCTTTTACAGGCTGCAGCAGGGAATCGTTCCTTGGAAAAAAGGTGAGGTTGATCTTTCCTTCAAGGTCAAATACAGACTGGTATCCTACGTAATATCCTTTCTCATCACCTGCCACCGTGTACCAGAGCCAGTTATTGAGGGGTGTAGGTGTGGTAAGGTAATGGGTGAAGGGAACATTGTTTTGTCTTAAGGCATAACGGGTATGTGTATCAATGGTTATTTTATTGAACACACAATAAATGATGTAAAACAAAGGAGCAACCACCCCTGTCACCCACCATCGTTTTCGTTTGTAGTCGCCCCTTTTTAAAATGAGCAGGGCGGTAAATGCAATGGCCGGTACCACAGAAAAAAAAGGATCGGCAACATAAATGGTATTGAATGAAATGCGGGTATGCGAAAAAGGTTCAAACAAACCCATACCGTAGTTATTACAGAGGTCCAGAAGGAGGTGTGCACCAATTTCAAGAGTAAACAAAAGCGTCCAGGTTTTAAAACCAATGCGGTGTTTACGGTGAAAATGTTCCGCCAGCAGGGAAAAAAACACGATGGCTATAAGGCCGAATAACAAAGAATGTGTAAAACCCCGGTGTGCCAGCAAATTACCGGTGGTATCTTTCCAGAAGGCTGCAACAAAATCAATATCGGGGATGCTTTGCGAAAGGGCACCAAGGAACATGGCCCGCTTGCCCAGTCTTTTACCGGCAACGGCCTCGCCAATACAGGCGCCCAATACTATGTGTGTAAGTGAATCGATACGCCGTTAAAAATAACATGAATTGAACCAGTACTGCCAAAGAGTTTTACAGGAACAAGGTGTATAAATTAAAACGCACAGGACGGGTAGCTTCTTTGGCAATTGCATTTTGTTTCTGCATGGTAAGGTTATCTGTCTGGTTGGTTTCAATCCAAACTTCTCCCATGTTACGTAGTACCTGTACAGGCAAAGCAAATTCATCATAAAATTTTTGCTCCACTGATGCAATAGAATCATTCGGATGAATATTAATAAAACCCTCCTTCAAATCATACACTTCTCCCAGGGTCAGGTTGTCTGCCACCCTTCTTGCCACATGAGAGGTTTCCATTGTTCGTTTAGGATCAATGTAAAACTGGAATTTCAGAAAAGGGAATTCTTTTGCAAGGAGTTGGTTCAGATCCCTGATAGTGGTTGAACGGGTTAATGCCAGTTTCATGATGTCTGCTTTATTGAGTGGATGACAAATTTCCACTTCTTACAAACCCTAATCAATGACCATCATTAGTGAAAAGGCTGATACTGCTCAAGGAAAAAAATAACAAATACAATTCTCCCCCCACTACCGTTTTTTATTTCTGACAATTTTTTTAATGAGCTTTTCAAACTCTACTGCAAAAAAGATCAATAGTCCTGCACCAATGCATATTAACAACTCGGTTAAAGACAGCGGCTGTGTTTTGAAAATGGTATTGGCAAAGGGCAGGTAGATCACTCCCAGTTGCAATAAAAAAGTAAATAACACGGCAAACAATAATCCGGGGTTTGAGAACAAACCTTTTTTATAGATGAACTCGTAATCGCTGCGAATAGCAAATACGTGTGCAAGCTGTGCCAGCGAAAGCACCGTAAATACCATGGTTTGCCAATGAGCTGATTCATTTTTGATGGCCCAGGCCTGGGTGCCCAATGTTATAAAGGCCATGAAAATGCCTACCCAGATAATATGCGTGCCGATGCCCTCTGAAAACAGGCTCTCATCTGTACGCCTTGGGGGTCGCTGCATGATATTCTTTTCTGCCTTTTCTCCGGACAGGGCAAGTCCCGGCAGGCCATCTGTTACCAGGTTGATCCAAAGAATATGTATAGGTAACAATGGAATGGGTAAACCCAGTAAGGGAGCCAGGAAGATGGTCCAGATCTCTGCACCATTACAGGTCATAATATATTTTACAAACTTGCGGATATTATCATAAATGCGGCGGCCTTCTCTTACCGCTTTAATGATGGTGGCAAAATTGTCATCGAGCAGGATCATATGCGAGGCCTCCTTACTTACATCTGTACCCGTAATGCCCATGGCAATTCCAATATTGGCTTTTTTTAATGAAGGAGCATCGTTCACCCCATCTCCCGTCATGGCAACAAAATGCGCTTTGCGCTGCAGGGCTTTTACAATATTGAGTTTTTGCTCCGGCGACACCCTTGCATACACGGCTATCTTTTCTACTTTTTCATCAAACTCCTCGCTGC
>DASTMJ010000133.1:0-1705 GCA_035714205.1 Flavisolibacter sp. | reverse complement strand
CACCTGCTCCTGGGGTGCCTGAGAAGGTTTATCTGCCGGTTTGGAAGGCTCAAGTATCAATGGAATATTTCCCCAGATAGTAACAAGATTATAATAATAAAGTGCTCTTAAAAACTTTGCTTCTGCCAGGTAACGGGCTTTCAGTGCTTCATCCATACTGATGCCAGGCACATTGGTAAGCACCTGGTTAGCCCTGTACACGCCTCTCCAATGGTGCCACCATGTATCATAGTTCACTTCAAAACTGTATTGTGTAATATTCAGGGCCCCTACGCTGCGCAGTTCATTCCAGGGGCTGGTAGAATATCCGTCATCAGAGCGAATGTCAAAATAAAAAGGCGTCCACCTGGAATAAGGTGAGCCGTTCCGGTAGAAATTTCCGTACACAGCATTTAATCCCTTAAGGGCATCAGTACCGTCTTTCCAAAAATTGCCCTCATCTACACGATTTGGATTTTCAATATCCAGGTCCAGGTATTTTTTACAGGCAGTTACTGAAAAAAACAGTATCGCTACCCAACAATATTTTATAAACGTATTCATGATCGTTAATTAAGGTGTTATTAAAAACCAAAGTTGATCCCTGCTGATAAAATTCGTAATGCGGGGTATTGGCCGTTATCCAGGCCGCGTTCAAAAATGTTTACACCGGTAATGTCAGGATCCAAACCCGAGTAACCAGTTATAGTAATCAGGTTTTGACCGCCTATAAATACCCTGGTGCTGGTAAACCCTATACGTTTTAATGATTCTTTACTAAAATTGTAGGCAATCTCCAGGTTGCGCAGGCGCAGGTAGCTTCCATCTTCCAGCCACCGATCGCTTTGGGGTAAAACATTGTATTGAATGCCCTGGTCTGGTGCACCAATTGCTGCTCTCGGCCATTCATTGCTCTTATTTTGTTCTGTCCAGTAGGTCGCTTCCCTGCGAAAATTGGTATTCTGGTCCATGCGGTCTACGTTATAACGGGGCCGGTTGTACAGATCATTTCCCACAACCGCATACCATTGCATGTTTAAACTAAAATTCTTAAACTGTGCATTTAACTGAAGACCGCTTTCCCAATCAGCCCATGGACTGGCAGCATAATAACGGTCTTTATCAAGATCCAGCACGCCATCATCATCTACGTCAACATAACGGATGTCACCAGGCCTGGACCATGGTTGAAGTATTTGGCCGGTTTTACCTTTATGTGCATCAATCTCTGCCTGGCTTTGAAAAATGCCATCTGTCTTCAATACATACCACTCACCAATGGCCCTGCCTAATTCGGTACGGGCATCGCCTAATTGCGTGTATTTGGTCGTTTGATTACCAAAGGCCAATACTTTGTTTCTAATAGTAGTGAAGTTAAGGGTGGCATCCCAACGGAAATCTTTTCCTGGTGTTGGTCGAAACGTTAATGCCAGTTCAAAACCTTTGTTTTGAATGGAAGCTGCGTTCACGGGCGGGTTACCGCCTGCATTGCCTGTTGTAAGGCTAATAGGCAGATCAACCAGCACATCATTTGTTTTAGCAACAAAATAATCAGCAACAAATGTAAACTGGTTGTTAAGCAGTGATGCTTCCAATCCAATATTCATTGTTTTTTTACGTTCCCACCTAAGATCGCTGTTGGCCAATTGAGTTACAATGGCTCCCAGTTGTTCCACCTCGTTCGGACCAAATATTGCACGGGGAAAGGGATTGATTTGTGCGTAGT
>DASTMJ010000132.1:0-6526 GCA_035714205.1 Flavisolibacter sp. | reverse complement strand
TTGTAGCACTAACGGCAATGGGCAAATGCTAAAAAGGTATTTTATTTTAAGGGCAATGGAAATGAATGATACAAATGAACAGGTGAATGAGCTTTCACCTGTTCCGGATGCATCGTATTACGTATGTTGATTTACTGCTATTGTAATTGCGCCAGCAATTCATCAAGATTACCATGTGCTGCAGTAAAGCCTTCTTTAAAGCCCATTTCAACAATCTTTTCAAGATCGGCCACCGAATCAAAACTGATCTCTATTGCTACCCTGGTGCCGTTGTCTGTTGGTGTAAATACATTTTTCCAATGCATAGAGGGCATTTCATTAGTTGCATTCCCTTTCTCGTCACAAAAAGCATCGGATGCCGTAAATTGTTTTTGCGGCACAATGGTCTCATAATCGGCCCGGCAAAATTGTTCTTCACCATCCGGACCAACCATACTGTATAACCACCTTCCTCCTTCTTTAAATTCCATGGATTTGGTTTTGGCTTTCCAGGGCCTGGGTGCCCACCACTGGTCCAGTAAACTGCTTTCCGTCCAGGCCCTCCATACCAGTGCTACCGGGGCATCAAATTCCCTTTCAACAAATAGTTTTTTCTTGTCCAGGTCTTTGGAAATAATGGTCTCTTTTTGAATGATCATGGTTTTTTATTTTTTGGGTTTTTGAATTCGTTCTCCGGTTAGGTAAAGCGGTCTTCATATAGGGAAAAGAAAGGCTCTGGTTTTATCCGCTCCTTTCAGGGGCCGGTTCTTCTGCAACCACTCAGTTGCAAATATATATGCAAACATTCGGTTGCACAAAAATTATTTTATGGCCGGGTTTGTTTTAAGCCCGGAACATCCATCCTTACCACTTCCAAGGGGGCGCATCCATCAGAATTTTTCATCACAACCATTTAAATAGTCAATCCACGCAGCAGAAACAGCAATGCATAACCGATCCTGTTTCCTTCCACCTGTCACCATCCCAATTTTGCGAAAAACCAAAACCATGAAATTTTTTTACACACCCTTATTCCTTTTAATTTCTTTATTCACGATGGCTGCACCCCCCACCGTTCCTTCATCCAATCTATGGTTCGGAGCTATTGATGGAGGTTATGTAAACCTGGGATGGACAGCAGGCAATGGAGCCCGCCGCATTATGGTTTGCAAAGCCGGAAGTGCCCCCTCTTTTACCCCGCAGAACGGTATTGATTATGATGCCAATACAACTTTTGGTGCCGGCCAGCAGGTAGCCCCCGGGGAGTTTATTGTGTACGACCACTTCTCCACAAGCTTTTACCTTGTGGGACTAAGCCCCGCCACCCAATACTTTTTCAGGATCTATGAATACAATGGCACCGGGGCCACTACAGAATATTTAACCGGCCAGTATTTATCCGGCAATGTAACTACCTCCGCGGTTCCTACTATTCAAACCAGTAACGGCACCTTTTCATCCATCACCACCAACTCTGTTACGGTTAGCTGGATGAACGGGAATGGAACAAGACGTCTGATAACAGTAAGAGAAGGATCGGCCGTTAATGCCGACCCGGTAAATGGACAAGCCTATGCTGTCAGTTATATTTTTGGCAACGGCGCCACCATAGGCGATGGTAATTATACCGTGTACAACAGCACCGGCAACAGCACCAACATCACCAACCTGAAACCAGGCACGCAGTACTTCTTTGCTTTTTATGAGTTTAACGGTAACTCGCAACCGCAATATTTAAAACCCGCTTATACAACCAGTATCACCACACGCAGTGTGCCAACAATTGCTTCATCCAACCTGATCATCAGCAAAACCGACGGCAAAGAACTTTTCCTTAACTGGACAAAAGGCAACGGCCAGCGCCGTATTGTAGTGGCTAAACAGGGAAGTGATATCACCTCGCTCCCGGTGAATGGAACCGATTACACAGCCAATGCTGTTTTTGGATCGGGACAGCAACTGGCCGCCGGCGAATTTGTTGTGTATGATGACAATTTTAACGCAACTTCAATCTCGGGTCTCGATCCCGCCACCACCTATTATTTTAAGATATTTGAGTATGATGGAACCGGCAGCAACACCAGCTACCTCACAGCAAGTTTTGCATCAGTTAACGGACCTACAGCAACTACACCAACTGTACAGGCACAAACACTGCCTGCCTCTAATATCACTTCTAACTCTTTACGCCTGAATTTTACTCCGGGTAATGGAAGGGCACGACTCATCATCGGTCGCCAGGGTGCGGCAGTAAATGTGAACCCCGTTAATTTCACCAGCTATACAGCCGATGCTGATTTTGGTACCGGGCAGGACCTGGGTAATGGAAATTTTGTACTAGCCAATACAACAGAATCCGCTGCAACCATTTACAGTCTTCAACCCAACACAAACTATCATTTTGCCATCTATGAATTAAATGGCTATAACCAGCCACTCTACCTTGCCCCTGCAATAGCTACCAGCGCTATAACCTTAGGGGTACTCCCGGTTAAGCTGATCAGCTGGGAAGCTATAGCCGGTAAAGACAAAGTGCAATTACAATGGAAAACCAGTATGGAGGAAAATGCCAGCCATTTTGTAATTGAACGGAGTGCCGATGGAACCAATTTCACACCATTACATACGGTAGATGCAAAGGGTAACAGCCAGGTGGAGGTTTCGTATAGCAAAGATGATGAACATCCATTAACAGGCAGATCATATTACCGCTTAAAAATGGTTGACGTTGATGAAAAGACAGAATATTCAGTTGTTCGCACAGTGATGCTTGCCATAGAACCAACTGCAAAAATTATTGGCAACCCTGTTCAGAATGTATTACAGGTATTGAGTTCTGCCCCCGGCAATAAGGGCGGTTGGGAGATCATCAATCCTGCAGGGCAGGTAATAAAAAAAGGAACGCTGACACAGGGAAGGATGGAGATCAATGTTTCTGCCTTGCCGGCCGGTAGTTATTGGTTACGGTTGGAGATTGACCGCCACATAGAAACACAATCATTTATAAAACTATAATGTAAGATAACCTGTAAGAAAGACGTGACGCCAACAATGGCTCACGTCTTTTTTATTTTCAAGAGAACGCAGAATTCAATTGAATGAAATGAAGTTATTTAAGATCGATTTTACGGCCTTCCCTGGCGGATTGTTTGGCCCGTTCCAGTATCTCAACAACCATCATGTTGTTCTTTAATGAAGAGGGATCTGCATCGTCCATTTTTATTTCATTCCTTACTACAGCAGCTAAATAAGCAAAGGCATCATGAAAGGGTTTGGGCCGGACCGACACCGGTTTGGAAACAGCAGCTTTAGTAGCTGATGGTTTGAGGGTTATGCCCTTACTATCGGCAAATACATAACCATTTACCCCGTAAATTTCCATATCCTTCCTGTTGTAGGGCCAGTTCCATGAAGCCTGGATAATGGCTTGCGCTTTTGGATAGGTTAGTACAATGGTTGCTTCGTCATCTACGTTGGGATACACATCTGGTTTTATTTGTTGGGTAACAGCAAAAACACTGAGAGGCCTTTCTCCTCTCATCAGCCATGTCATCAGGTTGGCGCCGTAACAACCAAAATCGGTAATAGCTCCGCCCCCATTCAGAACGGGATCTGTAAGCCACTCTAAAAACTCTTTGTTCACACCAATTTCTTTGGGTCCCTGGTGCCCGTCATGCACCACTACCTTACGTATGGCCCCAATAGAATCGAGCAAATCATAGGCTTCATAATTACTCCCATACCAGGTGGTTTCGTAATTGGTAAGCAGGTGTATATTGTGTTTAAGGGCAAGCTCCTGCATTTGTTCAGCATGCGACAGGCTTACAGCAAGTGGCTTTTCAACCATAACATGAATACCTTTTGGTGCACATAACTGAACGGTTGACAGGTGTTGATAAATACTGTTAAAGGCAGCAACGGCTTCCGGTTTCACATGCTGAAGCAACTCTGGTAAAGAAGTGTATAAAAGTGAAAGGGGAAGATTGTATTGTTTCAGATAACGTTCTGCCAGTTCACGGTTTTTTTCAGCAATGCCAACAATGGTTATATCGCCATCTTTTGCCCTTGAAAGCAAACCGTGTACATGCGTATGGGTGAGGCCATCAATGGCGATGGCAAATGGTTTTTTGGTTTGTGCAAATGCCAGCAATGGAATAGTCATCAATAAAAAACTACAGATCATTCTCATACCTACAAGGTAAAAACATTGACCGACTTGAAAGCGGTTTATAAAAATTTGATCAGCAAACCTGCCTTTCGTTTATAAAAATCCGCAGTTCATCAATTAAAAAAGGGAACTGGTTACCTGCCTGCATTTTTTTTATGCCTAAAACATAACTTAGCAGGCAGGCCTGGTACAACTCACCAGTTATTCAACACGAACATTTCGCCAACCACATGAAGTATATTTTAGAAACAGAACGGTTAAAACTAAGAGAATTTACAACCAGCGATACTGGATTTATTATTGAATTACTCAACAGCCCCGGGTGGTTGCAGTTCATTGGCGACAGAAATGTACGCAACCAGGAACAGGCGGAGAACTATCTTGTAAACGGGCCATTAAAAAGTTATCGTGAAAATGGTTTTGGATTGTGGATGGTTGAAACAAAGGACGATCAGAAAGCCATTGGAATGAGCGGCATCCTTAACAGGGCAGACCTGGAAAACCCTGATATAGGATTTGCGTATTTACCGGCGTTTAATGGAAAAGGTTATGCTTATGAAATGGCAAGTGCCATTATGAAGTATGTTTCGGGTGAATTGAATATTCCCAAAATCTCGGCCATAACCTTACCTGGTAATGCAAGTTCCATCCGGCTGTTGGAAAAGATCGGGCTCAGTTATGTAAAACCATTTTCCTTTCCTGATAGTAATGAAGAGCTATTATTATACAGCAACTAGTTAGTACAATCAATAGATTTGGTTACCTGCGGATTGAATTCCGCAATCAAAATATTTGGCAGGATCATGGGTTGAATGTTAGAACCTATCCTTCTCCCCATTCTATATCCTCCACAAATCCGCCGGATGCAGCTATGATGGCCAGTATCACGCCTATTCCCAGTAATACCAATAAAATGATCACTCCTGTTGAAATCTTTTTAGATGTTTCCAGGTATTGTCCAACAGTCAGGTCGGGGTTCTTTTTAATCTCCTTTTTCATTTTCATTTTCATAAAAGGAAAACTGATTCTTTCTAATACATTCATTTTTTCCCCGCTTAACTTTCTAAAATCCCTGGCCGACAATTTTACAAACTCGCTAAGCTTTATATTTTTCCATGCCTCCATGTAAACTGTTGAATCGGCGGGTAGAATAAAAGCAGCATTGGATTGATTGATATGGAAAAACCCGGCTAAAAAACAGGTGAGAACCAATATTTTTTTCATAACGCTGATTGTATAGTTATCAAATCTCTCTCCTGCTAAAATTGGATGATCCGGCAACCTTAATCAATGACAGCTATCAATCAAAACAGTGATTGTGGTTAAATAGGTGTAACCGCAGGTATGAATGGAAGGAAGGACTATTTCGGCGAATGTGGGGCAGCTGCAGATTGTATGGTTGTACCGGTGTTTTTTAAATGATACCCACAAAAAAAGCCGGTACGGCTGTTACCGACCGGCTTTTTTTCATGTAAGCTGTTGATCACAGGTTATTTGTTGGGTTTACCTGTGTTTTTAAGATCGCCTGTATTTTACCTGCTATCTTTTTACCCTGCATATTTCCGGCTTCAATAGAAGGCTTGAAATGGATACCTCCATACAATCTTGAAAGTCCAGCCTCGTAACCCGCCGCTTCAAAACCCGGAAAGCTCCTGGGCTGCATACCCAGTTCATCATAACTATGATCAGTAAACGAATAATTTTTACCCAACACCAGCTCCAATGCAGCCGCAGCTGAAGCCGAGATAGTGGCATGGGCTGCCAGGTACTCAGGATGTGGCGGTGTTGAGATCAATGATTCCCAACCAGCATGTCCCATAAAATTGCGTATGTAGGTAATAGGCCTCAGCTGATGATAACTGTACTTCTTCTGCCATGTATAGATGGTAGCGTCATTCATTGTAATACCCAACCTCATGTATGCCTCAGCGGCTTTGGCCAGGTTAATATTCCTGTTTTCAAGTACCTGTTTCAGTATATTAAACCAATGCCCAAACGCTGTGATGTACTTGCCGTTTGGCGCATCGTCCCAGAAATTTGCAACAGCCTTTTGTTCTCCGGTTAATGATAAAGAAACATCATACAATTCTTTCGCCATTTCATAAAACGGTGAACCGGGTACTTTTGAAAATGCCGGTGGAGCCGGACAAGGATCAATTTGACTACTTTCCTTTAGTATGGTTTTGTTATTACCCCATCCCGGCACATTAGCCGCAGCATAGCCAGTTGGCGTGGGTTCCCAAAAACCTTCTCCCAAAGGTGTATACGGTATATTGGCATTGGCGGCGCCATCCTGCTTACTCCATTCAATTACAGCAGCAGCAACATTTTTACCGAATTGTCCCGATGCCTCCAGGTTAAATCCTTTACCTGCTTTTT
>DASTMJ010000131.1:0-10234 GCA_035714205.1 Flavisolibacter sp. | reverse complement strand
ATTATTCACCTTTTCATTGTATTTCTACCGGCAGCTCCTTCATTTGCACATACATGCGTTTCTTATCATCTGCACATCAATCCCTACTTTTGTAGCATGCGAAGTTTTTTCCTATTGAGTTTCACAACCTTAGTGTTTTTTTCTTCCTGTGGAGGTGGTAATGAGCAGGAAAAAGGGATTTCTTCTGAAAACGATATCGATGCCGCCCGCAACTTTATTCGGGCTGCACTTGATGGCAACTGGAAGAATGCAAGAAGATTTATGTTGCAGGATTCAACCAATACCCAGCTCCTTGATACTTACGAAAGCAATTACCAAACAAATATGAGTAAAGATGATAAGAGAGGTTACCATGAATCATCAATTACCGTTTACGATACAAGACCTGTAAATGATAGCATAACCATCATCAACTACTCCAACTCCTATAAAAAGAAAAGAGATTCATTAAAGGTTGTACGCATCAGGGGCGAATGGATGGTAGACTTTAAATATTCTTTCCCCCAAACCGATACCACCATATATGTACATTAATTTGTTATTGGTAGGTATTGGGGGAGCAGCTGGCAGCATACTTAGGTATTTATGCCACCGGTACCTTAACTATAGTTTTCCTTACGGCACCTTATTTGTAAATATTTTTGGGTGTTTATTGATCGGTATCCTTTGGGGATTGTTTACGCATCATATTGATGAACGTAAGAGGTTACTACTTGTAACCGGGTTTTGTGGTGGCTTCACAACCTTTTCAACTTTTGCTTATGAAGGGGTGGATATGATGATGCAGAAACGATGGGTCATCTTTTCAATTTATACGGGGATCAGTGTTATCGCAGGATTATTGGCAACTTATTTAGGTTATAAACTCACAAGCACATTTCAATGAAAACAATAAACGTATTACATCCATGGCATGGTGCTTCTACCGGCGATAAAGCTCCTCAACAGGTAAATGCTTTAATTGAAATTCCGCAAGGTTCAAGAACAAAATATGAGATCGATAAAAAAACAGGCCTTTTAAAACTTGACAGGGTTATTTATTCTTCATTTCATTATCCTGTTAATTATGGATTTATACCTCAAACTCTAGGTCATGATCATGACCCGCTGGATATCCTGGTATTATGTTCACAATCCATTCAATCGCTTTGCCTGGTTGAAGCCACCGTTATAGGTAACATGCAAATGATTGATTCAGGAGAGAAAGATGACAAGATCATTGCCGTAGCAACAAAGGATCCGTCCGTAAATCACATTTCCTCCATTGACGAAATGCCTCCTCATTTTATTAACGAGCTTCGAAATTATTTTGAGCAATACAAAGTGCTTGAAGATAAACAAGTGCAAATAGAGGAATTTCAAAATCGGGAAGTAGCTTACCAGATCATTACAGAAGCGATAGAGTTTTACAAGCAGAAATTTGCATAATCATGCAGTTAAATCAAAGAAAGATGTCAGGACAGGTTGTTTTTTTGTTGATATTAATAGGATTATTTGCAGGCATGCTTAGTGGTTTGATTGGTGTAGGTGGAGGAATCATTATCGTACCCTGCCTCATGTTTTTTGTAGGTTTTAATCAATACCAGGCTCAGGGCACATCACTGGGTTTGCTATTATTACCCATAGGGATATTGGCTGTTATGAATTACTACAACAAGGGTTATATCGACATAAAGTACTTCGGCATTATGGCTGTTGGATTTGTAATTGGCGGATGGTTAGGAAGTAAAATATCGTTAGCACTTCCTGAAGACATTTTAAAAAAGATTTTTGCTGTTATACTTTTTTATACAGGCATTAAAATGCTTGGGTGGGACAGTGCTGTTGTCCGTTTTTTTAAAGATGTCTTCTAATAGAATGCAATTGGTGTGTTCTGATTCCCTTTTCCCTGTTTGTTATTCCCTGCGCATCCAGTTTATCTACCCGAACATTGCCAGAGGAATGGATGATCTCATTTGGACTTAGCACAATTCCGACATGTGTTATTCTGCCGGCTTCATTATGAAAAAATGCCAGGTCACCTTTTTTTGCCAGCGCAAGGTTTTCTACAGGATTACCCTGCTCGGCCTGTTGGTAAGCATCCCTGTGTAATGTAATGCCCATAACTTTAAAAACGGTTTGGGCAAACCCACTGCAATCCACTCCCATCAAGGTTTTTCCACCCCATAGGTAGGGAGCGTTCATCCAGGCGTGAACTGTTTTATCAAACAGATCAGGGCTGGAAGGTTTTTGAACATCCTGGATCGTACCATGGTATTTATACAAACCGTTCCATAACAGTCTTGTTTCTTCATCATAACCTGCCAGGACAGATCCCATGGGAGCATTGATCAATTGATCGGTATGAGTTATGATGTTTATCAACGATGTTGCAACATACCTGACAGGTGCCGTTGCTATACTTTCATCTACTTCTTCAATTAAATGATAAGTCAGCCAACCTTCATAATTATCGTAGGTTGATCTTATTTTAAACCATTCATCATTTTGTTCCAGTACATGCATGGTTTCTCCAAATAGCAACTGGTTGGTCATTTCTGTTCTGTGAGATGGTTCTTTACGAACAGGAGCAGCGGGTACTGTGCAAATAGCATACTTCATAGCAACAAAATAAGGTCTTTACAATTATGCAAATTTGCAAAGTTTGCATCTAATGAAAATAACAATGTTCAATAAGTTTACTTCACCGGTTGTTGATGTAACTTACAAAGCATAAATGAAATGCCTGTTATCATTTAATGAACGTAAGCCGATATAACCATATAACCGATGCTGAATTACTGGATCACTATTATGCAGATAATAACCCGGAATGGATAGGCATTTTACTGGAACGTTATACCCTTTTATTGTTGGGCGTTTGCATGAAATACCTGAAGGATGAAAACGAAGCCAGGGATTGCGTACAACATATTTTCTTAAAAGTGCTTACCGAGGTTTCAAAATACAAAATCGACTTTTTCAAATCATGGCTCTATATGGTAGCGAAAAACTACTGCCTGATGAAGTTGAGGGAAAAAGGAGGCAAAGGGCTTAAAGAGCTGAATGAGAATCATGCAGTTGGAACAGATACCAATAAGGAACAACTGTTAGAAACCGAACAAACCTATGATCATCTTGAAGAAGCCATCAATGAATTGGCAGAAGAGCAAAGACAATGTGTAATTTTGTTCTATCTTAAGAAGAATAGTTACCAGCAAATTAGCGACAAGACAGGTTATTCGTTGCTACAGGTTAAAAGTTATATTCAAAACGGAAAAAGAAATTTAAAAATCATCCTGGAAAAGAAAATGAAGGAAGGCAGAAAAAAATGAATCCCGATCTAAAAGACATATTATCCAATCTTAATCCGGAAATAGACCAGGAAACACTTTTGCTTTACCTGCAGGGAAAACTATCTGCCCAACAACAACATGAAGTAGAAAAGCAACTTATTGATGACGAATTCCAGTCTGATGCTCTTGAGGGCCTGGAAAAATTTTCAGATAAAAAAAAGCTGGAAGCCCTTATACACCAGCTCAATTACGATCTGAAGAAAAAATCTGCTCAAAAAAATGCCCGCAAAAAACAGGAACTCAAACTCGATTCCTGGCTGATTGTAACAGTTGTAATTATCCTGTTTCTGATTATTCTCAGCTTTTTTATTATCCACCGTTACCTGCAACAGTAATTTAAACCGATGGGTAAAAAAAGAGCGACAATGTTTTTTCATTGCCGCTCACGGTTGTTATTTAAAGAAATTCTATTGGTATTGTATATAAACCGGTTTGGGTTTCAGATTCAGTATTTGCTGGCGGCTCATCATTTCTTTACGACCCGATTTTTCTGTATCGTTTACATAAAACAATTTAAATCCTGTAAACTGTACGGGCTCTGATTCGATCCAATGCTTATAGGTTCCCATTTTCAGATCTGGTGGTCCCCAACCATCCATATCCATGATGATCTGCAGTTCCGGATGAAGTTTAATGTTTTTATAGTTGGTTACCATACCTTTTGTAAAACGGTGTACCATCAGCATTTTAGGTGGAAGATTGTGCTTACGAACCAATCCTGCCAGGTAATCGCTTACATAATTAATATCAGCAGCATCCAGGCTTCCAATTACACTTCCGGGTTTTTTGTTGCCCTTGGCCTTCATGGCAAATTCAGGATCTATACCCAAATGCACATTAGGCATGGAAAGATATTTTTCAAACAAGGGAATTTCCGATTGCAGATCGCTTAAGCCAATCTGTACGTCAATAAAAACAATTCCATTGATCTCTTTGGCCCAGTTTAAAATTGTATCAATTTGGTGATGCGGCATACGATAACGCCATTTGCCATCTTTACCAGCCGAACCTTGTGCCGTAACAGCAATGTAGTGAAGGGCGGGAACTGCTGGGATAGAACTGTCAGCCTCTGTCCATTTTTTTACCTCGTCCATCAATTTTGGGATCATTTCCTTTTTAGGCCATTTACCCAAGGCACCCATCCGGTTCGAATATAGATTTCCATAATAGGCAACTACTCTTTTAAATGGAAGTATGGCACCCGGCAAAGGGTATGCTGATTTAACGGGCCAGCGTCCTGATGAATCGCCATTTGCCATGTAATTCAATAATTGATTGTAACGGACCGTGTCTAATGTGGGTTTGCCTGGATCAGGTGTTTCATTATTGGCCGTTTTGGTTGAATCATCATCCGATTGTTGTGCCTGAACTTTAGCAGCGTTGTCATTACAGCCAAAACATAAACATGCAAAGGCTGCTACCAGTAAGTTTTTCATCATCATGATATTGAGAAATTAATTCGTTTCACCAAAGAAAATTAAAAAATTGTATTGTACCTAAATCATTTGATGATTTCCTGAAAATTATAGATGGCACAGGTTTTATGACCTCTTTTTATAAAAATATGCACACACCAACAAACCCCGGTCGTAACCGGCCAACTGAAGAAGACAGAAATAACGATCCCAGATTAAGAGATGAAGATGGTAGTCAGCCCGGCGCAAAAACGATCAGCAGTAGCGATACTGATGATCTAAACCAGGACCTAACCGAAACCGCTTCAGATAATTTTAGGGAAGATAAGGACTCAGAAAATGCAGATGCTGATCTGGATGACACATCTGCAGAAAAATGATCTTGTATCATTTAGGATGCTCCAGTAAAGGGTTAAGTACTTGAAAACACCCATATTTATTTATTCTTTAGCGCTAAATACCAACTTATTTCAAGCACTTATCTAAAAAGATACGCCTGGATACAATATCCAGGCGTTCATTGAAGGTCACCAAATCAACACAAATACTTCTATCCTTCTCTACCCTCATCTTTTTGGCTTCGACGGCTACCGGAGCTTTGCCCGCCTCTGCGGCCGATTTCACTCATGTGCTCTCGGTTTCTGCTTACGATCTGGCCACCTTTTCGGCCAGCTTCCCTGGCTTCCTCACTACTCCATTCATGAGCTACACCTTGCCGGTGAGCTGCCCTGCCGCCTTCACTTGCAATTTCTTTTTGTTTTAAGGGATCCATAGCTGCAAATCCCCTGTTTGAAGTTCTTCTACGGCCATTTTCAGAATCATTTCTATTGGATGATTCACCCTCGCTGTTTGAAATTTCTTGATTTTGTTGGTTTTCCCTAGAATCAAAACCGCGAACCGGCTGTTCTTCTCTACCAAAGTTTTCTTCTCTTTCTGCCATAACACACTATTTTTTAAATGGTTAACAATTGTGTGAGTATGGCAAACCTGACAACAAAATGATGCCGGACCTAACTAAAGCTAAAAATAGTATACGTTGGGTAATTTTTGCTATACTCTTCAACAGATTGAGCAATAAACTGGATAAGCGAACGGAGCATTAATCTTTCCTGATTTTGAAGGATGTAAACTCTATTTCCTCATAATGAATAATTTCAACGTGTGCTACCACAGCATGCGGCGGCCCCAGCTTACTCCATTCTATAAATTTTAGTACCGCATCGGACGGCCCGGTAGCCATCGCCTCCACATCACCTGTTGAAGTGTTTTTTACCCACCCCGTTAGATGTAACGCTTCAGCCATTTCTTTAGCAGAGGCCCTGTAAAATACTCCTTGCACTTTTCCTTTTATCAATAGATGAACTGTGGGCATTGATTGATTTTAGTGACAAATTTCCGATATGGCATATCATTTTCATTATTTTTTAAAAGTGTTATGAAAAATGATGAAAGAGCAGAACAATTGCCGGAAAATAAAGAAAACCCGGGTGCACAACCGATAGCGCAAAATCCAAATGCAAGAGCCAACGAAAACATCCCCGAAGATGCGAGCCACAATCAAGATGAAAATGCGGATATAGAAGATGAAGTAGGCACTGAAATTACTGATGGCGAGGATGCATAGGTCGGACCTATCTGAGTTTGTTTTTAAACTGGAATCAAACTCCAGTTTCTCCTTTTTCTTTTTTCAGTGTTCTAAGCATTTCGCCAAAATCTTTTCCCTTTGCCAGGAAATTGATTGTATGTGCAATGCACCGCGCCTTGGTTTCTTCTGTCTTAGCCGAATTGATCCATTTGGTAAAATAGTTTTGGTGGCCTTTTGTTATGCTATTGAATTTTGCCAGTGCTCCCGGTTCATCTTTCAGGCATTCAATTAATTCCTCCGGCGGAATTATTTCAGTTGTGTCAACTTCAAGTTGAACCTGCACAACAGCCCCTTTTTGCTTCCGGATGCCTTTACGCATTTCTCCGTTTACCGGAAGTATAAAATCTCCACCACCCATTGGCAAAACAGCAACACCTTTTATAACATGGTCGTCAATTTTTCCTTTTACACGAAATGATTTTTTTTCATCCTTTAATTTTTTTGCCAGCGCTGCAGAAATGGCTATATAGGTCCAACCGGTTTTTTCACCCTGTTGTCCAAACTTTTGTAATGTGGTGGTAAAAACGATCATTCTATGATAAACATATAAAATCACCTAATCAATAACAAAGGAATTTGGAATCGTGTAAATTGCTTTATGCTGCTGGTAAACTTTATTCCCTTTCCAAATCTTGAAACCAAAAGATGTATTCTACGGCAGGTTGTATCTGCAGATGCGCCACAGATCCTGGTCTTACGATCGGACAAACAAGTGTTGAAATACCTGGATAAAGAACCTATGTACACTCTTGAAGAAGCGGTATCATTCATCAGCAAAATGGATGAAACCGTTGTTCAGGGATCAGGAATTTCGTGGGGCATTATTTTGAAGGAAAGCCGGCAATTAATTGGAGTTGCGGGGCTTTGGCGACTCATAAAAGAACATTACCGGGCCGAGGTTGGATATACCTTGCTTCCTGATTTTTGGGGTAAAGGAATAATGAGCGAAGTGTTAGATACGATCATTGATTATGGATTTACAAAAATTGGCCTGCATAGTATTGAAGCCAATGTAAATCCGGAAAACCAGGCATCCATCAGGTTATTGGAAAAACATGGTTTTGCCAGGGAAGCGTATTTTAGGGAAAACTATTATTTCAATGGAAATTTCCTGGATTCGGCGATTTACTCACTTATAAAACCAAAAGCCTGATCTTACAATCCCGGCGTTAATGTTATCTGTCCCGGTTGTAACTTTATAGCCCCATCTTTACTACCTGAGTTCACCCTTAAAACCTTTTTATGGAAAATAATAGAACAGTACTTATTTGTGATGCTGATTATGCAGCCGTAAACGCAATCGAAAAACATCTGGAAAATGAAGGATTTAATGTAGATACAATTGACAGGGCTATAGACCTGATTCCTACAGCCATCCGGCTACAACCCCATGTTATAATTGTAAATCCAGACATGGAAGGATTTACCGATACAGATGTTTGTAAACACATAATCAAAGAACAGCGTTCAGATGTGATTTTGCTGGTAGATGCTCATTCAAGTACACGATCACAGTTAGGAGACTGCCTGGTTGAAGATGTGGTTACCAAACCGGTGAACCTTGAAAATTTGGTGAACCTGGTTTTAAAAAATGTCACATTTCATCAATAGTAACAGTTACGCTGGATATTTTGACAAGGCAAGATCAAACACCTGGAGTAAGGTATACACCTGTAATGGTTTTTTTGTGTGAAAGGATGCATTGATCATTGCTTGTGCTACAAGAGAAGCATCAATAGGTTTTTGTTGTTTGGCTATGCCCAGCTTATTTAAAAACCTGATTAGCCTGGTGCCAATCTGTTCTCCCATTCGCACTTCTTTCCGGTTGCCCGAAAGCATCCCCGGCTGCAAAATATGGATGGATTGGAACGGCAGAATTTTTATATCCCTTTCCAATTCACCTTTCATTCTTGAATAAAAAATGCGTGAATTTACATGTGCCATGGCTGCAGAGACCAAAACATAAACAGGCACTTTATGCTGCGATGCCGCCAAAGCAAACTGGTATTGATAGGTATGATCAACTTTATATTGCGCCTCTTTACTACCCGCAGTTTTAATAGTGGTACCCAACGCAGAAAATGCCACATCGCCCGATACATTTTGATGCCATTCCTCCGGGTGGTCAAATGAAACAATAAATTCCTGAAGTTTAGAATGACGGATGCCTGTGCTTCTGCGAACAAATGCTTTTATAAGTGAAAATCTTTCATCTTTTAACAGAAGTCGAATCAGTTGAGAGCCTACTAAACCAGTTGCACCAATTACCAGGGCAGTTTTGTTTACCATACCCAAAGTTAAACTGCATTAATTGTAGAAGAATAATTAAAGAGAAGGGAAAGATGGAAGAATAAAACTATGCTTGTTTAAATAAAGGGCTTTAAACTAACAAAACTCTTAGGACAACTTTTTCCTGAATAAAAGTTCACTTATTGTTGATTTACAAAAAGAGAAGAATTGCGACATTCCCGCTGGTTCAGAAACCTTTTGAGACGCAGGCCTGTAATGTGACAGATCTCCTTTCAGTGCTGCATGTATAGCTGATTCAAAGTCGTGCAGGGCAAAGGCCATATCTGCATCTGCATAAAAGGCATGACCGTTCCTGTGAGAGGCATGCAGGCTAATCCTGGTGTATTGATCGTTTAAGGGAAGAATTGAAACATCAATTACGTAATCAAGCTTTTTTTCAGCTTGTTCATATGAAAATTTATACGACTCGATCCTTGCATTTTCAGAGACAAGGCGTATATGAGAAACATAAGCAGGAATTGAAAAAAGGGTATCCTTGGTTTGCTTTTCCGTAGCGTCTACAAAAGATTCCCTGGATAAAAAAGTTTGTCGGGGCATGGTCTTTCATTTATTGGGTACGGCGTAATTTGAACTGCAAAATAAGTTTTGCCTGAAACAAAGTCAATCGGTAATTAACCTATAACTGCATAAGTAGAAATCCGTTATAACCATCGTAGGATAGCTTTTTCATTGGCTGAAACCCTATTTGGAAACATGAATTACAGTGATGGCATTTTGTTTGTACAACCATATTATGGCAACTCAACAAATTACTACTCAGCAGTTTAAAGAGAAGATCTTTAATTATGAAACAGAGAACGAATGGAAGTTTGCCGGAACCTTACCTGCAATAGTTGATTTTTATGCAGATTGGTGCGGGCCCTGCAAGGCAATTGCGCCGGTTCTGGAAGAGCTATCTAAAGAATATGAAGGGAAACTTGATATTTACAAAATAGATACCGATAAAGAAGCTGAGCTGTCATCTCTTTTCGGTATCCAGAGTATTCCAACCCTTTTGTTTATACCCACATCGGGAGCACCAATGATGCAAAAAGGTGCACTTCCCAAAAATGCGCTGAAACAGGTAATAGAAGAAAGATTATTAATAAGGGTTCAAGCCAGTGAACAATAGAGGCAGACCATTTAATGCTTATTGAATGCTACTTACGTGGAGAAGTTCTCTCTCCATCTTCTTTTTGGGGTGTACCTTCCGTCTCTTTCTCCTCGTGTCTTTTCTCATCGGTGCCTGGAATTGAAGGCGAACCATCTTTATTAACCTTAACAAAGGCTTTGTCTGTATTTTTTAATGGCGCTTCCTGCTCCTCTAATTGAATATGTTTCTTGTCCATAAAAATAAATTTCGTTGCTGCATTAAGACTGATTACGGGTACTTTCGTTTCTATTTGTACTGAATTCGATTTCCTGGTCAAAATTTCCACCAATCCTTCCATTGTTCATATTTCCCTCTCTCTGGTCCACACTATTGTTTATTGTTACTTTTTGTTCGTTCATTAGCTGTTCATCATTGCTATTTGTATTCCGGGTATCCT
>DASTMJ010000130.1:0-5091 GCA_035714205.1 Flavisolibacter sp. | reverse complement strand
CATTTGAATTAATCCATAAACTGTTTCTATATCCCAGCCAAATTTTGGCGACTGGGGGGACACAACAATAAAAGAATATTTTTTACCCTGGCTGATGTATTTAGGAGGACCGTTTGCTTTTACTTTTTCGATGTTGGTGCCGCTTTCACTACTGCCATGCAAAAAAATCAAAACCGGCCAATTAGTGTTCGTATCAGTTGCGTATTCCGCAGGCAAATACAACAGGTAATTTAATTTATTGAGATACGTATGGGATGTTTGTTGTGCGTTGGCAACACCTTTAATAAAAATTACAACAATAAACAACAATTGAAGACTTCGGGGCATGGTATAGAGATAGGCATAAAAATACAGTCATTCCTGCACAATTGGTTTTAATGAATGCAAGTCTTTATATCACTCAACCAAAATGTAAATTCCAGGTGTTAAAACTCCAATAAGCACAGCAGTAACTGCGGCATAAATTTAAATCGGTAGAACAACCAACTTCACTACCTTTAGTTTCCCACCCTACCAATGCTCCTTCTTTGTACTCTACCAAATCGCATATCCTCCCTTTTTGACAATTACTTTTTTAACTCCTTAAATGATTTCAGTATGAAAAAGAATCTCCCGTATTTATTATTGCTGTTAACGTTTGCCTATACAGGCAGCATCATTTCACAAGACGTATCGGGTCTCATTTTTACAACATCTTCTAACGAAGCAAAATCTTATTTCAGCCAGGGCTTAAAATATGCTGATGCAGGTGACCAGAGAAGGGCCAGGGAAGCATTTGGCAGGGCCATAGAACAAGATCCCAAACTGGCCGTTGCATACATCTATAAAGCCAATTATGCGATTACGCCGCAGGAGTTTGCCGACAATTTAAAAATGGCAAAACAAAATCTATCTACTGCAAGCGATTGGGAAAAATTGTTTTATGAGTTTACTGCCTCATACCTGAATGATGATATGAATAAAAGATTGGCTGCCACCGAAAAAATGGTTCAGCTTTTCCCTGAAATGGCCCGCTCCTACTTATACCTGGGTGAAGCTTATTCAAGTGAAAAAAATTATGAAAAAGCACGACAACAATATTTGAAAGCCATTGAAATGGAACCTACCTGGCCTATGTCTTACGCAGCTTTAACCAACTCCTACCTGTTTGATAGCCCAACAGATTTTGCTAAAGCTGAAGAAATGGCTAATAAACTCCTAACACTTTCACCAACAGCACAGGCGCAAATTTTATTGGGAGATGTATACCGTGCACAAAACAACCTTCAAAAAGCAAGTGAGGCATACAAAAAAGCAGTTGAACTGGATAAAGAATCACCCGTAGCTTTTTATAAAAGCGGGCATGCACATACATTCATGGGTGAATATGAACAAGCCCGTTCCGACTATGAACAGGCTGGCAAACTGGATGTAATGCCAACATTTAGCAAACAATGCATTGCTAATACTTTCCTATACCAGGATCAACCGGCACAGGCATTAAAAATAATGTTGGATGAAGCAGCGCAAGCTGTTTATTTGGAAGATGCAGCAAAAATTACTTCAGCCCGGTACGACCTGTTATCAGCTGCTGCACAAATTGCATTTCACATGAAAGATGCTGATCAACTGCAATCTATTCTTGAGTCATTAAAACCATTATCCGAAGAAACAGGCAGAACCCTTGGATCGGAAGAAGCCAGATTGAATCAAAAAAGCAATGTGCTGTACTGGAAGGGTATGATCAAAGCGTTGAAAGGCGATTATCAAAATGCCACAGCTAAGGCAGAAGAAATAAAAACGCTATTGCAACCCATTCAAAATCCAAGAAAACTGGAATCTTACCATGAACTGATGGGATTCATCAGTTACAGCGAAAAAGATTTTGCTAAGGCAACAGAACATTTTGCAAAAACGAATTTGCAGAACATGTACAATAAATACTGGCTGGCCAAAGCGTATGAAAGTGCAGGTCAGAAAGAAGAAGCAACCACACTGTATAAAGAGATTGCCAATTACAATTTTAACAATATAGGGTATGCACTGGTAAGAAGTGAAGTCATAAAAAAAATCTGATGTTAACACGTTTGAGGTATAATAATCCCAGCCAAAAACCGGGATTATTATTTGAAACAATGCAAGCTTTCATTATTACCTTCAATTTGTTTGCAGGAAAATAAACTTCATGTACGTATACCAGCTTTTTGACTGTGCAATCTTTTTATGGATCGTAATTCGGTATATATAAAAACTAATAGTTGTCAACATTTTGAAATGCTTTAATTCCTTACTATTTTACAGCGTAATAAAATCCAAACCCAATGAAAAAGGTTCTTTCCTTTTTTATACTAGCTGTACTGTACAACCTTTCTTTTGCGCAACCCGCTGCAGACACTAGTGGAAACTTAATAGAACAGCAGGAGAAGATCATTAAAGAAGGCACAATCATTAAAATTGAAAATCTTGGCTGGAAGATCAATACCGAATTGCCTGAATTAAGACCCACAATCTCTGCAGACGGAAATCATCTATTTTTTATTTGCCAGAATCATCCATTGAACACTAAGTACAATTCGGTTCGTAATTCGCAGGACATCTGGTATGCTTACCGCGACACATTTGGTAAATGGAGTGAAGCCGTGCATATGGGTTACCCGTTGAATACCTACAATTACAATGCTGTTTACTGGATATCGCCTGACAATAATCGCATTTTGATCCGTAATGCATTTATCAATGGTGATTATTACGGAAATGGTGTAAGTATGAGTTACCTGCAGGCTAACGGCCGGTGGAGTGCGCCTGAAATGTTAAAGATCAGGAACTATCATAAATATGATAATGGCAGGCAAAATGGCGCCACCATGGCACATGACGGCCAAACCCTCTTTCTCTATATGTCGGAAAAAAATGGTGGTTATAACAATGATATCTATGTGTGCTTCCTGGAACCAAATGGTACATGGACGGAACCGAAAAGTCTGGGAAAAAAAATCAACCTGCCAGATTATGATGAAATGACACCTTACCTGGCAGCCGACGGCGAAACATTGTACTTCAGTTCTAACAGGCCAGGTGGTTTGGGAGACAACGATATATGGAGGAGTAAACGTCTTGATAAAAGCTGGACAAAGTGGAGCGAACCTGAAAATCTTGGTTCCCCAATAAATACGCCTGAATGGGATGCCTTTTTTACGTTGGATGCTGGTGGTGAATATGCATATATGACCAGTAGTGCCGAAGGTTACGGTGAAAGTGATATTGTAAGAGTGAAACTTTTAGAAAAAGAAAAACCAGACCCGGTTGTGTTGGTTAGTGGAAATGTATATAACAAAAAAACCAACGAGCCACTCAGTGCAGACCTGGTTTATGAAACCTTGCCTGAAGGAACTGTGGTGGGAAATGGTATATCAAGCCCTCAGGACGGCTCATTTAAAATGGTTTTACCCTTTGATAAAAATTATACGCTACGGGCAACAGCAGATAAGTTTTTTGCACAAAGTGAAAACCTCAATCTCGACTCGCTGGTAAAGGCCGGCTACCTCGAAATTCATAAGGATCTTTACCTGGTTCCAATAGAAATTGGGCAAGTAGTCCGTTTAAATAATGTGTTCTTCGATTTTGATAAATGGGACCTGCGCCCTGAATCTTTCCTGGAATTGAACCGTGTTGTAAAACTGTTGAATGAAAACCCCAAGATCGTAATTGAAATGAGTGCACATACCGACAGTTATGGATCAGATGAATACAATATTAAACTGAGTGATAACCGTGCCCGATCCGTTATGGAGTTTATTCTGGCAAAAGGTATTGACCCTTCACGCATAAGCTCAAAGGGATACGGCGAAACCAAGCCCGTAGCACCGAATGATACTCCCGAGAACAGGCAGTTGAACAGGAGGGTTGAGTTCACTATAATAAAAAATTAACCCTGGTATAAAAAAAGCTTGCTTATCTATCGCCATTAAAGCCCTGCACTTGCAGGGCTTTAATTTTTTATCATCAGGTAATTGCCTTAGGAATCTCTATTTTTATTCTATCAATAATACCGGTATCTACTCATGAAACTAATTCTGTTATCTATATTTTTTGCGTTGGTTCTTGGGCTGTCTTCGTGCAATAAAACCTGTTTCTGTACAACCGCCACATTGTATCCAAATTATGTTGGCTTTACAAGCGCAGAAACGGATTCAGTTATTTTACGCCGGTATACAAAAGCTTCGCAGTTTACCAGGCTAATTGATACGGTTGTTGTAACCGCCAACAATGCACAATTTAGCTTCAGCCAGGATACTTTATCAATCAGATCTGATGATGCCGCCCTGCGTATCAGGAGTTTTTACGATTACATACTCTATCTTCCAGAAGCAAACAGAAGCGATAGTGTGTATGGCATATATGAAACAAGAGATACGGAAAAAGGAAGCCGTGATCTGGAATGCAATTGTATCAACCGTATTTTATCTTTTTATCAGAATAACAATTTAATACAGGTAACTGATCCGTCATCACCACAAATATTTATAAACAAATGATGAAACATGAGCAATAACAGGTTGAAAAAAGAAAAAAATAATTGACCATGAAAAATATACTTACACCGGTTAGTCTTTGCGGTTTTATACTCTTGACACTGGCAGGTTGTACCTCGGTTAAAGAAACAACCCCTTCCCGCATCGGCCTGGTATCACTTCATCATTACAATTTAAAAACTGGTTCCAATGTAACTGATACAGTGTATCGTGTTATTCAGAACGAAGATGCATTCAATAGTGTTTTGGAGGGAGCAACCCCTGAAGTTAAAAGACCCGATTTTAACGGTCAAATGGTAGTGGCCATTTTATTAAAGCCCTCAGCTGAACAAACTCCCTTACTTTTTGAAAAAGCCGAGACAGTAAGATCCACTATGAATGTGTATGCACAAACCTGTTCACCCGGCATGCAGGAAGGTTGCACAAGTGCAAACGCTATTGTTGCCACTACTCCTAAAGTTGGCAGTGTAAAGAGAGTAGAGTTTTTTATAAACGGCGCCAGTAAAAGAATTGTGAACCTGTAAACATAGAGCACTCATTTTTAGGGGAATAAATGTCATTTTCAACTACTTCCTATAAC
>DASTMJ010000129.1:0-3185 GCA_035714205.1 Flavisolibacter sp. | reverse complement strand
CATTCTTTTTTGAATATGACCTTAAAAAATTTGCTTATGCCAACATAAAATTAGAACGGGCCGATCCACTAAGCAGCATGCCTGCTATGGAAACGCTCTGGAAAAAGATAGGTGGAGAGGGTAAGTTCACGGCCCACTTGTTCTCCCAGGAAATTAAAGAGGCGTATAGTTTTTATATCATGATCATGAAGCTTTGGGGATTTTTAGGTTTACTGGCCATTACCGTAGCATGTATGGGTTTATTGGGCACTGTATCTTTCACAATTAAAAAGCGGGTGAAAGAAATTGGCGTCAGAAAAGTATTGGGTGCTACAGTAAAAAGCCTGGTGGTTCTATTGTCAAAAGATTTTGTGATGCTGATGGTTATAGCCAGCCTCGTTACAATTCCCCTGGTATATTTCCTGTTTACACAACTGTTGAACAGCACTCAATATTATAGCATTCAAATTGGTTTCTGGGAAGTATTCATTAGCCTGCTGATCATGTTGTTTTTAGGACTTGCCACTGTACTGTCTCAAACGCTGAAGGCAGCAAATGCAAACCCGGTAGATAATTTAAGAACTGAATAAAACTTCGTACAGCCCCGGGCCACAGTCGTTGAAAACCCAAAGTACAAAATAAATTCTGCTGCGGCAGTTGTCAAACTTCGCTTCCATTAATGGTGCTGTGCGTAATGACAGGATTTGCAAATTGAAACAAGCCAGTGTATTGGTTCTTTTCCAATATTTCTTGTTGCATACTTTTTATGATGAACTTGAGTAGCACGTCTTCCGCAATAAACACAACGCCAATTATCTCTTTTGAGAACTACATAACGTTTTCGCTTCCATTCGTCCGATTTAAGGTATCCATTCCTTAATAGTCTCGACGACGTTTGCGTTTTGTATCAAATAACCAGGCCTTGTATAGTAGCACGGCTATTGCAATGATTGGTAAAACTAAAATCTGAAATCTCATGTTATTTCTATCATTGTCCTACTGCAAAAACATCTGCCCTCCCGGCTTTCTCCAAAAATGATCATCAATTCATTTCAAAATCACATACCACACATAAGGTAAAAGAAAAAGACAAAAAAGAAAAACAATCCAGATACGGCCGGCAATAAGATTATAATCCTGTAAAAGAAAGGCCCATGATTTTTTGGTCATCCGCCCTAAAGAAAATTCAAACAAAACCGTTAACACCACCCAAATGCCACCAGTCAAAAACGCCTGCCTGCTGTTTTCAATGCCAAGCATCGGGAATATAAAAGCTACATATACAGAGCATAATACAATTAAGGTGAGGGTTGATAACTGGTGTGCCCTCAACTCGTTCATGCTTTTTATCAGCACCAGTTGCCGTAGCGTTGCATTGGCAAAGGCAATTACAATCATAGGCAGCCAAAACAAAAAATAGTTACTGATCATATTGGGGGAGTTGCCGGGATAAAAAAAGAATTAGGATACCCGCAAGCGCTGTAGCGGGCTGCATCCACGAAACATAACCAATGATAGATACCTGTATAACCAGCCAGGCCATCAGAATGATACCGCAACCAAAGGCAAGCTTCCGGGCCCTGGTATCCCGTTTCCATACAAAAATGGCAGCAAGCAATGCCCAACCGCCAATAACTATAAAAAGCAGCAGGCCCGGGATCAGGTAACTGTTAAAGGGGCTGCCACGCAACCATTCAACAGGAACATGTTCAGCTCCCGATATTCCATAGTAGCCTCCGCCAAATGCGTTTATAGCCAACACCATAAGCAGTATGCCTAAGCTGTACCGGGTTTGCTTTTCTTTTATTCCCTGCTTATTCATTTGGCCATTTTTTGCGTTCATTCTTTCTGATCATCAGGGCAAGCAGCAACATGGATAAGGGCGCCGTAATACCCCAGGGTAAACCTAACATCAGCAAACGCTCAGAAAAAACCGGGTAGAAATATACAATTGCAATAAGCGGCGTTACCAGGGCATTCGCTACAAATGAAAGCCTGACCCATTTTTGAAACCCGCTCTTTTCAAAAACTCGTACAGCCATTAGGCTTGCCAGCCCCATACATATATATCCTATGGCATCAAAATCCCAGAACAGGGAGTGTGGGGTTTGTTCAAGAATCCCTATGTCACCAGCCATACCTTTTTGTTTCATGGGTATCACCGTTGCCAGTTGAACAACATAATTAGCCGTAACAAACACAGCGTAAAGTACTGTAAAGAGTAAGGCTCCATGGCTCCAGAACTTTTTTTTAACGGGTGCTACATAATGAAAGGCAAGCATTTCAATAAGAAAGGGAACAACAATGCAAAGAGAGGTTCCGTAAATTAAAATTTCATCGGTTGGAAAATAAAAAACGCCAAGTAGCTGCAATAACTGCACTATCACAAATGCTGTTGTTGCGCCAAAAGCTATAAGGCCTGACCAAAAACCCAGTTGGTATATGGTTTTGTCCATATCCTGCAATCATACTTAATACTGCAAAGTTGGTCACTGTACAGGATCCGGGGCATGACTTTCGTCAGAACAGGACTCATTTCCTTCCCGGCGGGTTGAAATTTATGGCTCCCTGGTTACGGTTTGCAGCAAAGCAACCTGGTGATACCAGGCCATAACAACATCAGCAAAATAATTGGTCAGCTCTTTCATTTCATTGTATGGTTACAAAACTGCCAGCCAAAATTTTCAGTGCGTATCAGCTGTCCCCGGTGGTAGTTGTCAATCCTAAGAAACCATACATTACTTCCGGCACCGTGTACGGCATTAAAATACCCGCAATAATGCCGGCCCTGATACTCAAATGAAATGGGGATCTTGTCCATCAGGGTCAAATATAAAATGGAAAGATCCTTGCTTCAATCTGGCCTGCAAGAAGAAGTTATGCGGTTTAAACTAGATTAAGCCTTACCTGCTTTACGTCAAACTCTATTATAAACTTCCAAAAAACAAAAAAAACTTACATTCATCATTGTTATCCGGATCGGTTACGGTTATCAGCTTTACGCTATAATGTCCCAAACAAACGCCAGGCCCATGACCGTTGCCGGTGTTAGTAATACGCCTCTTATGACCAGACATATCCTGTTTACCTTAACCTTCTATATAGCCGGTTGTGTTGAACAACACAAACCAGGTAGTGTTGAAATAAACCAACCGGTAACACAAACAGGCAACCAAAACTATGTTTGGACAAAACTTACAGATAGT
>DASTMJ010000128.1:0-3889 GCA_035714205.1 Flavisolibacter sp. | reverse complement strand
GCGGGAAGTTATGATAGTATGGATAGTTGAATACTACCTGTGGCAACGAAAAGGCAGGTGATGGAGGGAGCATATGTAACTTGTGGAGAACAGGCGATGGCGGGTAAGATGTTGAAACGCTTGTGGAGACACAAGCGGTGGCGGGAAGTTGAGTACAAACGGTGGCAACTAAAATGTATGTGTGGAAACACCAGCGATGGCGGTTTGAATGACGGATCGTTGGTGATGAAAAGGTGATGGCAGTTTTGATGATGATAAGATGTGATGATGATTGCTTGTGAGGACAAAGCGAGGGAATAAAAAAGCCGCCCAACGGGCGGCTTCACACATATTACACTGATTTTTAAAATGCTTTTTTGTTTGCCGGAACGGTTGCATTTTCGGGATACAATACTGCTTTTACATAATTCCGGAGGTCCAGGAATTTTTGTGCTGCTTTTTGCAGGTCTGCTATTGATAATGCATCCACTCTTTTTTCATAATCCAGTATCCTTTCCGGGTCGTTCCGGTCAATAAAGGATTGAGAAAGATGATCGAGCCAGAAACCATTTTCCTGTAATTGAGTGCGGTAGTGTTTCTTCCAGGTTTCTTTTACTTTATCCAGGTCTTTTTGTTCCACACCTTTTTCCTGTGCATTTTTTACAATGGACAATAAAGCATTGCTTAGTTTGTCAACATTTTCCGGCCCCGTTGGTATGTTGGCCGAAATGGTATAATGAACATAGGGTCTTTTTTGAACGGAACCATTTAAGCCCCCACTGTACATGCCTCCCAGTTCTTCCCGCAGCTTTTCGATAACCGTGATGTTCAATACATCTATCAATGCTTTCAGGGCCATAGTTTCTTCCGGCCTGTATTCGGTCTCGCCTGACCAAAGAAAGGTGATCAGGCTTTTGGCTTCTTTACCCTTTTTGATATTTGCCTCTACTACACCTTTTACGGGGCGGATATTGTTATCCCTGAACATATGTTCCGTTGTTGTGGCGGGTAATGAGCCTAAATATTTTTCCAGTAATGGTTTTACAGTTGATTCATCCATATTCCCAACGAACGTAAAATGCATACCGTCGGCATTACTAAATATTTGTTTGTAAATATTTAGTGATCTGTCAAGATCCAGGTTTGAGAATTCTTCTTCTGTTGGTATCACACTTACCCATGGATTATTGCCGTAAACAATTTTCATCAGGGTATCCTGGTAAAAAAACTGCGGGTTGTTCTTTATGAACTGCAGCATGCCTTTGTTTTTGGTAACAAAGGATTTGAACAATGATTCGTCTTTACGCGGCTGTGTAAAATATAAATGTACCAGTTGCAGAAAGGTCTCAAAATCCTTTACACTGCTGCTACCCTGTATACCTTCTTCATAGTCGTTCAGGTAGGGCATTACTTCCACCGTTTTGCCTGAAAGAAATTTCTCAAGATCAGTTGGCGACATATCTTTCACACCCATTTCGTTCACAATTGCTGCTGCATGTTTGGCATTGTCTTTTTCGGTTAGGGGAAACCGTTGAAAACCACCCCAGCGCCAGGCATCCATCACAACCTGGTCGTTCTTAAAGGTGGTAGGTTTTAGTGTGATGGTAACGTTATTACTTAATGTAAGATCTGTAGTGCCCAGCTTTGCATTTTTTGTTTCCTTTACAATTTTTCCCGGTTGTATAGCACCTTCGATCAGAGTTTGCGCCACTGCTTTTTCCTGGTAGGGTGTTACGGTTTGTTTGGAAGCTGCTATCATATCATTCAGCAGCTGGCTATTCGTTGGAAGGTCAGCTTGCTTTTTTGCAGGTGCCATCAAAAGAGCAAAGGCATTGTTCATACCCGGCATTTTTTTGGCTTCTGCATTAATCTCAGCAACGGTTATGGTTGGTAACACCTGTTTAATGAATTTGTACCTGTTTTCGGGCCCGGTAATGGGCGAACCCTGTAAAAAATGGTTGAGGTAACCCTGTACCAATTGCCCAGATTGTGATTTATCCTTTTCAGCGAAAGATCGTTCGGCATCATTTAAAATGGTTGCTTTTACCCGTTCAATCTCTGAAGGAAGAAAACCAAAACGGCGGGCTCTTTCCATTTCTGCAACCAGGGCATCCATGGCTTCTTTTTCACTATTGTCGCCCAGGACGGCCGCAGTTAAAAATGCATCGTAGCCACGTATAAATGATTGTTCGCCGGCAAACCCGTATACAAAGGGCGGGTCTTCTCTTTTTGTAAGTTCCTGCAGGCGTTGATTGATGAGTGAGTTTATCATATCCTCAACCAATTCGCTCCTGTAGTCGGCCCATGTTTTAATTGGCTTTGATGGTTTGATGAAGTTGAATACCTGCAAAATGGTATTGGTGTTTTCTTCATCGGTGATGACCATTGCCTCTGGTTGTGTACGGGTTTTTATGGGAATGATGGAAGGCCGCGGTTTGGCGGCTGTTGGATTTTTATAACTCCCAAAATGGGCTTTGATCTTTTTCTCCATTTCTGCGGGATCCACATCACCTACAACTATTACAGCCATCAAGTTGGGCCTGTACCATTGTTTATAAAAACGGCTGAGTGTCTGGTATTTAAAGTTTTTAAGAATGGAATCGGTTCCAATGGGCAAACGTTCCGCATATTTTGAACCATTAAATAATTTTGGAAAATATTGTCGCATCATTCGTTGCTGTGCACCTTTACTCAAACGTGATTCTTCCAGCACCACGCCTCTTTCCTTATCAATTTCAGTTTTGTCCATCAGGTTATTAAAAGCCCAGTCTTCCAGCACGGTAAAACCTTTTTCTACAATGGCAGGATCCTCGGTTGAAATGGGAAGGATATAAACGGTTTCATCAAAACCTGTGTAAGCATTCAGATCGGCGCCAAACTGCACGCCTACTTTTTGCAGGTAATCGACCAGTTCATTTTTTTTAAAATTTTTTGTGCCGTTAAAATTCATGTGTTCCATAAAATGGGCAAGTCCTCTCTGGTCATTATCTTCCAATACTGAACCTGTATTCACTGCCAGGCGCAGCTCTAGTTTTTTTTCGGGTTTGGCATTTTTGCGGATGTAATAGGTAAGGCCGTTGGATAGTTTACCGATCTTAACGTTTGTATCCAATGGAACCGGTGCGGATAAGTTGAATTGTGAAAAAACCGGCGCACTGGTGATGAGCGCAACAAGCAATACATACAAATACCTGGACATCAATTTCATAAGAGTTTTGTTAGGCGATAAATATAATTTATATATTGAATAGAAAAACCTGATTTTCAGGACCCATCCGGGGAACCTTACCTGGAGGTACTTCCATAAAAAAACCCTTCCTGAGAAGAGTTTTTTAAAAATTTTATCCTTCTTTTTTCCTGTATTCTTTTTCTGCTTCCTGTGCTTTTTTAAAATCGAGTACCACTCCGTTAATGCAATAACGTAAACCTGTTGGTGGCGGGCCATCATCAAATACATGCCCCAAATGCGATTTGCAGCGACCGCACATTACTTCGGTACGTTTCATTCCATATGAATTATCTGGTGCATAAATAATGCTGCCTTTGCTGACGGGCTGGTAAAAACTTGGCCAGCCGCAGCCGCTTTCAAACTTGGTATCGCTGACAAATAAAGCATTGCCACATACAGCACAGTAATAGGTGCCCTTATCTTTTATATGTTCCAGCGGGCTGCTCCCGGGTCGTTCCGTACCTTTTTCACGGGCTACATGATATACGTCGGCCGGTAAGATCTTTTTCCATTCGGCATCGGTCATGCTAATTTTTGAACTATCGTTATTGGAATAAACAGGGTTTTCTTTTTTGTTGCTGGAATCCATTGTTTCTTTTTTATGCGTTTGCGAATAGGTGCAAAACTGCAGGCTCAGGGCAAGTGGTAATAAAATCAGTATGCGTATCATAAAATTGCTCT
>DASTMJ010000127.1:0-18869 GCA_035714205.1 Flavisolibacter sp. | reverse complement strand
GTTCAATCACCATAACACCGGCCTCCGTTGGTACCACGGGTTGTTTACTTCTGTCAAAAAGAATAATATCAAGTTCCTGTTCCAGTTTTTTGATCATCATGCTCAAAGTAGCTTGAGTTACATAACATTCATCCGCAGCCCTGGCAAAATGACGGAACTTATCTACGGCAACCACATATTCTAATTGTTGTAAGTTCATATATAGATATTGCCAATGAAAGTATAGAAAAGTTTGTTTTCATCGATGACCAATAGCTGAAATGGATATCAAACAGAAAAATGTATAACGGCAGTGAAGCGGTATGAAATTGGTTAACGCTTTGAAGATGGGTAGAAGTAATTCTCAATTCAAAAGGTCCTTCTGACACTAATAAAACAATAGAATTTATAAACAAGTTATATAAGTGTCACATGAAAGAAATTCTATTATAAGCTTGAAGGTAAGTTAAGTAAAAAGCGCTTATTAATCCGGGTTCAGTGATCGCTATCGTTTTAAAATCTCGGGCATTTTAGCGTTTCAATATCGCGGTTAACAAAACCAATGTACGAGATGCTCAATTCAAATCCTCCTCTTCCATAGCTGGAGGTTTTAAGTTTTGATATATTCACATCATAACTGAAGGCCACAGAGAAAGGTGTGTAATCTAACTTTACAACCGGTACCAAAGCATCATTCCAACGTAAAAAAGCACCGCCGTGAATTGTGTATAATGGTTTTTCCCAGTCATCACCGATCTTAACTCCATATAAGGCTCCGCCTATCGTTTCTATAAATTCTCCCTGCCTGCTATGATCGGCTTGCAGGGTTAAATAACTTGCTGGTGTAACAGCAAACCGAATTCCTGCCGAGGCAACCCATTTGGGATCTAACTCAGCCGTTCCATTCCTGTAAAAACTGTTTCTGGGTTTGCTAATATGATGATAAGCGGCCCCGATAAAAAAATTATTATTCAGGTTCTCTCCAAGCTGTGAATTATAACTCATGCCAACTGCTGCATCAAAATAGGTGTGATTCGGATTTAAAAAGATCTCTCCATCGCCCATCCCATCGTATTGACTATTCGTTGTCATTTTTGAGCGATCAAAACTTCTTTGAACAAGCCCTCCCATGAAACCCAGGGACAGGTAGCGGTTCTTTTCTTCGCTTAAAGATTTATGATAGTTTAATGCCGGCATTACATGAGTGCTAACCCAGGAAATTGTTCCAGCCCTGTCGTGTAAGATCTGCAACCCGGTAGTTACAAAATCAGACCCTTTGCCAACCGGCATTTTATATTCTCCATTTAGAGAAATGGTTTTGAATGCATTTGTAACGCTATTCCATTGTTGCCTGTAAACTGTTTGTACACGAATATCGCCGGTAAAAATTCCTGCCAATGATGGATTACGCACAAGTGGGGCTTCAAAAAATTGTGAAAAGTGAATGTCCTGGCTTATTCCGTTTGTTGCAAATTGCAAGCAATAAACCAGTAGAATAGATTTTATAAAATATGATTTCACTTTCTTCATCACTTTATTGTATTAACGCAACATTTCCTTCAAAACGAACAACCTCGCTATTCTCGCAAAAGACCTCAACCTGGTATACATAAACATCGGGATGCGGTTTATTGCCTTTGTATTTGCCATCCCAGCCATACATAGGGTCATTTACAGGAAAGTTTATTTGTTCATAAACTACTTCGCCCCAACGATTAAAGACCCGCAGACTTTTTACTCTTTCCAAACCTTTTCCACGAACATAAAATATATCATTGCTACCATCCCCATTAGGTGAGAATGTATTGGGTAAAAAAACATTGGTATTCGGGCAAACTACAATTACATCTACCTGGCCTATATTTCTGCACCCATTGCTATCAATAACAGCAACACTATATTTCTTATTGAATTTTGTATTGGTTTCTGGTTGGGGGCAATCATAACAAGTTAAATTTTCTGCAGGTACCCAGTTATAGGTAATAACATTAGATGTATAAGTTGCGGGAATCGTAATAGGAAATCCGGCTTGTTTAATTAGCGTAGGGGGTAACGTAATAGTTGGAAGCGGATTTACGAGGATATTTTTTAAAGCTGTGTCCTTGCATCCACTACTGTTTGTTGCAATAGCAGTTATAACAAAATTACCGGCAGCGCCATATGTCTGTAATACCGGGTTTTGGAGATTGGAGCTATTGCCATTGGCAAGATCCCATTGCCATTGCACCACTGAGGTATCTGTTCGATGAAATACTCCCAGGTGTTCCATCAAATCGTTCACACAAATAACGGTATCTCCTTGTACACTGATCAAAGGACTTTCAACAATTTTAATAACGTTTTGCAAGGAAAATGTGTCAACACAATTGTTACGGGTCTGTACATTTAATGATACCGTATAAACACCCGGAGAATTATAATAATGGCTGCCTGGATTTTGAAGGTTTGATGAAGTGCCATCACCAAAATCCCAGTTATACGATGTAAGCGAATCATTATACGTCGTTGAGTCAATAAAGTTTACCATGCCACTATCACAGAAGAAATTATTATCCAGTCCAAATTTTGCCGTGGCTCCGATAATCCGAATGGTGTCTAAACCAGTGATAGGAAATACACATCCTGATGGATCGGTCATGATCACTTTTGGAACAAAGTCGCCAAAGAAGTCGTAAATATGGGTGATAGTATCAACTGTATTGTTAATCAAAACTCCATCGCCAAAATCCCATGTATAAGTAACAGGTCCCTTGGTGAAGGTGGTAAGATCCACACTCAACGGCTTACAACCATTTAGCGGTTGATATGTAATTTTTGATCCTATTGTATCGTATAATTGAATGGAGTTGTATGCAGTATCCCTGCAGCCGCCGGGACTTATTGCAATCAGACTTACCTGGTATATACCAGGGTTGATGTAATATTTGACAGGATTTGGTATTGTTGATTTGCTTCCGCCTCCCAAGTCCCAAATTTGAGATGTATTATAATAGGATGTATTAGTGAATTGAACTTCAAAAGGAGCGCAGGAACTAACAGAATCACTAATTAAAAAACTGGCTATTGGCCGGTCAACTCTTACATGATTGACTTTAGTTACAGAATCAATACATCCTATACCATCAGTAATAATCAATTGAATAGTATAGCGGCCGGTATCAGTGTAAGAATGAGTTGGTGAATTAATGACCGACGTATTGTTATCACCGAAGTTCCAGATACTGGTAAAGTTTTGAGCATCAGAACTATTAATGAACGTAATGTTTTTGCCCGGGCATGTTGCAGTATCAACTTTAAAATCTGCTATTACCTTGCTGGTTGTTATTATATTTATCTTATTTACGCTATCCCTGCATCCGCTGGCATCCGTAACAACAAGATTGACAGAATAGGTCCCTGTATCTGAATATACATGTTGAAAAGGGGGAGCAGTTATATTTTCTATAGTGCCGTCACCGTATTCCCATTTCCAGTTTACCAATGCATGAACACCATCTCCTTTTGTAAGATCATTAAATGTGGTTGTTAAACCTGCGCAACCGCTTGTATTGCTTGCATTAAAATTTGCATCAGGACCGTTAATGCGTATATATTGAGGTTTTTGTACAACGGTTTTACACCCATATATATCTGTGGTTGTCAGGGAAACATCATAGGTGCCTGCTGCGGAATAATAATGATATGATGCTCCTGTGCTTCCGAAATTATCACTATCCCAAACAGCGCCATCACCAAAGGTCCAATAATAATTTATGAAATTTGATGGGTTATCTACCTGTGCACCAAAATGAATTGTAGTTCTGCGGCAGGCAACTGTAGCTGTGGAAGTAAAATCCGGGTTTTCATCAAATATCCTCACCGCCTTAGTAATTGAATGGGAACAGGTATCATTGGTGACTGTCAGTGTTACGTTGTAGGTCCCAAAATTTGGAAAGTTATGTGTAGGGCTCGTGGCCGTAGAAGTTGTTCCATCTCCAAAATCCCAAAACCAGGTTGTTGCCCCCGTTGATTGATCAATAAAATTATATTGAAGCCTGTTTGAGCAATTAGCGGTTACATTAAATTTTGCAATGGGTGGCTTTACAGTGACCAGGTTGGTTTTGGTCAGTGATCTTGAACAACCGTTATTGGTGGCCGTAAGAGTCACATCAAACGTTCCGGTCTCAGTAAATTCATGAGAAGGATTTTCGGCAGTTGAACCATTCCCGTCGCCAAAATTCCATACCCATTCATCGGAGATGTCAGTTTGATTGGTGAAAAATACCGGCTGATATGCACAAACAGTGGTGGGTATTGCATTAAAATTAACTACCGGTATCGTACCTACTTTCACTGCTTCGGGGATAGTAAGTATTTCTGTACAACCTGTGCTTGTTGTTATAGTTAGTGTAACGGTATAAGTTCCCTGAACTGTATAAGTATGGGAAGGATTGGCAGCAGTGGAAGTTGTGCCGTCGCCAAAATCCCACAGATAAGAAGTTACATTGTCTAATGTTGTAATGGTAGCCACGGGGTCGATTCTGTATGGTATACATCCCCGCGCAGGAAGAGAAGGAATTGTGATTACTGGCTTTACAATTTTAACCAGCGAATCTTTTGTCAATGTATCAGAACAACCCGATGCATTTGTTATAATCAATCGAACAGTGTAATAACCAAAGTCATTATACATGTGCGATGGATTTTGCAAGCTTGATGTGGTGCTGTCGCCAAAGTCCCATTGCCAGGAAACACCATTAGAAGAAGCATCCTGGAAGTTAACGGTAAAAGGAGGCTTGCAACTAAAACTATTATCTACATTAAAATTTGTAACAGGATCCGGAGCAACTAAAATTGTACGGCTGACGGAATCGGTACAGTAGCTGTATTTATTATATAAAATAACTTTATAGGTGCCAGGAGAGTTAAATACTTTGGCTGGCATTGAATCGGTGGAAGTTGTACCATCTCCAAAATTCCACACGGTGCTTACGGGTGTCGGGGTGGAAGTATTCTCAAATAATGCCGGCAAACCAATACATATGCTGTCGGGAGCATTGAAAGAATTACTGATGTCTGTTGTATTTATCAGCCCAACTTTTGATAAAGTATCTGTACAACCGATAGTGCTTGTTGTTGCCAGGCTAACAGTGTAATTTCCTGTTGTTGTATAACTATGTGTTGGATTTTGTAAGGTTGAAGTGCTTCCATCACCAAAATCCCAGTAATAACTAAGGGTACCAGAACCGGTTGAGTTGTTATTGAACGTAATGGAAAAAGGCGGTTTACAAACTGCTGCCGTTGTATTTGTAAATTTTGAAATGACTCCGTCGGTCACTTGTATATAGGATGGCTTTGTTAAAACACTATAACAACCTTTATCGTTGGTAACTTTTACTGTTACTGCAAAATTTCCGCTGGTTGTATATACGTGTAAGGGATTTTGTTCTGTTGACTGTGTGCCGTCCCCAAAATCCCAGAACCAGGTAGTATTTACGGTTCCTGCACTTGCCGTTGATTGATCACTTAATTGAGCCCTTACCGGGAAACATCCGGAACTGTCACTTGTTGAGAAGGCTGGTGTGGGTTTGCCATAAATGGTTATAAGATTGGAACGTGTAAGTGTATTAGAACCAGCCGCATTGGTTACAGTCAGTTTAACGGAATAAATCCCTTCTTTAAAAAATGTGGTAGATGGATTTTTTAAAGTTGAAGTGGCCCCATTTCCAAAATCCCAAAACCAACTGGTGGGGTTCCCGCCAGACTGATCCTGGAAATCCACAACAAGTGGAGAACAACCCGCTGTATTTACTGCAGTAAAATTTGCTGTAGGTGCCTGAGTATAACCGATGAGGGTAATGAAAAGCAGAACAAGATTAAAAATGATTGATTTTCGTATCAATTTCTCACATTTTGGCCTCGTAGGCAATTTTCTTAAGGTAGTTATTAACGTTGCAAAGAAGCAAAAATTATTCCTGCTTTCCCCATAATGAAAAAAAATTATACGAAATCTTCTTCTACATCTTATCTAATCTTAATTGTTTCAGCTCACCATTAACCGTTTGCATGGCCTCAACAAATGTCCAATCGTTGTTAGTGATTTGCCACGTACCATTTAATAAACTAATAGTAACATTAGCATCAGTGAATGTAGAAGTGATGGTTTTTGCACCAGGATCGGCTGCCCAGTTACCGGTTTTTTCAACTGTGCTGTTATTGATGGCATCAACTGTAAGATTTTCCTTGAATCTGAATTTATATGTTGAAAAATCCGTTGTAACATTAGTTGATCCATTTTGAAAACTGGTTACTTTCCAAAATCCAGTAGTCATGGCGTTAACAACAGCATCTTTTGCCATTTCTTCCTTATTGCACCCGGCAAAAAATAAAATGCATAGGAGTGTACTTATTGTTTTCATAAGAGGATTTGCTTACAAGGTATAAATAGCTGCGTATTTATACAATAGGTAATCTACGAAGAAGGATACATCCAGGGTTTTACCAGTAATTTCCTTGCACAACTCTTCACTTGTATACAGCCTACCTTTACTATGAACATTCGATCTAAGCCACGTTAATAAGCCATTCAGATCACCTGACGCCATCTCTGTTTCACAATTGGGGTTCTGTAAGCAGGCCGTAGCGAAAAACTGAGCTGCATAAAAACTACCTAAACTGTAGGTGGGAAAATAGCCAAAACTACCATGGCTCCAGTGTACATCCTGTAAACATCCTCTTTTGTCATCTGGCACAGCTACCCCCAGTAGTTGTTTGTATTGTTCATTCCAATAGGCAGGAATATCACGGGTAGTAAGACTTCCTTCTAAAAGTTTTTTTTCAAGGTCATATCTGATAAATACATGGAAATGGTATGTTATTTCATCTGCTTCCGTACGTATCAGCGAAGGTTGCACCTTATTGATAGCTTTATAAAACTGTTCAAGGTTTACTTCTTTAAATTGTTGCGGAAAATAGTTAGCCAGTACTGGAAAATAATGATTCCAGAAGGCTTTACTCCGGCCTACACTATTTTCCCATAACCTGGATTGTGATTCATGAATACTGTAAGAACAGGGTTCTCCTAAAGGCAATCCATAAAATTCTTCTGGTAAGCCTTGTTCATATAAAGCATGACCTACTTCGTGAATACAACTCCAGGTCATATTGGAAAAATCAGCTTCATCCACCCTTGTCGTGATCCTTACATCATATTTATTGAAGCTGACGCTGAAAGGATGTTCGCTGATATCCTGCCTGCCCGATTCCAGATCAAAATTTAATTGTTTTACTAAATACATACCCCAATCCCATTGCTGCTGTTTTGGAAAATTTCCCTGTAAAAAGGAATCATCTACCTGTGGCCGTGCTGTTATTTTATTCAATAAATTTTTTAGCGCCGGCAATAGATCAGTGAATGTTTTATCCAGCAAATTTACTGTACATCCTTTTTCATATTCATTTACAAGGGCATTATATGGATGCACTTCATAACCCAAAATATCGGCCTCCTGTTTTTTTAATTGTATCAGTTTGTCAAGCTCATTTTCATAAAGTGCAAAAGAGTTTTGCTTTCTTGAACTGATCCAGGCATGAAATGTTTTATTGGTCTGGTCGGCCATGGCTCTTACAAACTCAGAAGTGTATTTTTTATTTTTTGTGTAGTCTTCAAATGTTAGTTCTACATTCTTTTTTTCCTGTAGGGAAAGATCGGTCTTTGTCAAAAGCTCCTGCAATAGGTTCCCGAGATCATCTGCACTAAATAACTGGTGGCTGATTTCGGAAAGAGTGGTGATCTGTTGCCCACGGAATTTTGCACCATTGGGCGGCAGGTGAGTTTCCTGGTCCCATTGTAATAACGCATTGGCATTTTTTACATCAGCAATGCGGTTCATTTTAAGTTTGTATAGTTCGTAAAGTTGTTGGGTGTTCATCCGTCAAAACTAAATAAAAAAGTCCCCTGCAAGAGAAGGGGACTGCTATAGAACAAAGGGTGTTTTTAATTTCGAAAAGTTAGGATGTTCAAATCAATAGTATAAGCAGTTAAAAGGTACATACTTTATTTCATTATTTTTCTTTCAATGGTATTTTTTTCACCATTCCGCCTCTTGTGTCACGAATACTTTGCATGACTATAAATGCCTTTGAGTCTATTCGTTCCACTTCAGAAGTTAACCTGTTTATCTCCAAACGGGTAATAACAGTAAAAATTATATCAATTTCCTGGTCACTTTCCCCGCTTTTCCCAAATCCTTTCCGTCCGGTATAAATTGTGAGCCCGCGACCAAGTTTATTTTTAATCATTTGAGTGATCTGCTGACTTTTGGCGGATATAATGGTGACACCAGTAAATTCTTCAATACCTTCTAAAATAAAATCAACCGTTTTTGATGCAGCTAAATAAGTAAGAATAGAATACAAGGCTACTTCTACCGTTAATAGATAAGCAGCTACTGAAAAAATACAGATGTTAAAGAGTAAAATAAAATCGCCGACAGTAAGACTTATTTTCCGGCTCAGGTAAATAGCCAGTACTTCGGTACCATCAATTACAGCCCCGCCACGAATAGCTAGGCCAATCCCGGCACCTAAAAAAAAACCTCCAAAAACAGAGACAAGTATTTTATCATTGGTGATGGTTGGATAAGGCAGCAGTGCCACCACAATGGCCAGTAGTGTTATGGCAATAATGCTTTTTAAACTGAAGGTTTTACTGATCTGTTTATAACCTAAAAGTAAAAACGGCAAATTAAGTGCAACAATAAGTAAGGAAAGCGAAATAGATGTTTCATGATTGGTCAATAAGGAAATTCCCATCACACCTCCATCAATAAATCCATTTGGAATTAAAAAACCTTTCAATCCAAAACCAGCCGAAAGAATTCCAATAGAAATAACAATGCCATCCGAGATAAGTCTTTGTATGTATTTTTTTACACGTTTGGCTGTTCTACGCTCCCGGATGCCTTCTAAAGTACGACTTCTGTCAGGTTTAAAGGCAGTAATAATATCTGCAATAAGTTGAGTCAAGATGATCAAAAATAAAATTTTATGAGCAGACTAAAATGATAGCAACACCACAAAACATTAACTTTCAATCATGAAAATTGGAGAACTGATTTCTGCCATCGAAATTTTCGCAGCACCGGAATTACAGGAGGAGTATGACAATGCCGGGTTGATTACGGGAAATGCAGACTGGGAATGTTCGGGTGTTTTGTGTTGCCTGGATGTAACAGATGCTGTTGTTGAAGAAGCGATATCTAATAAATGTAACCTGCTCCTTGCTCACCATCCTATTATCTTCCGGGGGTTAAAAAAATTAAACGGGAAGAATTATGTTGAACAGATAATAATTAAGGCTATTAAGAATGATATTGCCATATACGCCGCTCACACCAATTTAGATAATGTGGTGTTGGGAGTAAACGGACGTATTGCAAAAATGCTCAACTTAAAAAACATTACCATTTTGCAGCCTAAAAACAAAGTGCTTCGCAGGCTGATAACTTTTGCTCCGGTTGATAAAGCAGAAGAAATTCGGCAAGCTGTTTTTGCAGCCGGTGCCGGGCATATTGGCAAATATGCCGAATGCAGCTTTAACAGTGAGGGAACCGGTACGTTCAAAGCCGGAGAATGCGCGGATCCTTTTATTGGTGAAATTGGAAAACAGCACCAGGAAAAAGAAACCAAGATTGAAATTGTGTATCCTTTTTACCTGGAAAACCAGGTAGTTCGGGCTCTAATAGCCAATCATCCTTACGAAGAAGTAGCCTACGATATTTTTACTATGGACAATGTTCATTTTGGTATTGGCTCCGGGATAATTGGTGATCTGGAACACGAAATGAGCGAAATTGATTTTCTTGGCTTACTGAAGGCCCGTTTTAATGCTAATGGCATCAGGCATACAACGTTCAGGAATAGACCCATTAAAAAAGTGGCAGTTTGCGGCGGTGCCGGTAGTTTTCTTGTAAAAAAATCCATTCAGCAAAAAGCTGATATATATATAACTTCTGATATAAAGTACCATGAATTTTTTGATGCCGAAGACCGCCTGCTTCTGGCCGATATAGGCCATTATGAAAGCGAACAGTTCACTATAGACCTGCTTCATGACCTTTTGGTAGAAAAATTCCCTACCTTTGCCGTCCTTAAAACCAGCGTAAATACTAACCCCGTGCAGTATTTTAAAGGTTAAATGGTAAAGTTTGTAAAGGTTGATTTATGCTAAAGGGCTTGTTGCAGTATCTGTGTGCGACGCAACAGGTGATCAATAGTAATTAAGTTGCTGGTAACAAAAAACAAAATATAAATTTTAAACGCATAATGGCAAACGTTAAAGAATATTCAGTAGAAGAGAAGCTTACTTCACTGGTTCAACTTCAGAAGGTGGAATCTAAGCTTGATGAAATTCACATTCTAAAAGGAGAGCTGCCAATTGAAGTAGCTGACCTGGAAGATGAAATTCAAGGTTTGCATGCCCGCCAGCTTCGTATTGAAGAAGAGATAAATGGCATAACAGAATTTATTGAACAAAAGAAAGAGGCTATTAAAGAAGCTCAGGCCCTCGTAAAAAAATACGAAAAACAAAGTGAGAATGTAAAGAACAACCGGGAGTTTGAAGCCATCAACAAAGAAATTGAAATGCAGCAACTGGAAGTGAAGTTGTGTGAGAAGCATATTAAAGATGCAAATGAAGAGATTGCTGAAAAAGCACAGGCTCTTGATAAAGCCAAGAAAGCCTTAGCCACAAAAGAAGGTGTTCTTTCAACTAAAAAAGGAGAGCTGGAGAAGATCATTGCCGCTACTGAAAAAGAAGAAAAACATTTTAATAAACTGGCTGAAGAGGCAAAGGCCCATGTCGATCCACGCTTATTGGCCAGTTATGAAAAAATTCGTAAAAATTACAGGAATGGCCTGGCTGTAGTACCGGTGGAAAGAGATGCCTGCGGTGGTTGCTTTTATTACATTCCCCCTCAAAAACAAAGCGAGATCAAACAACGCAAAAAAGTGATGGTGTGTGAAAACTGTGGCCGTATTTTAGTTGATTCTGATCTTACAGATTCAGTTGAGGTAAAATAATCTGCGATAAAAATATTTAACGGAAAAGCCTCCTGTTACGGGAGGCTTTTTTAATTATGGAAACTGGAAATGATTTAATTTGTCGTTGATTATGCTGAGTCGGTTATCTATTCAGAATTATGCCATCATAGAAGAGTTGGAAGTTGATTTTTCTTCTCATTTAAATATTATCACCGGAGAAACTGGTGCCGGTAAATCTATCATTATTGGGGCCCTTGGTTTGATTTTGGGACAAAGAGCAGAAAGTAATGTTTTAAAAAATAAAGAAAAGAAATGTATTGTCGAAGGCTGTTTTAAAGGTGAAGCCGCCGATGACCAGGTAACTGAATTTCTTAAGAGCAATGAACTCGATATTCTTGATGAAGTGATGGTTCGAAGGGAAATTGCTGCAAACGGAAAGTCAAGGGCATTTATAAACGATACGCCTGTTAGCTTAAACCAACTTAACCAGTTAAGCAGTTTGCTGGTTGATCTGCACCAGCAATTTGATACACTATCATTGGCTGAGTCAAATTTTCAAAGAGAAGTTTTAGATGCATTGGCAAACAATTTTAATCTTTTAAAAAAGTATTTTGTCAATTTCCAGGAAGTACAGGCTTGTAAACATCAACTTGATTTGTTGAAAGAACAAAAAGCACAATTTGAAAAGGAATTTGATTATCACCAATTTCAGTTTACTGAACTTGAAGATGCAGGTTTCAGGGAGAACGAGTTGGAAGAACTGGAGCAGGAACTGAAAATGCTGACCAATGCAGAAGGGATTAAAAACATTCTGTCCAAAGCTTTTTACCAGTTGGAAGAGGGCGAGGAACCTATGATCCGGCAATTAAAGGCAATAATAAATCAACTGCAACACATTGCTGAATTACATGCCGGCATTCCCCAATTGATCCAACGACTTCAATCCACGTACATAGAATTGCAGGATATAGCCGATGAAACAGACCGGATCAATAATAACATCAGTACCGACGCAGAAAGTATTGATACGATCAATGAAAAACTTTCTTTGGGTTACCGGTTATTAAAAAAACATGGAGTAAAAACTACCAATGAGCTTTTGGAAATCAAACAACAGCTTAATGAAAAATTACAAGCTGTTTTAAATATGGATGATCTTCTTGCCTCAACTGAAGATAAATACAATAGCTTACTGAACGAGGCTGAAGAGCTGGCGGGAAAAATTTCTGTAGCCAGGAAAGCCCAGGTAAAATCCCTGGAACAGCAGGTAAATAAAATGTTGGTAAAAGTTGGCATGCCCAATGCCCGTATTAAAGTTGAAGTAAACAAAACCGCCTTGAACAATTTTGGGTGTGATGAAGTTGTGTTTTTGTTTGATGCTAATAAAAGTAACCAGTTTCAGCCCTTGCGCAAAGTGGCCAGTGGCGGTGAATTAAGCAGGTTGATGCTTTGTATAAAATCATTGGTCGCAAAATCTATGGATATGCCTACTTTAATTTTTGATGAAATTGATACTGGTATTTCCGGAGAAGCGGCGAAACAGGTTGGCGTGATCATGAAAGAATTGGCATCTGCAAGGCAGGTTCTTTGTATTACCCATCAACCGCAAATAGCCGGTAAAGCGGATGCTCATTATCTTGTATATAAATCCCTGAACAACGATGCTATTACAACAGGAGTTCGTTTATTGAACACTGATGAACGCATAGTGGCGATTGCTAAAATGTTAAGCGGTGAAAAACCTACAGCGGCTGCACTTGAAAATGCACGTGAAATGGTAATGAATTAAAGAGAATGAAAGATATAAGCTGTTTTAAAGCAGCTTATGTCGTTGTTTTTGTATGTTCAATACCTATTGAATCTTTTTGAAGTTTATTGTCTCCATAACAAAATTAGCAGCCAGGTTTTTACGTTAGTGATATCATACCTTTTTCCAAGAAGGCCAAAGAATAATTCAATTATCCCTACTTTTACGGCCTGTAAAAAAATCAAAAACTATAAGATGGCCAACAACTTATTAGCCGGTAAAAAGGGAATTATTTTTGGTGCACTGGATGAAAAATCGATTGCCTGGAAAACTGCACTAAAATGTCATGAGCAAGGTGCACAAATTGTTTTGACCAACGCACCTGTGGCTTTGCGGATGGGTGAGATCAATAAACTGGCAGAAGCCGTACAGGCACCGGTGGTGGGGGCCGATGTAACCAACATGGATGATCTTAAAAAGTTGTTTGAAGAATCACAAAAACATTTTAACGGGGGTGTTGACTTTGTGCTCCACTCTATTGGTATGAGCTTGAATGTTCGTAAAGGAAAACATTATACTGAAATGAATTACGAGTGGAATCAAAAAACACTTGATATTTCTGCCATGAGCCTCCATCGTGTGTTGCGCACTGCCTGGGATATGGATGCGATCAATGAATGGGGAAGCGTAGTGGGTTTAACATATATTGCCGCTCAACGTGTTTTCCCTGATTATAACGAAATGGCAGATGCAAAAGCCTTGTTGGAAAGTGTGGCACGCAGTTTTGGCTATCATTATGGTGTACGTAAAAAAGTGAGAGTAAATACAATATCACAATCTCCAACAAGAACAACAGCTGGTAGTGGTGTTAAAGGCTTTGATGCTTTTATTGACTATGCCGAAAAAATGAGTCCGTTGGGAAATGCCACCGCCGATGACTGTGCCAACTACTGTTCTTTTATGTTCAGTGATATGTCCAGGTATATAACTATGCAAAACCTGTTTCATGATGGTGGGTTTAGTTTTACCGGTGTTTCTGAGGCTATGATCAATTCTATGCCTTCTCAATAAATAAATTAAGAGTAGAAAATAAAAATGCTCCGCAATAGTGGAGCATTTTTAATTAGGCGTCATTCTTAATCAACCTCCTACGGCAAGCATGTAGTGGGAGAATAAGAATGACATAAGTTTAAGGCTATTCGGCTAATGGGGTTAATCATGTTATGATTTGCGATTCTTAAAGTTAAGGATTCCCTGAATAAAAAAAATTATAAAGCAATTTGTTTTTGCATCATCATTTTACGCAGGTTGATCAGTCCATACCGCATTCTTCCAAGTGCTGTGTTTATACTGCAATTGGTAACGGTTGCAATTTCTTTAAAGCTCATGTCACCATAATGCCGCAGAATAATCACTTCCCGCTGATCTTCCGGTAATAGGTCAAGCATATCTTTTACCCGGTTATAGCTTTGTTTTTTGATCATTTTTGTTTCAGCACAATCCTCGGTAAAATTCAATACCTCAAAGATGTCCTGGTCATCGCTGTTCTTAATGGTTGGTGTACGTTTTACTTTTCTGAAATGATCTACACAAAGGTTATGTGCAATACGCATAGCCCATGGTAAAAACTTTCCCTCTTCGGTATAGCGACCGCTGCGGATAGTATCTATAATCCTGATAAAAACATCCTGGAAAATGTCTTCGGCAAGATACTTGTCTTTAACCAGAAAAAAGATGGAGGTATAAAGCTTTTCCTTGTGACGCAATACAAGGGTCTCTAAAGCGTTTACATTACCTGCGGTAAACGAGTTGATGAGCTCGTGATCGGACAGTCTGGATAATAAATTCATAAACTCCTACAGTTTAGTTGGTTTTCGGATTTGGATGAAAATGAAATAATTAAAAAGCTAGAGTAGAAGTTTAGGCGATAGGCGTGAAGTGTTTTATTGTTTTATAGAATAGGATTTTGTTGTCCTAAAAATAGAATAGTTTTTCAATTTTCACAATTTTTATTATACCTGCCTCCATCTTTTTAGTAAAAGAAGTGTTAACCTTCCGGCTAAACTATTTAGCAAAGACGTAATTTTGTGCGGATACAATGAAAGAGAAAGTAGCTAAAAACAAGAAAAAGACAGAGGTTATACATAAGAACGACCCCATCTTTATTAAAGGAGCACGGGTTCATAATCTTAAGAATATTGATGTAGCCGTCCCCCGCAATAAGCTCATTGTTGTAACCGGAGTTTCCGGGTCCGGAAAATCTTCACTAACTATTGATACGTTATTTGCCGAAGGTCAGAGGAGATATGCTGAAAGCTTGAGTGCCTATGTACGGCAATTTTTAAACCGTATGGATAAACCCGATGTGGATTACATTAAAGGTTTAGCCCCGGCTATTGCTATTGAACAAAAGGTGATTACACGTACTCCTCGCAGTACCGTTGGCAGCATGACGGAAATTTACGATTACCTGCGTTTATTGTTTGCCCGGGTGGGTAAGACCATTTCTCCTGTATCCGGCAGGGTTGTTAAAAAAGATGATGTAAAAGATGTACTTCAGGTTATCAGCCACTTAAAGGAGGGTTCAAAAACCTACATTCTTTCCGCTTTCAGGCAGCACCGGAACCGTGATGCCAAAGAAGAACTTAATATTCTGATGCAAAAGGGCTTCACCCGCATTTATGTTTCTCCTTTTTCCCACACACAAAAAGAAAACACATTAGATGAAGGATCTATTTACAGGATTGAGGACCTGCTGGCATCTTCGGAAGATTTTACATCCGCCTTTAAATACCCTGATAGTATTTATGTTTTAATTGATCGAATTGTGGTAAAGAAGTTTGATGAAGATGATGAACACAGGCTTTCCGATTCAATAGGCACAGCTTTTTATGAGGGAGAAGGAGATGTATATATAGAAGTAGATGGTAAAAAACTGATTCATTTTAATAACCGGTTCGAGCTGGATGGAATGACCTTTGAGGAACCTTCGCCAAATTTATTTTCGTTTAACAATCCATATGGTGCCTGCCCAACCTGTGAGGGTTTTTCTTTGGTATTGGGTATTGATGAAGACCTGGTAATACCCAATAAATTGCTTAGTGTGTATGAAGGTGCTGTGGCTCCATGGAAGGGAGAGAAATTGGGAAAATGGAAAGAAGATTTTATAAAGAATGCCCGCAAATTTGATTTCCCCGTTCACAAACCTATTGCAGACCTTACAAAAGAGCAGTACCAAACACTTTGGGAAGGTAATCAGCATGTGTATGGTATTAATGATTTTTTTAGGGAAGTAGAACAAAATTTATATAAGGTTCAATACCGTGTTATTTTAAGTCGCTACCGCGGAAGAACATTATGTCCTGAATGCCAGGGGTACCGGTTAAGGAAAGAAGCGTTGTTCGTAAAAGTTCACGGCCATCACATTGGTGAATTAAGCGAAATGCCAATCAGGGACCTTCGTGTTTGGTTTAATAAAGCAGCCAGCGAATTTTCTGAATTTGACCAGCAGGTTGCCAAACGCATTTTAATAGAGATCAACCACAGGATTGATACCATGTTGAATGTGGGCCTGGGTTATCTTACCTTGAACCGGTTGGCTAACACACTAAGTGGCGGGGAAAGTCAGCGTATACAATTAACCAGGAGTTTGGGTAGTAACCTCACTAATTCCTTATACATTTTGGATGAGCCTTCCATTGGTCTGCATCCGAGAGATACATTCAATCTTATCCGTGTATTAAAAGAATTAAGAAACCTGGGGAACACGGTTGTAGTGGTTGAACATGATGAGATGATGATGCGTGAAGCCGACCATATCATTGACATGGGCCCATTGGCATCGCATCTTGGTGGTGAGGTAATTGCAGCCGGTGATTATAATGACATTATCAATAATCCCGAAAGCTTAACCGGCAAGTATTTAAAAGGGGAACTATCTATAGATGCTCCCAAAAAGGTTCGGAAATGGAATGAATCAATCAAAATTGAAGGTGCCCGCCAACACAACCTGAAAGATATAACTGTTGAGTTTCCCTTGAATGTTCTTTGTGTGATTAGCGGTGTTAGCGGAAGTGGCAAAACAACATTGATCAAACATATTCTTTATCCGGGTCTGAAAAAAATATTGGGTGAGGCCACAGACAAGGTAGGATTTCATAGGGCCCTGGCAGGTGATGTTGATTCCATAACACAGGTAGAGATGGTAGATCAGAACCCAATCGGTAAATCTTCAAGAAGCAACCCCGTCACCTATATCAAAGCCTGGGACAATATCCGGGACCTGTATTCTTCACAACCATTAAGTAAAATGCGTGGTTTTCAGCCCAAACATTTTTCATTTAATGTTGATGGCGGTCGTTGTGATGCCTGCAAAGGCGAAGGCGAAAAAATTGTAGAGATGCAGTTTTTGGCAGATGTACACCTGACCTGCGAGGTCTGTAACGGAAGAAAGTTTAAAGAAGAAGTTCTTGAAGTTCAATACAAAGGCAAAAATGTTTTTGAAGTATTACAAATGAGTGTGGATCAAGCCATTGAATTTTTTAAGGACGAAAAAGGTCTTTCAAATTGCCTGAGACCATTAAGTGAAGTTGGACTGGGTTATGTAAAATTAGGTCAATCATCCGATACGCTTTCTGGTGGTGAAGCGCAACGTGTAAAACTGGCTTCTTTTTTAGGAAAGGGTAGAAATGCCGGTAAAATCCTGTTCATTTTTGATGAGCCGACTACCGGTCTCCATTTTCATGACATAAAAAAATTATTGGGTTCCTTTAATGCACTGATTGAGCAGGGTCATTCCATAATTGTAATTGAACACAATACCGACGTTATAAAAAGCGCAGACTGGGTTATTGATCTTGGTCCGGAGGCAGGTATGGACGGCGGACACCTTGTATTTGCGGGAAAGCCATCAGATCTGGCAAAACATACCGAAAGCAGAACGGGTAAATACTTGTAAGATGAAACAGACGCGGTTTGAAGCTGGTTGTTGACAATAGCTTGCAAACTGTAAATAAACACTTGTTTTCTCTAAAAGATAAAAGCCCCTTATTACCGGGGCTTTTAAATGTCTAAGTTATAAAATGAACCACTTCAATTTGTATACTTACCGAAGCCGGTCCATACTTTTAATAAGTTTTTCATCTTTCCAGATACCACGGGCAGCTAAAATATAGCACCCAAATATGGCAAAATGAAAAATGCACCATAAGGCAATCACACTATTAGCAAAATTGGTCATCTCAAGAAAATACAAAACCAGTAGGATAATGGATAAAAACATTCCCAGGTAACAAAGCTTTAATTGCAACTTCCGGTTGTCAAACAAAAAAATGGTTACAAAACCAACGGCACCCGTTAAAACAGTTAGAATACTCAACCAAATGGTAGTTGTAGCGTCAAGTGGAATACTTGATGGCACTGCATCTTTTAACCAATCTCCGTTAGCAAATGGAAAACGGAATGTAATAGCACTAAAAGCGGCTACCAGTAATAACCAAATACTTTGTATACGTTGAATCATAAATTTTGTTTTAGCCTAATTCTGGGTATAAGGGAAATTGTTTCATAAAATCATGAACATCATTAGCTACAGAGCCAACTAATGCAGCATCATCAATATTCATCAACACTTTGTCTATCAGGTCCACAACGGTTTGCATGTGTTCTTCTTTCATACCACGGGTGGTTATGGCTGGTACGCCAACACGTATGCCTGAAGTAACAAAAGGACTTTTATCATCATAAGGCACAGCATTCTTATTTAATGTTATGTGCGCTTTATCCAAAGTTTCCTGTGCTTTTTTACCTGTAATGTTTTTATTGCGAAGATCAATCAGCATCAAATGATTGTCGGTTCCATTACTGATGATATGATAGTCTTTTGAAACAAGAGCCTTAGCCATAGCCTGGGCATTGGCTTGTACCTGTTTTGCGTAAACGGTGAATTCATCGCTTAATATTTCACCGAAGGCAATAGCTTTTGCGGCTATAACATGTTCTAGCGGGCCACCCTGGGTGCCAGGAAATACAGCCATATCCACAAGGTTGCTCATCATCCTGATGTTTCCCTTCGCATCCTTCAATCCAAACGGATTTTCAAAATCTTTACCTAATAAAATAA
>DASTMJ010000126.1:0-19763 GCA_035714205.1 Flavisolibacter sp. | reverse complement strand
ATGATTGACAGGTTTTAGAACCAGAACGGAAAATTTAATTGCCTTTCCCACCCCTGAATAACACTCTCCATCCTTGAGATGCTATACCATTCATCATTGACCTGGCATTGTAGGTGCCAAGCCTGCACCAAATTTTTATTGACCGGTAATACTGGTAACCTGTCCGTTATTGTCTGAAGACCTCATAAGCTCGCTGTAGAATACATCATTGTGTTTATCCATTACATGCAACAACATGTATTTAGCAGTAATGGATAAACGCTTAATAAACTCATTCAACCAGCATTCTTTCATATCAAAACTATAATTATGAGCAGTAGATGTGTTTACCCCAATGAGCAGCAACCTGGTTATTTTCTTGAAACCATTTCATGCAAAAAGAAACAGTTGCATGCGGCTTTCCCCGCTTTTTCAAAGTATTTTTTATTTATGATTTTCCTGATGGTAACTGCCACTGGACTTGCACAAAAAAAACCGCCACCTCCACCGCCCACGTCACCGGCAGATTGTAAGTTGGGATGTACCTCCAATGATGTACAGATCGTGAAAGCCTATTTGTCGGATGCAGATGGTAATAAACTGGGTGATGATTTTGTTTGCCCTCAATCGGGCAGTGCTACGGTTTACCTGACGCTTGAGTTAACAACCAATACGCCAAGGGTTGGGGTTGTTATTTTTGGTGAGATCTGGGCATGGGATCCTGTGGCAGAAGAAACAACCGGCACTGTACCCCTGAGGACCATGTCGGAATGTTTTGGGGATACTTTAAACAAGCCCACGAATAAGGTAACATTTCAAAATACCTTCACCTGGACTTGCGGAACACCCATTGCCTTTACAAAAGTGTTCATAGGATGGGGGACAGGAAATACAAATTTCTGTACCAGCGATAAGTTTCAATGTCCTGCTACTTCCTCCAAGTGTTATCAACTGCCACCTGATCAGGCCATTGGCATTGAAACCCCTTCTACTGATGAAGCCAGCCAGGAAAAGTGTTCTACACAGCCTGGTGGATCTACCGCCGTTTTTGATTTAAAAGAATCAGAATCTGACGTAAAGGGTACACAAACCAATGTAACGGTAAGATGGTATTCTGATGCAGCCGGTACCATTGAACTTACTGATGCCAGCGATGGTACAACTGATGGCAAAATTTTGTTTACCAATACATCAAATCCTCAAAATGTTTATGCCAAAGTATGTAGCAATACTTCTCCCTATCCGTGTTCAGCCTTAGAAGCGGTAACCTTAACCGTGTATTCCAGCCCATCACTTACAATCACTAATCCTGACGCTGTTTGTTCTCCTTCCACAGTGGATATCACTGTAGCTGCGGTAACCGCCGGAAGTATACTTCCAACCGGAACCACGCTTAAATATTATACAGATAATAACAATGCGCCGAGCAATACAGAGATCACAAGTACAGCCGCCCAAACTCTGGGCGCCGGCAAATACTGGATCGTGGCCTCCAGCAACACTACTCCTAACTGTAGTGACGCTAAGGCTGTTACTGTAACTGTAAATACAAGTCCGGACGATGCAGGCGTTTCGGTTACGCCGCCAACCTGTGCCAATGCAAATGGTACGGTAACCGTTACTTCTCCATTGGATGATGAAGACAATGATTACCAGTATAGCAATGATGGTGGCACCACCTGGCAGGATGAAGTTGATTTTACGGTGGCTGCCGGAGCTTCTTATAGTATTACGGTGCAGAATAAAGCCACTGATTGTGTTTCGTTAAATGCAACGACAGGAACTATGGACGAACAACCTTCCACACCTGATGAAGCTGATGTGAGTGAAACACAACCTACCTGTGCTAATGCCAATGGTACTGTAACGGTAACTGCTCCACTTGATGGCGGAGGTATAGATTATGAGTACAGGAACAATGCCGGTGCATGGCAGGATGATGTTTCCTTTACTGTGGCAGCCAATGCATCCTACAGCATTACTGTGCGTAACAAGTCGAGCCAGTGTGTTTCCACAGCAACTACAGGTACCATGGGAGCACAACCTTCTACGCCGGAAAATGCCGAAGTGAGTGAAACAGAGCCTACCTGTGCTAATGCCAATGGTACGGTAACTGTAACTTCCCCACTTGATGGCGGAGGTATAGATTACGAGTACAGGAACAATGACGGGGCGTGGCAGGAGGATGTTTCCTTTACCGTGGCAGCCGACGCATCTTACAGCATTACTGTGCGTAACAAGTCGAGCCAGTGTGTTTCCGGTGCCACAACAGGTACCTTGGGAGCACAACCTTCTACGCCGGATGATGCAGAAGTGAGTGAAACACAGCCTTCCTGCGCTAATGCCAATGGTACTGTAACAGTTACTTCTCCACTTGATGGCGGAGGTATAGATTACGAGTACAGGAACAATGACGGGGCGTGGCAGGATGATGCATCCTTTACCGTGGCAGCCAATACTTCTTACAGCATTACTGTGCGTAACAAGTCGAGCCAGTGTGTTTCCGGTGCTACTACAGGTACCATGGGTACACAGCCTTCAGGACCATCCACACCATCGGTTTGCGTTGTGCAGCCATCGCTTTGCGGCCCTGCAACAGGTAAGGTTAAGTTTACCGATTTGGGTGCCGGTTACCAGTATACTATCAATGGTAGTGACTGGCAGGATTGCCCGGTATTTTTAGATGTTGCGGCCGGAACAGCTACCAGCCTGAAAGTAAAAAACAGCCTTGGTTGTGAATCGCCTGCCGCTGATTGCAGCACCATCTGCGCCGGCGATCCTGACGAGATCGTGGCTTGTGAGCCATCCAATGATCTCAATCGTATGGCAGAACCCCGGTCTTTGAATGTGGCAGAACAGGAACTAAAAATTAAAGCATATCCCAACCCCTTCAGCGACCGGATCAGGTTTGTGATATCGGTACCTGAGGCAGGTTCGGGCAGTCTTGAAGTGTTTAATAGCCTGGGACAAAAAGTAAAGACCGTGTACCAGGGAAGTTTTACCAAAGGCGCACAAAATTTTGAATTGCATTTACCAGCAAGGCAAGCTTCTAACCTTGTTTACATTTTGCGGGTCGGCAACCAGCAGGTATCTGGAAAGATACTGCAGCTGAACCGTTAATGTAAGCACATGACAGAAAGAGAAAAACACGAAGGTGGCCTCAAGGCCACCTTTTTTGTTTAAAATCATGTTTCGTCTTCATTGGCAATGGGTTTGGAGCCGGTGTTCTCAACTGCATCTGCAATAAAGGAAATAAAAGAGCGGGCTAGAAAAAAATGTGTACCACTATTATTCCCCTGTACCAAATAATAAGCGTAAGCCAAAACACAGGATGATGGGCAAGGGAACTTTTTTTTGATTATGAAGAAGGGGTGAAGGATAATCAGAGGTGGGAACAGAAGTACGGATCTCTCCAAACAAATAAAAATAATCCGCAACCGGTTGTTCCATACCCAGTGCCAGGTCGAGTGTAAGCCGTTTGAATTCATCGGTACCTTCAACTGGTGACGGTGCCAATTGGTATAATGAGGTATCTACAGGACTCAGCAAACGATTCGTAGCTTTTGAAAATAGCAAACCAAAACCCAGGCTGCTGTACAGGTTAGAACTGTTGCTGTTTTGAGAGGAACCCATCCAATAACGTTTCCATCCAATGGATACCTGCCTGAACCGCCAGCTTCCCTCCATGGTATAGGAAACTGATTGAGGCGTGGTGGTCAGCGAATCGGCTGTTGCCATGAAGGTATTCCTGAAACTTCCTTTTGTATGGTATTGAATGGATGCGTACAGTGTATTAACCGGAGTAAAATGAAAATCTCCCTGCACCCGTTGACCAAGGGCCCAGAATTTTTGCTGTGGGCTAAAATTCCGCATAACGGAAATATCGGTAACGATGCTAAACGGTGTTTGAGCAACTGCGGGAATACAGCAGACAAGATAAACAGCAATCAAAAAATAATACTTCAAGCAGTTGTATTGAATAGAGGTAAAGATAAAAAACGTGGGACGTGAATGACCAAACATGAAAAATAAATGCTTTCATGTGGTCTTCCACGTGCCACGTTCCTTTCTTATTGATGAAACCATTTCTATTAAACTGGTATCATCCCGGGTTATTCCTTATTTTCTTAACGTCAGTTCTTTTACCAGGTGCGGTGCTCCACCCAGTTTATCGATACACCACAATACGTAACGGATGTCCACGCAAATGGTGCGGTTCAGGTCCTTATCAAAAGCCAGTTTATGGCTTAATGCTTCATAGTTTCCATCAAATGCCAGCCCTAACAATTCTCCATTGCCATTAATGACCGGCGAACCGGAGTTGCCGCCTGTAATGTCGTTTGTTGTAATAAAACCTACCACCAGGTCGTTTGTACGTGCATCTTTATACTGACCGAAATCTTTTGCTTTGAGCAATTGAATTTCGTTGGCAGGCAGGTCAAATTCATAATCCCCCGGTTTGTATTTTTCAAGAATTCCTTTTGATGTAGTTACATAATCATAACTCACTGCATCGCGGGGTTTATAATCATCTACCTTGCCATAAGATACCCGCATGGTAAATGTAGCATCGGGGTACATCAGTTTTTTAGGATTCATTTCCATGACGCCCTTAAGGTAAAGCCTTCCCCAATCATTGTTTTTTGTAGTGAATTGCTGGAATAAAGGCAGGTATTTACTTTGGTAGTTGCGGTAAATAGTGCTCGCCAGGTTATAGGCAAGATCCTGCTGCAAACTGTTGGCATCCGGATTTTTTACAAATGCATTCCACCTGGCATCATCAAAAATCATGGTTGTATTAAAAATAGCTTCTGCATACTTCTGGTAGGTTGTTGCTTTATCCAATGGTCCATACTCATTGCGGATGGCTGTAAACAAACCCTGCGGCTGTTGGTCTTTGGGAACTTCGTCGTAATACATTTGTAAAACGGCAGCTACAATATTCTGGTCAGATGGTTTGTTCTCTTCTTTCAAAAAACTCTTACGGGAAGCATCGGCTGCTTCCACTGCTTTCTTGATATCTGCGGATGAAACACCGGGTTTGACCATGGTGTTTTCAAGACTAATGAGTGAAGCGGCGTAGGCCAGCAAGGGTGAACCAAATATGCCTTCATTAATGTATTGCCTGTGCAGGGCATATGGACGCCAGGCGTCATACGCGGTTTCCAGGTCTTTAAAAATATTTTTGTATTCAGGCTTATCCGCCGCCCACTTTATAAAAGCTTCCTCTGCTTTCTTTTTTTGCCCATACACGTCATATTTTAATAACTGTTTTGTTTCACCATCATAAAATTTCCAGTAATTGGCAATACCGGCATAGCTGGAAGCCAGCTGCAATTTAATGGCTGGGTCTTTTTTCATTTCTTCGAACATGTATTTGAGGCGCATGTCACGAAGTTTTACCAGTGTAGGGTTGTTGATATCTGTAGAAAGCCTGATGCCCAGAGATGATTCATAACGGTTGGTGCCCCCGGGATAACCCCAGATCATTGTAAAATCGCCTTCTTTAACCCCTTTTACAGAAACCGGCAAATGCCATTTTGGTTTCATAGGAATATTATTGGCGTTGTAAGTAGCTGGTTTACCATCTTTGGTTGCATATACCCTGAAAACAGAAAAGTCGCCGGTGTGGCGTGGCCATTCCCAGTTGTCTGTGTCACCACCAAATTTACCAACTGATTCCGGAGGGGTGCCTACGAGGCGCACATCGCGGTAACGCTGGTATACAAATGCCAGGTATTGGTTGCCTTTGAAAACAGGGCTTATCCTGGTTTCAATGCTATTGGCTGTATCTGAAAGTTTTTGGTTGATGGCCGATAATACCTGTGACTGTCGGGCAGCCCGTTCGGCGCCGCTTAAACCTGCCAGTGAGTCCATAACTTGCTTAGTGACGTCTTCAATACGCAGCAGGAATTGAACGGATAAATTACCACCGGGGATCTCTTCGCCATGGTTCTTTGCATAAAAACCATCACGCAGATAATTGCGTTCTACCGTGCTTGCATTGGCTATCACACTATAACCACAGTGGTGGTTCGTAAACAGTAACCCCTGGGCACTTACCATTTCACCGGTACAACCACCTCCAAAGATCACAATGGCATCTTTTAGCGAAGCTTTGTTTACACTATACAATTGTTCCTTGGTAAGTTTCAGACCTTTTTTTACCATGTCATTATATACCTGCTGTCCCAATAACATGGGCAGCCACATACCTTCATCGGCCGCTGCTTTAAAGAACAACGAAACCGAAAGAATGAGGGCAATACTAAGTTTTCTCATATTCATCTATTTTATTAGCGGAATTTATTAGCGGGGCAAACCTAATTAAAATCGGCTTTAGAAAAAGCTGATCTTCATTATAATGGGATTGCACCGTTATTTAAGAATTGTGAACTTGTTTAAGATGCAGATCCGAAGAAACGGGTTGACGCAAAAATATATTTTAAGAACAGTTTAAGTTTCGTTCACTCAATTGTGTAGTTGATAAAGGGTCACAAAAAATTTACCTTTCAGACCTCTGTTGTATTTAACACCTTCCACAACAAATCTTTTAACTGCTGTATGTTGGTGCTGGTGATTGATGAAATAAAAATGTGGGGTATTTCCCCGGGTAGTTCTTTTTCAATTTCTTTTTTTAATTCTTCATCCAGCATGTCGCTTTTGCTAATGGCAATAATAAATTGCTTGTGTAATAATTCGGGATTGTATTCTTCCAGTTCATTCACCAGTATATCAAATTCTTCCCCGTGGTTTTTGCTATCGGCGGGTATCAAAAAAAGTAAAACCGAGTTGCGTTCAATATGACGCAAAAAACGATGACCTAATCCCTTGCCTTCTGCTGCGCCTTCAATTATTCCCGGGAGATCTGCAATACAAAAGCTTTTTCCATCACGGTACTCCACCATTCCCAATTGAGGGGTAAGCGTAGTGAATGCATAGTCAGCAATTTTTGGCTTAGCAGCCGTCATTACCGATAAAAGTGTTGATTTGCCGGCATTAGGAAAACCAACCAGTCCCACATCGGCCAGCACTTTTAATTCCAGCACTTTCCAACCTTCCTGGCCGGGTAGGCCGGGTTGCGCATGTTCCGGAGCCTGGTTGGTTGGGGTTTTAAAGTTGGTATTACCCAATCCACCTTTTCCACCGGGCAGCCAAACCCTTTCTTCGCCGTCATGTAATATTTCAACCTCTTTTTCGCCGGTTTCCTCATCCCTTGCAATGGTGCCAAGTGGAACTTCCAGGATAATGTCCTTACCATTTCTGCCGGTTCGGTTATTGTCACTTCCTTTTTCCCCGTCTTCTGCCAATACATTTTTATGATACCGCAGGTGTAGCAAGGTCCACAGGTTCCTGTTTCCCCTGAGAATGATATGACCTCCACGGCCACCGTCACCACCATCGGGGCCACCCAGGGCCGTTAATTTATCCCTGCGAAAATGTTTAATGCCCGCGCCGCCGTGCCCGCTTTTACAGAACACCCTGATCTGGTCTACAAAGTTGCTTTTCTCCAAGAGGTATTGTTTTTGCTGCCTACAAAGATATTGTTCCCTCAACCAAGGTTATGAAATCTTATCTCTTTACTGTTGTTATCTTTTTATCGGTTGCCTTTCAAAAGCAAAAACTTGACCGGGACAAACTACCGGCTTGTGTAGTACAAAAGATACAGGAGATCAAACAGCAGCCGCGGTGGAATCCGCCGGCAGAGGTTCATGAGTATTTTTACAGGAATAAAAGGGTGTTTTATTTTACTTCTGATTGCTGCGATCAATACAATTTATTGCTGGATGAACAATGCGCTGTTATTTGCGCACCTAATGGCGGCACAACCGGAAAAGGAGATGGGAAGTGTGCAGATTTTAACACAAAGGCGGAATATATAAAACTGGTATGGAAAGATGAAAGGGCAAAATAAAACGCCGGCTTACGGGCCAGCGTTTCGTCAGAGGGCTCAGGGTTTACTGAACCAGGACCTTTTGCGTAAACATTGATTTCTTATCCTTGTCAACCACTTTTACCAGGTAAGTACCTCTTGCATAACTGCGGCTAACCGGTAATGTTTGTACCTGGTCTTCCATGTTTACTGTAACTCTTTTTTGTAGTACAGTGCGGCCCAATACATCGGTCAATTCAATGATGTAATCGCCGTCCGGCACTTTATTAAATTGAATGGTGATGTTGTCATTAGTTACGGGATTGGGATAAACAGAGATCAATCTTTCCCACCTGTTTGCTGTAGCAACTCTTGTAAGGGGCACATTAACCAGTTCAGGTTTGATGGAACTGTTTCTTTTTGATCTCAGGTAATTACTGTTTGCGAGGTCGGAGCTGCGAAAAATACCATCAGCAGCCGCATATGGCGAAGCCGACCAGTCTTTTGGGTTTACAATAAAATAACCTGTGGCATCAACCGCACTGCTCACCAGCAAAGAACCTTCTGCATCAACCACTGCACCATTTACTGTAAATTTAGCCGGCAGGTTTTTAATGCTTCCCAGGTATGTTGCCACCATGGTTTCTTTTGTTACCTTAAATACATGGTTGCGGGCTGATATAATATAAAAATTACCCTCGTCATCAGCAATCATATCGCCCCCATAGGAAGTGCAGCTATTATGGATGGACAAGGATTTATTAGCCGGATCATCAACCAGGGAGCCCAATGTTTTTATGTTCGGTTTTTTACCGGTTGAAAAACGGATGAAGGTTTTACCATCATTACTGATTGCATACCCATCGCCATCGGGTGCAATCACCATGCGTGTAATAATCTTGCCACCATCATTATGCATATTACCAAAACTGGTAAAAGCTTCAGTGGTTACATAATGTACCTTCATTGTTTTCAGATCGATATAACGCAGCTGATCTATGAACATAGGTGTATAATAAAGGCGATTGTGTTTCCTGTCGTAAGCTGCAGCGGCAACACCTGTTCCAAAGGGTGCATTCACCGTGTTGCCATATTTTGCATCGGGCTTTAGGTTTAGTTGCTTTTTGGAAACGGCATCATACACAGCCAGTTTTTCATCTTTTCCATTCAATAGAATATTGCTATACTGACCTGAAAAAAGGTCCAGCCTGCGAAGAACATTCCATCCTGAACCATCTTTTGATGCATCTGTTATGGCGTATGCAAACCGATCTTTTTGAGCCTGTGAAATGGTGCTTATGAAAAGGAAAGCAGTGGTGGAGAAAAAGGTTGGTAAAACTTTTCTCATAATCTTTGGTTTACAGGTTAATTATACACTTAAATTACGAAAATTACCGACAGCAAAATAATTTAAGTAGCACCGGTTTCAGATTTTTTTGAATGGTTTATAATGGCTTTGAAACACAGGATTTTGTGGTGTCTCTTCCTGCAGAGGTTCGCATGTTTTTAGTGTGGCAAAGCATAGTTGCGGCAGTTGCTGGTAGAGTTTTGTTCCTTCTGTTTTCCATGCTATCATTTCATCACTGACATCTTTAATTATGCGGGCAGGATTACCCGCTATAAGGGATCGCCGTGGTATTATTTCTCCCAGTTTAATAAATGCTAATGCACCAACAATACATTCATCGCCCAGCTGAACATCATCCATAATTACGGCATTCATACCTACCAGGCAGTTGCTTCCGATGGTGGCTCCATGAATGATGGCACCGTGACCAATATGCGCCCCCTTTTTCAGTGTTACGGTAGTGCCGGGAAACATATGAACCGTGCAATTTTCCTGTACGTTACAGCCGTCTTCAATAATGATCTTACCCCAATCGCCGCGTAGGGCACAACCAGGCCCGATGTATACGTCTTTGCCTATGATAACATGACCAGTAACGGCAGCCTGCGGATGTACGAACGCTGAGGGATGCACCACGGGTTTGATCCCATTAAATTCATAAAAAGCCATACGCAAATCTAACTTGAATCTATATGCGGGGCTGTAAGAAACTTACCTGGTTTTTCGCTTGCGTTTAAAATGCCGCAATGCATAAATGAGTAGACTGATTGCTGCCACTGCCAGGATCAGTTTTCCCTGCCATTGAAACCGGGTGACCTGGTGAACAGAGTAAGCTTCTATCAATAAAGCTGGTGCTTTACCAACTGAACTTGCTATAAGAAATTGAAAGGCTGTCATGGTTCCCACAGCAGCACCAAAGGTTACAATACCGGATGGTACAAATGGCAATAAGCGAAGTGAAACAACCAATAGAAATGCCTGTTTCCCTTTTGCTAGTACTAACTGTTGTGCCTTTGGAAATTTCACCAGCTGTTGGGTAATGGCTTTTTTAAATCCTTTTCTGTAAAGCAAAAAAGCTACTACAGCTCCTAATGCTTCTCCTAAAAACGATAAAAGGGTGCCCTGCCAGAAACCAAAAAATAAGATGTTGGCTGCCGTAATAAAAAAACTGGGCAACAAACCTATTACGGCGATCAGGATGCTGATTAAAAGGCTGATGGCAATTGCCATTTGCGGGTTTTGTTGAAAGAGCTCCAACAGTGACTCTTTCATTAGACGAGGGTTTTGCCGGTTCTGAAACAAGTGCCTTTAAAAAGGGCAACCTGCTGGTTCAACTGGTTGGTAACTGTAATAACATAAAGCCCGGTGCTTTTGCCATTATGCAATTCATTGGCTTCTGCTGTAAGAACATCACCGGGTTTGATTGTTTTTGTAAAATTGATGCTGGTATCCAAAGCCATTGATAGATTATTACGGTTGTTGCAGGCAAAAGCAAAAGCACTGTCCGATAATGAAAAAGCAATACCACCGTGTACCACACCAAAGCCGTTGATCATTTCATCTCTTACCAACATTTTTATTTTGCTGTATCCCTCTTTTATTTCTATTACTTCAATGCCCAACCATTGGCTGAACAAATCAGCCTTCATCATTTGTACAACCACCTGTTCTGCTAAGCTGTCCTTTTCTGCCTGGCTCATTCTCCTTTAAAATTAGGTTTACGTTTTTCTAAAAATGCCTGCACACCCTCTTTAAAATCATATGTAGCAGAAGCCCTTTGCTGCAAAATTTCTTCTGCATGCAACTGTTCTTCAAAGCTGCTGATGAAACATTGGTTCATAGCTTTTTTTGTAAAGTACAAGGCTTTTGTAGGCAATTGCGAAAGCGTTTGTGCGATCCTGATAGTTTCTTCTTCAAACAGGGCATCGGGTACAACTTTATAGATCATGCCCAGCCGTTCTGCTTCTTCTGCGGAAACTTTATCACCCAGCATAGCTAAAGCCAATGCTTTTTGTAAACCGATGGAGCGTGGAAGAAAAAAGGTGCCACCGGTATCCGGGATCAAACCTATTTTAGAAAAGGCCTGGATGAAGGAAGCTGATTGGGTGGCAATAGTAATATCGCAACCAATGGCCAGGTTGGCCCCGGCGCCAGCCGCAACGCCATTTATCGCTGCCATCACAGGTTTATCAAGATAACGGATGCGACTTATGATTGGATTGTAATGTTCTGCCAGGATGTTTACAACTTTGGGTCCTTTTGGATCTACCACTTCATCCAGGTCCTGCCCGGCGCAAAAAGCTTTACCTGCACCGGTTATATACACACATCGCACCTCTTTGCTTTCCTTGCATTCATCCAGTTTTTCCTGCATCAACAAAGCCATTTCACGGTTGAATGCATTAAATTTTTCGGGACGATTTAGGGTGATGTAGGCAATACCGTCTTTTATTTCAAAAAGTATTGAAGACATGTTTATTAATTTCAGGCTCAAATCTAAAATCTTATGCCCGAATCAGTGACATTTAAAATAATCAAAAGCTTCTTTACAGTCCAGGCATCGGTATAAGGCCTTGCAGGCTGTAGAGCCAAACTGGCTGATGAGTTCTGTATGATAGGAATTGCACCTGGGGCATTGTACAGCTTCCTGCTGAAACATATCGGTTGAACAAAATTGTTGTTTTGGATTGGGAGGTGCGATACCGTAGGCTTTTAATTTTTGTTTGCCCACTTCGGTCATCCAGTCAGTGGTCCAGGCAGGCGATAATTGTTGGGTAATAGAAACATTACGGTAACCTTTTTCAATAAGTTTTAAACGAATGTCCATGGCAATAACATCCATGGCAGGGCACCCGGAGTAGGTAGGGGTAATGACAATCTCTATTTTGTGATCAGTGGTTTTTACAGAACGAACTATTCCCAGGTCAAGTATAGAAAGTACCGGTACTTCAGGATCTTTTACTTCTTCAAGGAGTTGCCATATTTCTGATTCTGTACTCATTACCAGGTTGCGTTTGGATAAGCCCTTTGCAGGTATTGCATTTCTGCAAGCAGGTAGCCCATGTGCTCGGTATGTTTACCTTCTTTTCCACCAGATTGCATCCAGGTTTGTTGGGGTACTTCCAAAGTGGCTTCCTGGAAAACGGTTGCCATTTTTTTTATCCATTCTTCTTTCAAAGAAGCCAGGTCTGTCCGTTCATATGAAGCCGGAGTAAACATTTCACCGGTAAACATCCACTGGTTTGCCAGGGCTTCTTTTATACGATGATTGCTTTCATTTGTTCCATCGCCAAGGCGAATAACCCATTCACTGCTCCATCGCAAATGATACGCTGTTTCTTTAACTGACTTTTCGGCTATGGCTGACAGTTGCTGGTCTTTGTCATCCTGTAATTTCTGGTACAGGTAAAATTGAAAAGATGAAAAAAAGAATTGTCTTAAAATGGTCTGTGCCCAATCTCCTTTTGGTAATTCGGTGAGAAGTAGATTGATGAATTGATGTTCGTCACGTAAAAAAGCCAGGTCATCTTCCTGCAACTCACGGTTATATGTTTTCCAGAGGCGTGGTATGTATTTATCTACAGCCTGTTTTTCTTCTTCACCAAAATTGTTATAGAGCACTGCAGCGTATTGGTAAAAGTTTCTTGCCTGTCCTAAAAGATCCAAAGAAATATTGGTAATGGCAATGTCCTGTTCCAGCACAGGCCCATGACCCGTCCATTCTGCATTTCGCTGCCCCAGGATGAGCGCATTGTCGGCCAGGTGAAGTGTGTATATAAAAAGTTGACTTGTTGACAAGTTCATAAGTTGATAGGTTAAAACAATCCGGAGGCCTGATACTGAAAAATCATGATCACATGTGTTTTACTTCGTCAGGCAGATCGTAAAATGTTGGGTGGCGATACACTTTATCGTTAGCGGGTTCATAAAAACTTTCTGCTTCATCGGGGTTGGAAGCATGTACGTATTTGCTTTCCACTACCCAGATGCTGACACCTTCCTGCCGGCGGGTGTATACGTCCCTGGCATTTTCAATGGCCATTTGTGCATCGGATGCATGCAGTGAGCCTACATGTTTATGATCCAATCCCTGTTTGCTACGGATAAATACTTCCCATAAAGGCCATTCGTTTGCCGGGGTGTTTCCTGTGGCACCGCCAGTTGCCGTTTCTTTATCACCGTAATCGCCGTATAAATATTTTTTGAAGAATACCATGTTGTTCAATTATTGCTGAATAGAATTATTGCAGTACAAGAGTGCGACGCAAGCGAAGCCTCATAGCAGTCATTAGCTAAGTACCAACTATGCAGCCCGTTTTTTGTTTTTCATTGCCCTTTTTTCTGCATGCGTTTTTGCTGCTTCTCTAACCCAGGCGCCTTCTTCCCAGGCTTTTCTTCTTGCATCCAAGCGTTGTTTATTGCAAGGTCCGTTGCCACTTACCACATTCCAGAACTCTTCCCAGTTGATGGTTCCAAAATCGTAATGACCTTTTTCTGTATTCCATTTCAGATCGGGGTCGGGCAAAGTCATGCCTAAAAGTTTTACCTGTTCGGCAATCATATCAACAAAACGCTGGCGCAATTCATCGTTACTAAAGCGTTTGATCTTCCATTTCATACTTTGCTCGCTGTGCTGGCTTTCACTGTCGTGCGGGCCAAACATCATGAGGCTGGGCCACCACCAGCGGTCAATTGCATCCTGCACCATTGCTTTTTGTTCTGCCGTGCCTTTGCTTAACACCAAAAGGGATTCAAAACCCTGGCGCTGGTGAAAACTCTCTTCCTTGCATACACGGATCATGGCACGACTGTACGGGCCATACGAAGTGCGGCACAAAGGTACCTGGTTCATGATGGCGGCACCATCTACCAGCCATCCAATAGCTCCCATATCGGCCCAGTTGAGCGTAGGATAATTAAAGATGGATGAATATTTTGCCTTGCCGCTGTGCAACTGCTCAATCATTTCATCGCGGGAAATACCCAGGGTTTCCGCAGCGGAATAGAGGTAAAGGCCATGACCTGCTTCATCCTGTACCTTGGCAATTAAAATCTGCTTGCGTTTTAAAGATGGGGCACGGCTGATCCAGTTTCCTTCGGGCAGCATGCCCACAATTTCACTATGAGCATGTTGTGAAATCTGGCGAATGAGGGTTTGCCGGTATTTTTCCGGCATCCAGTCCTTTGGCTCTATGCGTATTTCCGCATCTACTTTATCCTGGAAACTATTTTCTAATTCCTGTACTGACATATAGCATTTTCGTTCCCACAAATTTAGTAAAAAGAGGCCCTGTTTAATGTTAAGAAAGGGCAGTTATACATAAAGGCTGGGATATTTTGATAAAACTGTGTAGATTTCCAGACCTGTTTAAGCAGGTTTATTTTTAAACCGAAAGAGTTGCTCATGAAAGTGTTTTTGTTTTTGATTGCCTGCATAGTTTCTTTTCAACTTTCTGCACAAAAAAGTTTGAAGGTTACTGATAAATCGATAGTTAAAGACTCATCTGGTAATGTGTATCCGCCAGCTGTTTGGCGGGCTTTGTATATGAAAGGTGATTATGATTTAAAAGCAGAAGATCCTAACAATACTAATACTGCTTTTTTCCTGGTGCGGTTGCCGGAACAAGACAAACAAAAGCGGTTTGCAAAAATGTCTAAGCCTAAGGAAAGTGATTTTTTTAAGACAGGTAAGAAGATCAGTCTTTTTAATGCTACCGATATTAATGGCAATGCCGTTGATCTGAAAGAGCTGAAAGATAAGATTGTTGTAATGAATTTCTGGTTTATCAATTGTGGGCCTTGTCGTCGTGAAATACCAGATCTGAATAACCTTGTTGAGAAATTTAAAGACAATGATAAAGTGGTTTTTGTAGCTGTTGGTCTTGACCCTGTTGACGCACAAAAGATGTTTATTGAGAAAATGCCTTTCAACTACAAACTGGTCGAAGGAAGAAACCTGGCCTCTAATTATGGTATCAGGCTTTATCCTACCCACGTTATAGTGGATACAGAAAGCAAGGTGTATTTCCACACATCGGGACTGGCAATGAATACCATTTACTGGATTGAAAAATCCATCAACGAGCTGGTTTCAAAAACCAACGATATAGCAGCCCAATAATTACCTGGCATCAAAATCCACGGTTACTTTAGCGGTAACAGGGTGTGACTGGCAGGTAAGGATAAAACCTTTTTCCACTTCATCGGGTTCCAGTCCCCAGTTTACATCCATAGATACTTTACCTTCTGTAAGTTTGGCTTTGCAGGTTGTGCAAACACCTCCCTTGCAGGCATAGGGCAGATCGGCGCCCTGCTGTAAAGCTGCATCCAGTATGCTTGGTCCCTCGTAATTCAAATCGAAATCAAAATAAATCCCATCGAGCTTTACACTAACTTTTGCCATAGGTCCGGCTTCCGGTTTATCGGCTACCGGTTTTTTATCTGAATGATTTTTTTGACCAGGAACGGTAAACAATTCAAAATGAATTTTTTCAGCCGCAAAACCTCTTGATGCCAGGTAACCTTTAATACAAAAGATCATTTCTTCCGGTCCGCACAAAAAAATGTCATCGCATTTTTCAAGGTCAACCAGTTTAGAAAAAAGTAATTCCAGTTTATCCATATCAATACGGCCCGTATTGATGGGGGCATCGGTTTTTTCCCTGCTAAGTATATGATAGATGCGGAAACGGTTGATGAACTTATCTTTTAAGGCTTCCAGTTCTTCCTTAAAAATGATAGATGTTTTGGTTCGGTTACCATATACCAAAGTAAAACTGCTTTTTGGTTCAGTAAGAAGGGTGGTTTTAATTATGGAAAGAATAGGTGTTATACCGCTGCCTGCAGCAAAAGCCAGGTAATTTTTTTGCTGAGTCGGATCCAGTTCTGTATAGAACTTACCTGTAGGCGGTAAAACTTCTAAAAAGTCGCCTTCCTTTAATGTTGAATTGGCATACGATGAAAAGATGCCGCCATCTACTTTTTTTACGGCCACACGTAAGGTGTCATCAAACGGGCTGCTGCAAATAGAATAATTACGGCGCAACTCTTCACCATCGATTATTTTGCGAAAAGTGAGATTTTGTCCCTGCCTGAACCGGAATTGTTCTTTCAGTTCATCAGGAACTTCAAAGGTCAGGGACACACAATCGTCAGTTTCCTTTTCTATTTTTTTAACTCTCAGGGAATGGAAATGAATCATACAGCAAAACGCCAAAGATAATAGAGGATGCAACCTGTTTGCTCAGATAACTTGCTTTTAAAAATCAGGCGACTATTTTTGTGGTCCAAAACCAGCAACACTCTATGAAGAAATCTATTTTACTAATGGCAACTGTGCTTACAATTTATTTTTCACAGGCACAGTCCTCAACTGACTCTGCTGTATTTGAACCCTCTACTTCCGTAAAATGGAATTATGGCAGCCTTTATTTTGGTAAGGTGAGCCTGTTTGGTGAATATAATTACAAGCATAAAAAATCTTTTACGTTTGCAGTGGGCATACCTGTTACACACAGCACCACTGTTGAAATAGATGATAAAGACCGGGATATAGAAATGAAATCCTTTTCAGCCATGGCCGGGTATCGTATGTACCTGGGTAAAAAAACCATGACGGGTGTTTATTTTGAGCCTTATCTGAAATACCTGAATAATGAAGCCTCCACCATTATAGACGAAGACCTGGATAACCGCACGGTTAATTTTTTAACTACAAGCAATTATTCCGGCGCCGGCATTGGCGCCCAATTGGGTGTTCAGTTCACCATTGCTAAAAAACTGGTATTCGATTTCTTTTTCCTTGGCCCAGAGGCTAATATCGCATCTCATAAAGTGATTCTGAAAGATATGGATTCGGCTTTACCATGGACACAGGTTGAGGCCCAGGATGCCGAACGAGAAATAAAGGAAACACTTAGCGATATTCCCATCATTGGCGATAAAATTGATGTGGTGGTTGATGCCAACACTAAAACCGTAACCTCTGATTACAGAGGGTTTTTACCGGGCCTGCGGTTTGGGTTGTCGGTAGGGTACCGGTTTTAGGAAGTCATTTTTTACATTTTATTATGTTACCAGCAGCCATCCAGGGCAATTTTCCTGTACAGCCCTAATTAAAATTGCTTTAGGTTTGCACGCCTTCATTCAGGCGTTGCAGGTTCTATCCGCAATCTTAAACTAAAATGTTTTATAGATGTCTTTGATCGTTGTTGGTACGATGGCGTTTGATGCCATTGAAACTCCCTTTGGCAAGAGTGATAAAATAATTGGAGGCTCAGCTACTTACGTGGCCTATGCAGCGTCAAATTTTGTGCAGCCCGTGTTACAGGTATCCATTGTAGGAAATGATTTCCCGGAAGCAGAAATGTCTGAACTAAAGGACCGGGGTGTGGAAGTGGAAGGAGTAGAGGTTGTAAAAGATAAAAAATCGTTCTTCTGGGCCGGTAAGTATCATATGGATATGAACACCCGTGATACATTGGTTACCGACCTGAATGTCCTGGCAGACTTTAACCCCATTATTCCGGAAAGTTACCAGGGTTCCGAATTTTTAATGCTGGGTAACCTAATGCCCAGGTTGCAGAAACAGGTAATCGAACAATTAAAAGAACGTCCGAAACTGATTGTATTAGATACGATGAACTTCTGGATGTCAACAGCGCTGGATGACCTGAAGGAAGTAATGACCATGATTGATGTGCTGCTGGTAAATGACAGCGAAGCAAGGGAATTGAGCAATGAATTTTCCCTGGTAAAAGCTGCTAAAAAGATCATGACCATGGGTCCAAAATACCTGATCATCAAAAAGGGAGAGCATGGTGCTTTGCTGTTCCATAACGACCAGGTGTTTTTTGCTCCGGCTTTGCCATTAGAAGATGTGTTTGACCCAACGGGGGCCGGCGATACGTTTGCCGGTGGCTTTATCGGGCACCTGGCCAGGACAAGAGATATTTCTTTTGAGAATATGAAGACGGCTATTATTATTGGTTCGGCCATGGCCAGCTTTTGTGTTGAGAAATTTGGCACTGAGCGTTTAAAAGAAGTAACTAAAGAAGATATTGACAAACGTTTAGCACAGTTCAGAGAACTTGTAAATTTTGACATTGAGTTGGTGACCCAATAAAAAACAAATAACAAGTCTTCATCATAATCTTGCTGCAAGTACTACTGCATTTTTATATTGTAGTTTATGGCCCTGAAGGTTAAATAGTTCTGTTGAAATGATATAAGGCCCAACAGGTAGTTTGTTATTGCTGTCATCCAATCCATCCCAGGTCCATGAGCCTTTAAGCCCCATGGTTCCGTTTTTTACAAGGTAACGTACAGGTATGCCGCGGGCATTGAAGATGGTGACATTTGCTACAAAACCAGATTGCGGCATATTAAAGTGAATAGAAAGCAGATCGTCTAACCCGTCATTATCCGGTGAAAACGTTTTTGATGATAAGGTGATGGTTGACGCATTTATTACCGGCTGGCCATACTGCGAATTTTTATAGGTGGGTGTTCCATACCCAACCGTGCTGGCTGCAGAATGCCAATTGTCTTTGTTCTGGGACGGCGAATTAGGATCAACTTTTTCAAGGGCTACGCCTTCTGCATCGCTGATCAAGGCAAAATGCCAGTTTTTATTGTACCGGACTTCATCAAGCACTGTTCCCTGGACATTTGTAATAACAACCGTGCCTTCATCATCGGGGAAGGAAGGTAATGATGAAAGATGCAACACATTTTCGGGATACTTTACCAGGTATTCTTTTTCAAGAGAAAGACGGTCTTCAGTTAATACAATATACTCCCCCGGGAATACAGCATAAGACATTTCAGCCCATTTTTTTGAAGAACTGATAGTGCCGGATGCATTCCGGTTGGCTATATAAAGCTTGGAGGCATCCAATATTTTATTGCTCCTGTTATACAACTCCACGTAATCATAGCTGTTAGGTTTTGGGTTGAATAAAATTTCATTGATCACCAGGTCTGTTGGAGCCGCTTCCTCAAGTATGCCTGCCTTCGCTGTATTGAAGCCACCAATTGTGTTGCCGCTGCAATCGGTTACAGCAGTAACAGTAAAAGTATATATAGTGCCAATTTCAAGAGGAGTTGACAATGTAAGTCGCACCTGGTTGAACAGAGGTGGAATGGGTTCAGCCGATAGAATATTTTCATTTTGCAACGAGTATTTTGTTACTGATGCTGCCGTAGTACTGTCAAGTGGTTCATCAAAAATTGCAATTATAGTTTGGCTGTCCGGACTGAACGTTCTGATCAACTGAGGTGGTGCAATATCAGCATTAGAAGCGTTTATCGAATTTTGTTTTCCGGGGGTGCCACCGTTTACATCTACACTTGACGACCAGTTGGTTGAACCGGTACAGGGATTTAGGGGATCTATTATTTCAAGCGACCATCCTCCATCCATTTTAATGGTATTCTGATGCCATAAGAGTGAATAACTGACGGCATGGAGAGTGAGACCTTCTTTTGAAGTGATACTCAGGATTGTGCCTTCATTGGAAAGGGAAGGGAAACCGGGAATTCCTAAAACCTGTCCATAGGTAG
>DASTMJ010000125.1:0-9037 GCA_035714205.1 Flavisolibacter sp. | reverse complement strand
CGATCATTTCTTCTCAAAGTGATGTGCTGAATACCATACCCTTACGCTATACCATTCATGGTGGTGTAAGCTTTACACTTTCTGAAGGTGCCAGCATTGTGCCGCATGTTTTGTACATGCAACAGGGCAACGCCAGGGAAACCATGCTGGGTGTGTATGTTCAGAAAAATGTAAATGAAGAAACCGATGTGATGTTTGGAGGTTACTACCGTTATAAAGATGCACTGGCCCCTTTTATTGGAGTGGATTGGAGAGATTTCCAGGTAGGAGTGAGCTATGATGTAAATACCTCAAAACTGGGTGCCATGACCAGGAGCATAAACAGCTTTGAGCTGAGCGTAACCTACAATCCAAAGAAAGGAACAAAAAGCATTTTCGATTTTATCCGGTGTCCAAGGTTATAACATCCATTATCAAAACAAAACATTACGCCATAGTATGAATCTCCATCAAGGTTTTCAAAAAAGCAATATTCTTTTCAAAAGCAAATGCAGTTTGAAAAAGACGGTGAATCGTTTGTTATTGTTATGTGCAGGATGTTTGATGCTGAACCAGGTGCAAGCACAGGCCGACAAACGACTGGAGTTGGCTGATCAATATTTTGCAGCTGGTGAGTATTATACGGCTGCCGGTTTATATGGCCAGTTCCTGAATCCTGATGTAAAAGAAAAACCAGCAACCGATTTTCCTTTGCATTCAAAAAAGAATAAGAGTGGCAAAATGGGTAGTTACGAAAATAAACTGGCTATTCTTTTCAAACAGGCCGAGAGTTATCGTTTGGCCCATTACTGGACTGAAGCAGCAGCCTTGTATAAAGAATGTTTTGAAAAAGACGCGGCGCAGTTTGGTGTTGCTTTATATTGGTTTGGTGTATGCCAGCGAAGTCTTGGAAATTATACTGTTGCTGAAGAAAGTATAAATCGTTTTGTCAGCGAGCAGGCTGCGGGTCATCCTTTCCTGCAGGCAGCGGAGCAAGAAAAGAATACCCTGGAATTTATCCGAGGCCAGTTAGCAAGGCCGGATTCTGTTCTGTACAGCCTTCAAAAACTGGGTACTTCTTTTGAAACGGAAAAAGGTTTTTATGCACCCATGCGTGGAAGTTCCAATCAGGTCCTAATTACCAGTACAGAAACAGATCCTGTTGTTGTTGCCGGTAATAATCCACACCACAACCGGTTATTTACTGCTGTGCTGGTTGCCGGAAGTTTGCAAAACATTCAACAGGTTGTTATACAAAACAATGATTCAACCTTTAACCAGGGTGCTGGCAGTATCAGTGCCGATGGCCGGTATTTGTATTTCACACAATGGAAAAAAGAACAGGGACAAAGCGGTGCTTCTATTTATTATTCCGGTAAAACAGAAAACGGTTGGAGCCAACCTGCGCTGCTGCATTCGGTTAACCAGCAGGGATCAAGCAGTAAACAACCTTTTTGTTCCGTTGATGGAAAGTATTTATTCTTTGCATCTGACAGGGAAGGAGGAATGGGCAATTTTGATATCTGGTATGCACCTTTGCAGGCCGATGGACAGACCGGTGAACCTGTAAATGCCGGTTCCATAATTAATACTCCGGGGAATGAACAAGCACCTTTTTATCATAATGCCAGCAGTACACTTGTGTTTTCTTCGGACAGGATGCCGGGTATGGGAGGTTATGACCTTTTTATGTCCAGGGGAAAAGAAACAAATTGGAAAGCACCGGAAAACCTGGGTTATCCTGTTAACTCCTCAAGAGATGATGTTTATTTTTCGGCTTTTGAAAAAGACAATCTTCTTACCAATGCTTTTTTCAGTTCAGACCGTGGTTCTGAATGTTGCCTGGCCACCTACAGTGTATCCAAAGCGTCAAAAAAGAAAATGCTTAGTGGTATAGTTTACGATTGTAAGGATAACGAACCTGTTGTTAATGCGGAGGTGAATTTAAAAACGGCATCAGGAAAAACCATAACAACCATTACGGGTGAAGACGGGCGGTACCTGTTTGAGCTGGGTGATGGTTTGAACCCATCAGAATTTTTAGTGAACAAGGAAAAATATAATGAAAAAAATGCGGGTGTGACAGTTGAAACGAATAAAACAGGTTGGCTTACCGACACTTTGTTTACTGCTGCCATCTGCATGGAAAAGAAACTTGTGATCAAAGTGGAAAATGTGGTAACCGTTTATTTTGATTTTGACCAGAGTAAATTGAAAGATCGCGGGATAGTGCAACTGGATTCGATCTACACCGTGTTAACTGAAAATCCAACCGCTACCATACAGATATCGGGTTATACTGACGGACTTGGATCCGTGGAATATAACCAGGTGCTTTCTGATAAACGTGCCAGGGCTTGTGCCGATTACCTGGTAGAAAAGGGTATTGATGCAGCAAGGATCAGCTTCGAGTCGTTTGGTGCCTGCTGCCCGGTGGAAATGGAAATGCTTAACGGGCGGGATAATCCGGATGGAAGAAGTATGAACCGCAGAGCATTAATCAATATTGATAAAGGAGAATAAACTTTGAGTTGACAATAAGCCCGTTGAACACTAACGGGCTTGTTGCCAACTTTTTATTTTTAGTTTGATAGAAATCTGTTTGTTTGGTTCAATAACCAATGAGCCGATATCATGAACGGGTTTACATTTAGCCTACTTAAGTATACTTTCTATAGCAGCTGCAACAGCTTTTATAAGTTCGGGGTCAAGGTTGGCGGCTGCAGTTGCGTCTTCCGACAGTGCTCTCCATTCCCGTTCTTCATCCCTTTCAAATGCAAGTTCAAAACCATACAGATCAACTACTATGCGATGCGTCCACCCGAATGACTGCAAACGGGCAGGAAATAAAACTTCTTTATTCTTATACCAAACCGGTAATTCAAATTCTTCCATCTTAGTTGGCCTGTTCTGGTAGTACAAGAATTTGAGAACTTGCTTTGGCAACTATTTGAGGTTTGCCTTTGTATAATTCAACTTTACCGGTTATACGAATGGTTTTATCCTTATAGAAGTTTTCGGGTGCTTCGGAAAAGTTCTTTCTTTCAGTGCCATAAATAACTACCGTAAGTAATTGATGGGGAAATGCGGCACCCAGGTTTAAAAGAGTGGGAGCGTCTTTGGCATTTTCGAAATAGCGGGTGCTGTAAACTTTTGCTGTTAATGATACACTATCACCCACATGTTCTGCAATTGTCTCAGGTTGAATATTTGTCTGGGCATTTGTAACGGACAAGCTTAACAGCATCAACAGGGTCAGCATATATTTCATAAGCGAAAGGTATGTGGTTTTATTTGCGTTTTTTATTTGTGTTGCCGGATCTTTAATGCACTATTTGTTTGTTGTGGTATAGGTAGTTTTTATTTCCATTGGGATGGTCAGGCCGCCGGGAACCTGCGGGTTGTCTTTGATTTGAATGGTGCCTCCCAATGTTTGCTCCTGTTTAAATTCTTTTATCCACCCGGTTTTTGCATCTGCTTTAATCTGGGAGAGCATAGTGCCGTTTAACAGGTATTTGGTATCCATCCCGTTCATGTTAACGTAAGTATCATTGTCTTCTGCCACTAATTGCGCCTGGCCACTCAGGATGTATTCTGTTGGGGTGACTGCATTCAACCTGAAACTGGCATTGATAGTGCCAGGCACAATGGCGTTCAGGGAAATGGATTTGGTCCAGGTGTCATGAACATTTACTTTTTTGTCCGGGAAGATATGGGTGCTCATTTCAATATTGCTTTTTAAAGCGGCGGCGCCAAAACTTTGGTTCATTTGATTGAGTAACTGTCCTTTTTGTTCTTCAGTTGCATCAACATCCTTTAAAAGGTTGGCAAAAACAGAATCTGTGCCTGTGATCTCTTTAACAGCTCCGTTTTTATGCATATAAACGGTGAATACTTCTTTTGTAAGTTTTTTGTACAAGAGGGATAATTTGTTGCCGGAATCCCTGCTTTCAGAACTTGCCTTCAGTATAAACGTTCCAGACCTAAGATCAATTTCAAGGGATAAAAAACGTAATTCCAATTGATACACGTCTTCATTCAAACCCACCACTGTATAAGCTGCCTTTCCTGCAATGATGGTGGTTATATTCATCTGCTGACCATTGATGGTCTGCTGTATTTGCATAGTGCCCTTCGTTTGTTGATAATAGGTTTGTCCCTTTTGAAGGTTTAGTTGCAAAGCATATTGTTGTGCACCAGCTGAACAAACGAATAGAAAACCAAGTGTAAAAAGGAAAATATTTTTCATGAGCAGGAAGTATTGATGTTTTTTAAGGTTCTAATGTAACATAAAGTTCGTGCATGAGTTTTTTTGTTCGGCGATCCCTTCATTTGTTTACCGCATCCGTTGGTGATTATAATATTCAAGGCTGTTATAATCGTAAGCCTGGCTTTAAGACTTAAATTGCGGAACTGTTCGCAGACTTCATTTTAAAATCAATCAAAATGAAACTACTCCTTTGTATACTACTGGCAGCCATATTTATAACTTCCTGTACATCCTATCCCAAAAATCGATCTTATTCTCTTTTTAACGGCACCAACCTTAACGGCTGGCATACAGACGTGCCGGAAATGGATACAAATTCGGCTGCTCAAAACCCCTTCATTGTGCGTAATGGGTTACTGGTTAGTTTGGGAAAACCAAACGGCCACCTGTTAACGGATGCATCATATAAAAACTACAGGCTGCAGGCAGAATACCGTTTTGCAGGCGAACCGGGTAATTGCGGGATATTGGTACATGCTTCTACACCAAGAGCTCTTTATAAAATGTTTCCGCAATCCATCGAAGTACAGATGATGCACCAGAACGCGGGGGATTTCTGGTGTATTGTTGAAGATGTTACCGTGCCGGATATGGAAAAACGCAGGGGTCCGAAAGATCAATGGGGTATAACAGAAGGTAAGGCAAGACGCATCGTCAATCTTACTGATGGTTCAGAAAAACCGTTGGGCGAGTGGAATACCATGATGATTGAATGCGTATCAGACAGCATAAAAGTTTGGGTAAATGGAGATCTTGTGAATTATGGATATAACATGACAGCCAATAAGGGAAAAATTGCTATCCAGGCCGAGGGATCTGAAGTAGAATTCAGGAAACTGGAACTGACACCGATAACCACACTTAGTAAATAATAATTGGTTGCCGACATAAAATGTTGTTTTTAGCACCCGTTTTTGCTGATTAGCCTGACGAACGTAGAAGAGTGCGACGCAACGGATGCTCAATAGTAGTATAAAGCCCGGTACAAAAACTTATTGGTAACGCTTATGCCTTACCACCTGGCTACCAGCTTGATATTTACCAAACGAGGCGTTAACCTGTTGGGCATGGTAAATACATTGTTACCAAAATCTTTGATGAGTAAGTAGGAAATTGTATTTGGACGATCAATCAAATTAAAGATCTCCAGGCTGGCCCATATGTTATTAAAATTGCGGAAAGGAGAGTGGCTGCGACGGTTGCTTTTTTCCGCGTCAAGCAATAAAGCACTAAAGCCGATATCAACCCGTATGTAGGGTTCAATTCTAAGAGCATTACGGTATTGTACATTGCCCGGGATATTGTAAGGCAAATTGGTTCCGTATAAAGTATTGATGTAAACCTTAAAGTTTTTGTTGGTTGATAAATAATCCTGGAAGAACATTCCAAACGTAAGTAACCTGTCGGTTGGGCGGCGCAACCATCCACCCTGAACCTCGGTACTATCCACCGGTTTGTTCATAGAGTCAAGCGTATAGGTTTTATACAAATCATTTTCAAGGTCTTCCCTTGTGCGCATCAACCCCATGCTTATCCAGCTTTCTGCATCTTTTACCAGCTCTCCAAAAAGCCGCATTTCAATTCCGGTTGCATAAGCTTTTGCACTGTTCTCCCCAAAATACCGAAGACGTACATTGTCGATATCGTAAGGCACCACATCCCACATATTCTTGTAATAGGCTTCAGCTGTTAAACGCAAAGGCCTGTTAAGTCCAAAAAAATTATAATCAACGCCCAAAACATACTGGCTGCTTTTTTGTGCCTTTACTTCTTTATTTACGCTGCCATCATAACGGCGAAGCTCACGGTAAAATGGTGGCTGGTGATAAAGGCCGGCCGCGGCCCTGACCACTATATCTTTTTGACCGGAAGGTTTCCATGAAAAACCAAACCGGGGGGAGAATAATAATTCTGAGTTGAGGTCATTGTAATTAAAACGTACACCTCCGTTGATGGTGTAGGTAGCTCCATTTTTATCGATCACGATATTATCCTGGAGGTAACCTGAATAGCGATTGACGTTGAGATCTGCCGTGGATTTGATCACCTTATTCATTAACAGAACATCGGGGTTGTAGGGGAGGGAGTAACCTGCGGAATCCTGGTATTCCCATTCATTGATCTTATCGTTAATAGTGGTTTTGTCATAACCCAATCCCCATTGTAAAAAATGTTTATTGAGTTCGTAACTGCCTTTGTGCGAAAAATTCCAGGCCACTATATTCAGCCGGTTGCGGGCAAAATTCTGGCTGATACCAGCCCCCAGCGGATTCACGATTAATCCATAAGACGAACTGCCCTGGTCAAAATTCCGGTCGCCAAACAAATAAGCGCCGGCTATGTCAATATTCTCCTGTTCATCATTTTCAAACCTTGAGGCCAGCCATTTTAATTTTAATTTTTTATTTGCCTGGTAGGTAGTTGAAAGGCCAAGCATTGCTGTGCTGTACTGGTCTTTTTCTCTCCCTTCAAAATAAATATCTACTCCCAGGTTGGCGGTAAAAAAAGGTGAGAATACGCTTGAAGTAAGCTGGCTGTATTGGGGTATGAGTGAAAATTTTGTTTGCGATATATTGCCCAGTGCTTCGGCACTCCATTTATCGTTAATCTGGTAATTGATAAGGGCCTGCAGATCGGCAGAGGAAGGAGTATAACTGCCTTGTGTTTCCTGCCTGCTTAATAAATTCCGGTTGCTGCGGTTGCGAACCCCAACCAGGTAAGACAATTTATTTTTTGCGCCCGTGCCTTCTACATGAAAACCCTGTTCCAGAATGCTGATGTAGGCAGAGCCACCAAACGTCCTTGGTTTGTTGTATTGAATATCGAGCACAGAACTCATCTTATCACCATACCTTGCCTGGAAACCACCATTATAAAAATTAATGTTGCGGACCATTTCGGGATTAATAAAACTTAATCCTTCCTGCTGCCCGCTGCGTACCAGGTAAGGACGAAATACTTCAAAATCGTTCACATAGATCAGGTTCTCATCGTAGCTTCCCCCGCGAACATTGTATTGGGAAGTAAGTTCATTGTTGGATCCTACAAAAACCTTCAGCATGCTTTCCACACCCATAATGGGAGAGGGTATGTTAATGATGGATTTGGGATTGGGTTTGATGAGTCCGACCTCTGTACGTTCCCGCTGGTCCCGAACAATGATATCTTCCATCATGGTGCTGCCGGGTTCCATACGGATGGTGATTTGTTCCTGTTCCCCTTCGTTCAGTAAAAAATTCTGCTGAACAGGTTTATAACCACTGTATGAAAAGATCAATGCAAACGCTTTGTCGGCAGGGACTTTTAGTGTAAATATCCCGGAATCGGAAGTAGTGATGCTGGTTTGCTGACCAAGGATACTGACAGAAACACGGCCAAGCGGGTTTTCCGATTCGTTGATTACTTTGCCGGAAATAGTAGCGCTTTTTTTCTGTGCATAACAAAAAGAAGAAAGCAGGATGGTTAGTAACAGGATTGGATGGCAGCGGTTCACAAAAGCAATTTGGAATAAAAATAATAGATAAACGAGGAAAAGGAAATCTTATTTGCCGATTCTTCGTTGAATTCAGTTGATTGTATTACAGAATTCCAATCGAATTTAATTTTGCAGACCTGCCGGGAGAAAATTATAATGTGATCAGGAACCGATCTTTTTTAACTGGCTGATGGTTTTTTTAGGATCGGCAGATCTGAAAACCGTATTGCCGGCTACCAATACATCTGCACCGGCTTCTATTATTGATGGCGCATTTTCTATTGTTACACCTCCATCAATTTCAATTTGCACATCCAGCTTATTCTCGTCGATCATTTTACGTAATTCACGGATCTTATTCAATGTACGGGGAATGAATTTTTGCCCGCCAAATCCCGGGTTCACACTCATCATGCATACCAGGTCAATGTCACCCAAAATGTCGTAAAGAAATGATACCGGTGTGTGTGGATTTACGGCCACGCCAGCTTTCATACCCAGCGATTTTATTTGCTGGATGTTGCGGTGCAAATGTGTGCAGGCCTCGATGTGTACAGATAAAATATCGGCACCTGCTGCTTTAAATGCTTCGGCGTACCGTTCAGGTTCCAGAATCATCAGGTGTACATCACAAACTTTTTTTGTGGCTTTACGAATGTGTTCGATAACTGGCAGGCCAAAAGAAATATTGGGAACAAACCGTCCATCCATTACATCAAGGTGAAACCAATCGGCCTCACTTTCATTGAGCATGTTACAATCATTGGCCAGGTGTAAAAAATCGGCAGAGAGAAGTGATGGTGCAATGAGGGGCATGGTATCTGTTTGAGGGCCGCAAGATACAGTGAAACAGGAAATCCATGCCAGGCAAAAATGTTACTGGTTGTTTAACAACTGGAAAAGTTCTACCAGCTGTGCTTCGTTTTTAAGTTTTAATTTATGTTCGGCTGCTAACGTTTTTATGGTTTCTGCCTGCCCGGGCATTTGTTTGAGGACAAATTCCTTATCTTTTTTGAGCTGCACCATTTTGTTGCCGGGCAGTAAAGCATAGAATAACTCTTTACTATAATCCCGTTTTTCTTCAGGCACTTCTTCATCTTTATATAAATGAATGGTTTTTGCCTTACAGCGCAATAACTGGTAATTGCCATCAACCAACACTTCATAAAAAGTTTCCTGCGTATTCTTATCAATGGCAGGATAATTATTACGATAAGCTACTGTTACTGTATCCGATTTTTTCAGCAGCTTCATCGAAAATTCAGTGACGGGTTCTGCAAACTCCATGATCTGCTCATGCTGCAAAAAATATA